>DCEX01000018.1 GCA_002315015.1 Faecalibacterium sp. UBA1819
TACATGATCTTGAAAAATATGGATAACGCCGTAAAACATAAAAAAGATCAGTTCCTATTGCTTTACTTGAGGGTGAGTGCTTTACTTCAATATGAGCCTGCTTATGTTTTTGGTAAGGTACAATTGGGATATTTTTATTTGCAAAATAGCAATAAAACTGAAGCGCTGAGAGTCGCACAAGAACTGATCAACATGCAGGTTTCTGACATCGATAATGTAAAGCAATTTTTATTAGAGGTAGGAGTGATTTAGGTGGAATTCGAAAATATTAAACCATCATATGATACGAATCGCCAATTGCTAGGAAAAATTCTACCATTAAGCACACCTTTCACAGTGATTGTAGATAGCAGTGAATGTTGTAATTTTGAGTGCAGCTACTGTTTTCGCTCTGACAAAAATAAAGAAAACTGGGGTTATGCAAAACAACCCTTGTTGATGGAGTGGAGCGTTTTTCAAGAGATAGCACATCAAATGAAAAAATTTCCACAAAAGGTGAAACATGTTTCCTTGTCAAACCATGGCGAGCCTCTTTGCAATCCTAATTTGCCGGAAATGGTAAAATATTTGAAACAAAATGATATTTGTGAAAGAGTTTCTATTCACACCAATGCCTCGCTTTTGACAGAAAGCTTAATTGATAGATTGGTTGACGCTAGGATTGATAAAGTTGTTGTTTCCTTGCAGGGAATGTCGGCACAGAAGTACAGTGAGGTGTGTCACGCGAAAATAGATTTTGAAAACTTTATCGAAAAGCTCAGAATTTTTTACAGAAAGAAAACTAATACAAAATTATGTATAAAAGTTGCTGATATTGCGTTGGATGGACAGGAACAAGAGTTTTATCAGACCTTTTCTCCCATTGCAGATAGCGTATATGTAGAAAAAATAGTTCCGATTTGGAAAAATTTGCATTTAAAGAATGCTGAAATGCAGAATAAATATGGTGAGTTTTTTTTGGCTCAGCAATGCTGTCCTTTAATTTTTCATACAATCGTAGTTTCACCTATAGGAGATGTGTACCCGTGTACGCAACTCTTAACACCATTTAATCTTGGCAATATACAAAAGACAACATTATTAGATATTTGGACTAGTGAGCAAAGGAAAAAGTTGTTGATGGAGCAGTGTCAGGATATCCAACCGGACTGGTGTAAAGATTGTTACATTTTGCAAAATTCTATTTTTTCAAAAGAGGATATGATTGACGACTATCGCTATGAAATATTGGATAGGCTAAAGTCTTTGTAAAGATTAAGTGGCTACAAATTGATAATATTTTTTAGCAGGGGAAAGAAAATTATAGAATTTATGGCTTTCATATGGTTTCAAGTGCAAAATTAAGCAATGGAAAGGTAGTCAAAAAATGAATGAAAAGCAAAACTTTGCTTGGCCAGTTACCACTTTTGCAAAATATGATTATGACGTAGTCAAAAAATGGGTGGAAGAATACGGCAGCCTATTAGAAGAAAAACAGATTGTCATTTTTGGCGCAGGAATACGAGGAACTTTGTTTCTCAATTTTTTGCAGGATTTTGGCTACAATGATATTTTGTTTACAGATAACAACCCGGTGAAAGTAGGCGGCACTGTATACAAGTGTCCCATTGTTTCTTATGAAGAAGTAGTTCAAAAAAAAGAAGAGGTAGTGGTTGTTGTTTCTATTGAGAATGCTACCACTGTTAAGGAACAGCTTGTAAAGAGCGGTTTTGTGGAAAATCAAAATTTTTTCTATTTAGAAAGCAGTCTTTATAAAAATTTTGTTGAAGAATTTTCTGCTCAAAGGCCTACACTGCATTTTGTTTTAGGCGATTGCGGTTTAACAGATATTGCTAACGAAGATACAGATCACAGAAGTTTATCTGAGTTGATTCGCTTGAGTATGGGGGAGGATTGCACCAAAGCATTGGCGGCGCATGCAATGGGGATGCGTGGCTATTATCATATCTTGCATGCGTACATGAACTTCATGCAAAAACCAAAAAATGTTGTGGTTATGGCGAATTTTGATGCGCTGACCGGAAAACAACATATGTTGCCTCGTTCGCAGAATGCACCTTTAATTCGAGAGCTGTGTGGAGTAGTAAATCACCAAGATGCGGAGTTAGAAGAATATGCCGAGGTGACACAGGCTAGGTTTGATAATTTTACCATGGATTGCTTTACCTCCTCTAAAGAGAATATGAGCAGTATTTCACAGGAGAAAAATGATAGGCTAGTATTTAGAATTAGCTATATGTACGAGCTCAACTATGAAATTGAGCCGATGGTATACATGAAAAAGATCATTCACTTGTGTAAGGAGAACAAAATTAACTTGCTGTTCTTTATTCCCCCTGTGAACTCAGAATATGCACAAGAGTTGTTAGGAAGTGCTTTTCGTGAAAAGTATGATGCCAATGTTGCTTCTTTGCGGGAGTTTATTGGCTCAGAGGTACCGGTTTTGGATTTTAGCGATATTGCAAGTCGGGAAGAGTTTGCTCAGCGTAATACAGTAGATGAAATTGTGAAATTTGACGCTCGTAAACGGATCGCAGAGCGCCTCGCGCAAGCAGTGAGTGAGCAGGAGAAATGCCATGATTAAAAATGTGATAGAATATTTGGAATTTTCGGCTCGAAAATATCCTGATAAAGTTGCGCTTGTTGATGAGAAGGCAGAGCTCACTTTTTCACAAGTGCTGGAAAATGCAAAAAAAATTGCCCAGTACATTACAGAGCAATGTGGAACGATTAAAAATCGTCCGATTGCTGTTTACATGGAAAAGAGTGTTTATGCCCTTTGTGCTTTTTTAGGGATTGTTTACAGCGGCAATTTTTACTGTCCTCTCGATGTAAAATCCCCAAAGGATCGATGCTTAAAAATTTTAGATGCTCTGGAGCCTGAAGCGGTATTTTATTTTGCACAGAACGATGCTGCAGCATTGAGCGGAGATTACAAAATGCTGTACTTTGAAGAAGCATTAACGAAGGAGTGCTGCGTTGATTTGCAAGAGCCTTATCAGGAGGTTTTAGATGCAGATCCGCTGTATGTCCTATTTACGTCTGGCTCAACAGGCCAGCCCAAGGGTGTTGTAATCAGTCATAAAAGTGTGATTGATTATACGGAGTGGTTATCTGAAACGTTTGGTTTTAATGAAGAAACAGTTTTTGGCAACCAGGCGCCCTTCTTTTTTGACAACTCTATATTAGATATCTATTCCACGATGAAGAACGGATCGACCTTGGTGATTATCCCTGAAAATGTGTTTGCTTTTCCGAAAAGGCTGTTAGAGTATCTCCAACAGAAACAGATCAACACGATTTTCTGGGTTCCTTCTGCACTCATTCATGTCGCAAATTCAGACGCGCTATCACAAGTTTCTTTGCCCTCTCTGCAAAAAGTGCTGTTTTGTGGTGAGGTCATGCCAAATAAGCAGCTGAATATTTGGCGTAAACATTACCCTAATTTGTTGTATGCAAATTTATATGGGCCGACAGAAATAACAGATGTATGTACATATTATATTGTAGATCGCAATTTTTCGGACGATGAAATGCTTCCGATCGGAAAACCTTGCCGCAATACGCAGGTACTTGTATTGGATAACGATGATAATTTGGTAACAGACACTGTTAGTATTGGTGAATTATGCGTTCGAGGTACTTGTATTTCTATGGGATATTATGGTGACTGGGAAAAGACAAATGCGGCTTTTGTCCAGAATCCATTGAATGATAAGTACAGAGATTTTATTTATAGAACAGGAGACCTCGTCAAATATAACGAATATGGTGAAATTTTGTATATTTGCCGAAAGGATTTCCAAATCAAGCATCAGGGGCATCGTATCGAACTAGGGGAAATCGAAACAGCTGCAAGTTCGATAGACGGTATTCTTCAGAGCTGTGCGCTTTATGATGAACAAAATAAGGTGATTGTCTTGTTTGTCAATGTAAGAGAAGGCGTCACAGATAAAATTGTTTATCAAACAATGAAAAATATAGTTCCAAAATATATGCTTCCGGGAAAAATTCATCTGTTGGAACGGTTTCCCATGACGGGAAATGGAAAAATTGATCGGGTGGCATTAAAAAAGGAGTGGATCTGAAGTGGATTTTCAGCAACTGATTGATTCTGAACAATATTTTCAGAAAATAAAACAGCATGATAATATTGTTGTTTACGGAGCAGGCAACAAGGCCAGAGAAACAGTAAAGCTTTTGGAGCAAAAGGGAATTTGTCCGGATGCAATATGTGACGGAAATCAAGCTTTGTGGGGGAAAGAGTTTCTTGGAAAATATCGAATTTCCTCTTATGAAGAAATGAAAAAAACACTTTCCAACTACTGCATTCTCATCTGCACCACCATCAATACGGCTGTTCAAATTATTGAAGAACTGCGTGAAAAAGGGGAAAAAGCACCCATGATTCACGTAAGTAACTTATTCAAGGTGGATAGCTGCCTTTTGAACACCAATGAAATAAAGCAAGATTTCGATCGATATGCAGCAGTTTATGATTTGTTGGAAGATGATTTATCAAAAACGATCTACGTTCACAACTTAAACTCTAAAATAACAGGAAATTTGCTGCCTTTGTATGAACTGATGGACGGAGAGACATTTTTTGATAAAAAGATTTTGGGACAAGTGCATCCGCAAGAGGTTTACGTAGACGCAGGAGCTTACACTGGAGATACATTATGTCGGTTTATCGCATACTCCGGTGGGGAATATGAAAAAGCGATTGCATTTGAACCGGACGAGTCAAACTTTCAGGCACTGAAAAATTTTGTGAAGTATGGTGTGGTTGAACGAACACGACTGGTAAATGTAGGGCTTTGGTCTGAAAGAGCGAAGAAGCAGTTTTATACTGTAGTGGATAATTCCGAGTTGTATTTTGGAAGTCCCAATCTTTTTCGTAAAGTAGAAGACATTGCAGATAATTCAACCATGCAGACTTGCAATGATCAAAGCTTGAACGTGGGGGCAAAAGAGGTCATCACAGATTGTCTGGACAATTTGCTGGAAGATGAAAATCCCACTCTAATCAAGGTAAATGCTCTGGCAGCGGACTTGCCGATTCTGCAGGGGTGTGAGAAGACCTTAAAGCGATGTGTACCGGATATTGTAATGGAGTACGGCGTGCGTCCGGATTACCTGTTAGGAGAAATCGAGTTTTTAAATCGGCTGAATTTAGGGTATCGCTTTTATATGAGACAGAAGAATATTTTCCATGATAGCAAAACTGTACTATATGCAATTTCGGATAAGAGGGCTGTTCGATGAATGATTATAAAGAGATAATTTATAGCATTTTACATGAAGCAAATCCTTATGAAGAAATTGAAGATACAACGGAGCTGATTGAGTCTGGTATTGTAGATTCTCTGACTCTTGTATTTATGGTTACACAGTTGGAAGAAATGACGGACAAGAAAATATCGGAGGATTTGATTGTACCTGAAAATTTCTCTTGTGTAGAAAAAATTAATGAGACCTTGAACAGTATTTATTAAGCTTGTTTGAGAGGCATAGCCGAAATCTTATTGCGGTGTTTCAAGTATTGAGACTTACAAAGTCTTTCATAAGAAGTAAAGGCCAGCAAAGCAAAAATTTGTGGCCTCTCTTGCGGATTCTGAAGGAAGTATGTTTAAGCCATTGCTGCGCAGTTTGAAGTGACGGCGTGCACTGAAAATTTTTTGCAAAATACAACCAAAAGTAATGTTAACTCTGCATAGAAGCACACTTCTGGAAAAATATTATAGGCGATTGTGGCGCTAGCAATAGGATTAGCAATCGCAAGTTGCGACTTGTGCTGTATTGCGCTAATAAAGCGAATAGGCATTCTTATAAAACTGATGATAAATTCGATTTTTATAAGAGTGCTAGCTCAAGCTGGTAGATCATTTTAGTCAGAATAGGAGAAATACTTATCGATGCAACATAAAGTTTGGGGATGTATCTCAAAAAAGAAGTATGACATTTTTGAGAAAATGATTTTATCACACAAGGCCGCTCTTTCGAGTCGCACCATCGTAATATGGGGAGCGGGTGTTTTGGGAATACAGTTTTCAATGGTTCTTAAAAAATTTTGTGACAAGGAGTTTTTCTTTTGTGATAATGACCCACAAAAATGGGGAAAGACAAAAATGGAAATAAAAATTTTGTCACCGCAAGAATTAGAAAACAAACACTCTGAATTTTTTATTTTTTTGGCTATTGAAGAAGCTCCTGACTGTGCGCTGCAAATTGAAAATATGGGTTATAAAAACGGCTGTGATTGGTGCAACTTGGATGATGAGGTGCAGAAAAATTTTGTTTTGAACTTTACTGAAAATACCGATGCAGAGTGTTTAGTGTTTGCCGACTGCATTTCGGAAAATGTTTCGATTGAAGATGCAGAAGATGGATCGATCGGGGACAACTTGAACTTAAACTGTTCCACCAAAATTGTGAGCCTTAATGGGTTATATATGCGCGCTTATTATAATTTGTTGGCTGTACTTTCCGCTAAAATGAAAAATTTAAAAACAGTGATGTTTTTGATCGACTTGAGCACATTTGCCCCAAGAGTCCACCTTTTAAAAGGAAATCAACATGCAAATTTAATGAAGTTGGTTTTGGGTAGAGAAGGCACCTTGGAAGAGGAACAGCGGCAGTTTTTGCAGGAAACGGAAAAACGCTCGAGTACATTGGCGTTTGAGGGTGTTGCAAACATTCGAAATGATTCTGCCAGTGAAGTTCAAATCGAGCTAGCCAAAAAGGTTTATACAAAATTAAATTATATGTATACATGGGACGAATACAGTGAAAGTGTCGTTTATCTTGAGAGAATACTGCAAATATGCGCTGAACAACACATTAAGCTCATGTTTGTTCTTATGCCAATCAATTACATTTTGGCAAAGAGATACTTTGGGGCACAATTTACTGAAAAGTATGGTGCGATCTTATCCCATCTAAATGACCATTTGAAAAAGCCGTGTGTGAAAACGATTGATCTAAGTTTTCTCCTACAGGAAAAAGATTTTATCAGCATTACGAATACCAGCGAAGGGATCAGAGCATCGGGACGCACAGAGACCGTTCGAGCAATTTTCGATGCCATAAATTTGGAGGAAGACGGATGAATGATTGGCCATTGAAAAGCGCGCATAAAGAAACGGTTGCAAGCTTTGAACAACAGCTGCGTGACACACAACAAGCTCTATGGGGGCGAAAAAAACTTTTTGTGTGGGGAGCTGGTGTGCGTGGTACTCTTTTAGGATTGCTTTTAGAGAAAAACAATCACAACAGTTTTTCCTATATTGACGGCGATTCCAGAAAATGGGGAATGAATATTTGTGGACATATGATTCAGTCCCCGGAAGAACTTTGGAAAACGTCGCCAGAGGATTTATATGTTTTAATTCCTCTAGAGTATAGCGAAGATGTTCAAAAGATACTGGAAAAGCACGGCATGGTAGAGCAACGACATTTTTCTGTGATTCGCTCAACAGAAAAACAAAATTTTCAAGATACCTTTTTTTCGCAGTATGACAAAAAGATTTTGCTGATAGGCGGAAGTTTGTTCAATGAAATTTTATTATGCGAAGAACATGACAATGACTTAAAAGAGGATCTTCGATTGCGTTACGGCTCTACCATGAAAGTTTTAAGCATGAATAGCATATCCATTGGCGGTTATTATCATCTGTATCGTTTGCAGCTTTTGTGCGGACAAGTTCCTGAGCAGGTATGGATTTTTATCAGTTGGGATTTACTGACGGAATATGTTCACAAGCTGCCTAGAAGCCAGCATGTCGATTTGTTAGAAGCCTTAAAGAATAAAAGCGGTGTGAGTGATGACACTTTAGATTGCTATCTTACACAAGCCTCCCTAAGAGCAGTTGATTATAAAATGGAGCTTGAGCATTCACCGCTTCGTGTATTCGATGGCGAACGCCCATCACCTGAAAGCGTACACCGGGGGTATTTGAAAAAGAGCTTGCTGTACTCTGTTAACACAGAAACAGAGTCTTTTGATTATCTCAAAAGCATTGTAGATCTTAGCTGTCAATATGGAATCAAGTGCCGAATGTTTATTACGCCGTATAATTACGAATTGGTGGAAGAATATTTCGGATCTCATGCAAAAGCTCTTGTTGGTGAAAATTTTGCAAAGCTTCAACAATTTTTCAATTTGCATGATGTTCCAATCTATGATATGGGAAGACTGTTGCCTAACAAGGATTTTGAAACAGCTGTTACAGTAAATGATGCAATTTCAAAAGAGGGGCGAAAAAAGATATTACAACAATTAGGCGCTTGGGGTCTTTAATATATTTCCCGAGGGCGACCAGTTCAATGTAGCGTACATTTGTATAAATGGGGGTTAAACTATGCAGGAAATAGAAAGAATTTTAAAGCAGCCTTTTTTGATCTACGGCGCCGGAGCAGTGGCAAGAATGGCGTTTCCTTACTTGTTAAATCAAGAAGATTATGAGTGTAAAGGAATTGCTTTAACAGATTTAGATTCGTTTCATGTTGAGGAATGGGATCATTTTTCCGTTCCTATCCGTTCTATCAGTGAGTGGACACAAGATGAAATTGATAAAAACACCTTAATTTTGATTGCTACATCAGAGCAGCATCATCATGAAATTAAGGAGATTTGTCAAAGCTTTGGGTTTAGCAACTTGTTGCCGTTAACAACCGCTTTAAATGATGCGATTACCAAACGATATTTTGAAAAATATTTTAAAGATAAGAACATCGACACGACACAGGAGATTTTACAAATTGGAAATTTAAAATTAGTAAACTTACTCAGGAGAACGGATATCCCGAATGGTGTCAATATGCTGGGGCAGTTGGGTGATTTTGTATTTCCGGATATTTTTAATGATGAAACCTTAATTGCAGAAGGACCTTATGAATATGGTGAAGTACGCTTAAAAGAAGGTGATATTGTCTTTGATTGCGGGTCTAACTTTGGTGTTTTTTCTGTATATGCTGCATCAAAAGGATGTCAAAGCTATGCTTTTGAGCCAACACCTGCGCTGAATGATTTGATCAAGCAGCAGAGCGCTTTAAATGGAGAGAAAATCCATCCTGTGCTGATGGCAGTTTCTGACGCTGAGGGTGAAGCGGTTTTTCACGTCGATGAGTATAGCAGTGGCGGAAGCTCTTTGTTAAAGCGAGCGGAATCAACGAGTGATATCAAAGTTAAATTAACTTCTTTAGATCAATTTGTTGAAACTCACCATCTGGACAAAGTTGATTTTATTAAGGCGGATATTGAAGGTGCAGAGAGACTTCTGCTGAAAGGCGCCAAAAATATTTTGAAACAACATCAGCCCGTCTTGGCTTTGTGCACATACCATTTACCGGATGATAAAGAGGTTCTTTCTAATTTGATTTTAGAGGCAAATCCACACTATAAAATTGTGCATAGATGGCAAAAGCTTTTTGCTTATGTACCGAAAAAAGTGACTTAATAATATTTTATACCAAAAGCTATGAATTTATTATGGATTGTTGGGAGGAGAGGAATACCAATGGCACAAATTATTGCAAGTCCGTCGCGTTACATTCAGGGGCGTGGAGAATTAGCGAACCTGAGACAGCACACGGAGAAATTCGGAAAAAACATTTTTGTTTTGGTGAGTGAATCTGGAAAGAAGCGCGTAGCGCCGGCGATTGATAAGAGCTTTGAAGGAACAGACGCAAAAGTGGTTTACGAGAGCTTTAACGGTGAGTGCAGCCGCAGCGAAATCGACCGCGTTGGCAATGCATTCAAGGCTTCCGGCTGCGATATGATTGTCGGCATTGGCGGCGGCAAAATTCACGATACAGCAAAAGCCGCGGCATTTTATGCAGGTGTTCCTGTAGCGATCGTTCCCACGATTGCCTCGACGGATGCGCCGTGCAGCGCGCTGAGCGTGATTTATTCGGACGAAGGTGTGTTTGACAGCTATTTGTTCCTGCCGAGCAATCCCAATGTCGTATTGGTGGATACGGACGTTGTAGCAAAGGCGCCGGCTCGTTTGCTGGTATCCGGTATGGGTGACGCGCTGGCCACTTATTTTGAGGCGCGTGCTTGTGAAGCTTCCGGCGCCACAAACTGTGTTGGCGGAAAAACCACCCGTGCCGCAATGGCTTTGGCAGAGCTTTGTTATGAGACGCTCTTATCCGATGGCTTGAAAGCAAAGCTGGCCGTAGAGCGTCACGCTTGCACAAAAGCTGTAGAAGACGTGGTAGAGGCGAATACCTATCTGTCCGGCGTTGGTTTTGAGTCCGGCGGCTTGGCAGGCGCACACGCGATTCACAACGGCTTGACCGCGTTGCCCGAAACGCACGCGTTCTATCATGGTGAAAAGGTGGCTTTTGGTACACTGGTTCAACTGGTGCTTGAGAACGCTCCGCTGGAGGAGTTGGAAGAAGTGCTTCAGTTCTGCACGGAGGTTGGTTTGCCGACCACGCTGGCTGACCTTGGCGTGGAGGATGCCTCTGAGGAGCGTTTGATGGAAGTGGCAAAAATTGCCTGCGCCGACGGCGACACCATGGGTAACTTGCCGTTTGCCGTCACACCGGAAAGCGTTTGCGCGGCAATTTTGGCGGCGGATGAAATGGGCCGTTACTATACAGAGTAAGTTGTCAGCCATTTTTATTGGTACGCAATCAATATGGTAAATAAAAATACAGCACAGCCGCTTGAAAATTGACTGTGCTGTATTTTTTATGCTTTTATTGGGCAGGGATTTGCAAAGCAAAATAATACTGGATTGCTCCGCGGTTTCCCCACTCAGCCAATACCTTATATACATAGATGCCCGGCTCGGAAGGAGCGTGAAAAGAGGAAACATCCTCATCGGCAATTTCGTAGTAACCCGAAGTAAGGACATTATCGGCGCGAAACACGCGCAAAGAACTGGGCTCGGTAGAAAAATCCAGCGTCATCACGGCTTGCGGGGCAACCGTCACGGGAATCAGCGGAATATCTGCCTCTGTAACTTCCGGGGCACGGCGCTCCACGGTGGTGAAAAAGTTCCATACATATCCGGCGCGGTACACATCAGTAAACGGCTGGCCGTTTTGCTGGACGGTCAAAATGGGCAAAGAGGACTCTGGGTCAAGCGTATCAAGAGACTCCTTGATAAAAACGCTGATTACTGCCGCAATAGAAAGAAGAATGGCACCGATGACGATTTTCCTCACAGAACGCCAGGGGATGCGATTGATATATTTGGTCACGTTCAAAAACCTCCGCACGGTAAAAACCTGTTTGAATCAAAAATGTGAAACTCCTCATGCTCTGAGAGTTCCATTTTTATTTTACACGATAAAAAGGAAAAAATCCACCCCGTTTCCACATGCTCGTTTTGTTTTGTGCATATAGTGGAAGGAAGGAGGCGGTAGTATGGAACAGTGGCAGCCAAGATTGACGGCACGGCGCATTGTACGCAGTGAATATGACCGGATTAGACAAATGTACCAACAGATGGGAAGGGATGGCGAATGGCTGACGGAAATGAGCATAGATGAGATGGACGACGCGGGAGACTGGTGGGGTCTTTATTGTGAGGAGGAACTGGTTTTGTGCTGTTCGGTAGCGCGTCCCGACAGAAGCGTGATGCAGATTCGGGCGCTGTGCGGCGCGCAAAAAACATTGGATAAGCGCTATTGCATGGGGACGCAATATTTTTGGCTGCCTCCGGCTTTTTCCGAGCAGGCAGGGGCGTTTGCGGGGGCGTTTTACGGTTTCTTGCAGCGCCGTTACGAGGGAAAAGGCATTGCAGCTTTAGCGGTAAAAACAGGAGCCCCCTTATTACATGCATTTTTTGCATCCCGATTTCAGCTCATCGCCGTGCGGCCTTTGCAGTCCCTGCGCCCGCATTACCTTTTTGCACAAACACGATTTCCCTTTTCAGCAGAATGTCGTATAATAAGAGAATCTGAAACGCTGGAGCTTTCTCGCGCACTGGAAAACGGCGGTGTGGGCGTTGGGTTATTTTACCGAGACAAGAGCAGAGGCATTTGCATTGCTCCTGTGAGTCGTCCCCCGAAACAGGAGGGGGAACTATAAGGCAGTAAAGCAATGAAAAAAGCTTGCAGCGACGCAGTGGGGAAGAAATAAAAGCAAAGGAATGGGAAGCATGAAGATTGTTGTATTAGAAGATTATGCGTTAACTCCGGGGGATTTGGATTGGTCGCCCCTGTATGAGCTTGGTGCGCAGGTGGAGCGCTACCCAAGAACGACGCAGGAACAAGCATTGGAACGGATTGGCGATGCGGAGTATGTCATTGTCAACAAAGTTTGGATTGCCGATGAGTTGCTGGAACAATGCCCCAATTTAAAATGGGTGGGATTAACCGCAACAGGGATTGACAGCTTAGATCCGGCCGCGTGCGCTCGCCATGGCGTGGCGGTGGCGAATGTGCCGGGGTATTCCACCCAAAGCGTAGCACAGATGACGTGGGCGCTGCTCTTGGAACTTTGTCAATGTGCCGGGCGGTATGATACGGCGGTGAGAAAAGCTTATTGGAAAGATCAGCCGGCCGAGCAGCACGGTATTTTTCCGCAAAGGGAACTGTACGGCAAAACTTTGGGCATTGTTGGTTACGGCGCCATAGGCCGTCAAGTGGCGGCAATTGCGGCAGCATTTGGGATGAAGGTATTGTGCTGCACACGCACGCCGCGCGATGGTGAACAGGCGGTGGAGTTTGTTTCGATGCAAGAACTGTTCCGGCGCTCCGATGCAATCAGCCTGCATTGCCCTGCTACGGAAACCACCAAGGGCTTTGTCAATCAGTCTTTGTTGTCGCAATGCAAGCCGGGGGCGCTGCTTGTGAATACGGCGCGCGGCTCTCTGGTGGACGAGCAGGCGGTATGTGATGCACTGAACAGTGGAATTTTGGGCGGCTTTGCGGCAGATGTTCTTTGTGTAGAGCCGGCTGACATTACCCGCCCCATTTTCCGCGCCCCCAATACCATTTTTACGCCGCACGCCGCATGGGCGACAAAAGAGTCGCTGGAGCGCTTGTCGGCGGAGGTTTGCAGCAATTTAAAAGCGTTTTTACAGGGCGAAACGCGCAATATTGTGAATCAAAGGGAAAAACATTTGTAAGAATTGCTTTTTTCAAAAGTTGTACTTGCAATTCTTGTTAAATGGGTGTATAACATTAAAAGACAAGAAAAACAAAACATCAAAAGGCTCCGACCATCAGGCCGAACCTTCCCCCGTGTGAGAGCTCAACGGAGGTTCTGTCCAAGGTCGGAGTTTTTGTTTTTCTGTGCGGTGTAATTGGAAAGCCGCAATTTAACGAAAAGCAGGTGAAAAGATGGAAAGCTTTGTGGATCGTATCATTGAGACCGACCGAAAAGCGCGCATGGTGATTGAACAAGCGCAGCAGGAAAAGGAGAGGCTTTTGAACGAAGCGCGCCAAAAAGCGCAGGATTATTTGGAAAAGCAGGAAATGCGTGTGAAGCAAGGGCGTGAGGATGTCGACCGCGAGTTTGAACAAAAAACGCAGGAAGCGGCGCAGGCAGCCGACAAAAGTTATTTGGAGCAAAAGCGCGCTTTGGATGACGCATTTGAGCAAAATAGGACGCTGTGGATTCAGGAAATTACACAGCATATTTTGACCACGGAATAAGAGCAAAGAGGAAAAGGCTTATGATGGAATCGTTATCGGCGCTTGCGGTAGTGCCCAAGGCGAAAGCGATTGCGGCGCGCCGTTTGACCAAAGCAGAATATGCCGAGCTGATGCGTAAGCACAGCGTTTTGGAGATAGTGGCCTACTTAAAAGACCATCCTTATTTTCGCCACAGTTTAGCAGGGCTCAACAGCGCCGACGTTCACCGCGAACAGCTGGAGCAGGCACTGAACAAGGATATTTTTTATAAGTATGAGTCTTTGCTGCACTATGTAACCAATAAAGAAGGGTTTGCTGCCTTTTTTATGATGCGGTGTGAAATTGAGGAGCTTTTGGAAAAGCTGCGCCTATTGGCAATGGGCTTTCACCACCACTATATTACACAGCTTCCCGGCTTTTTAGCGGATAAAACCAGCTTTAGCTTAATTCGATTGGCACAGGCGGAAACGCCTCAGCAATGTCTTGCCGTCGTGTCCGGCACACCGTATGGGCGTATTTTGGCCCCGGTGATTCCCAAAGAGGGCATGAAGCTGGACCATTTGGAATGTGAGCGTGTTCTTTGGACGTATTACTACGAAACTTCCATTAAGAAAATTCGCACCGGCCGCTTTGCCGGAGATACCAAGCGACTGTTTTTGATGGAAGCGGAAATTTACAACATTGACATGCTGTACCGTGCAAAAGCATTTTTTGCACATGCATTCACCCCACAGCAGCTGCGGCGCTTAATGCTGCCGTATCACTATACGCTGGGGCCCAAAACAACCGCGCGATTGGCCCAGGCGGCAGATTTGGATGAGTTTTTGCGCATTTATAACGCATCGCGTGCGAAAGAAGTATATGGTGAACGAACGGCAGCGCCCGACATTGATGATGCAGTCAGTGCAAACCGCACACTGCAAAAAGCGGCAACGCGCCTTTTGCATTTTTCTTCTTCGCCGGATACGGTTTTGGTGGCGCTGCTCTGCTTGGCAACCATTGAACGAAGCAATATTGTCAGCATTGTCGAGGGCGTGCGCTATGGACTGTCGGCTGCGCAGATGCAGGAATTTATGAAATATTGAAGAAGTGAGGTGAATCTGCATGGGTATGGTAAAAATGACGCATATGAACGTTTACGGCCCGGGGCGTGACCCTCAGCAGACGCTGGAACTGCTTGCGCGGCTGTCAATTTTCGATGCGGATGACGCGGGAGCGCTTGGCATTGCGACAACCGGTCAGAAAGAAGATGAATATGGGCCGCTGCTGAATCAAACCGTAGGCGTGCTGAAAGACATCGGTGCGGATAATGTTCCCGGTGAGTATGACGGCGTACCGTATGATTTGGAAGAAGCGCGAGTTTTTGTAAACGGATTCGTGCAGGAGGTGGCACGCCGCAGCCAAGAAAAAACGCAAATCAACGCAAAGCTGGCAACGTATGAGCAAGCCAAAACACAGTTGTATCACTTGACCGGCCTGCAAACCAGTATGGACGATATCTTTTCGTGCCGGTATTTGAAAGTTCGTTTTGGACGCCTTCCGAAAGACAGTTATGTCAAGCTTCCTTATTATGAAGGTCATTCGTTTACCTTCCGCGAATACGACTTTGACGGCGAGTACTACTGGGGCATGTACTTTGTGGCCGAGCAAAGCGCCGAGGAAGTTGACCGTATTTTTGCATCGCTTTATTTCGAGCGAATTTGGGTGCCGGACTTTGTACACGGTACACCGCAGGATGCTTTGGCACAGATTTTGTCGGAAGAAAGCGAGATGAACCGGCGCAAGGCGGAGCTGGAAAACTTGGCAGCCGTCGCACAGAAAGATGAAGTGGTAAAGCTTCAGAAGATTGCCGCTTGGCTCAATTACGAGTCGCAAATTGCCCAAATGTACCGCCATGTGGTGCTTTTGGACAACAGCTACTACATCAGCGGTTTTGTACCGGATGAGAGCACGGGGCGTCTGCGTGAAGCCATTGCAAAAGAGCTTCCTGATGTGCGCGTTTGTGCGGATGAAGAACTTGGCACGGAAACGGAGCTGGATGAAAATCTGAAGCCGCCCACAAAGCTGAAAAATAATTGGCTGACACGTCCGTTTGAGCTGTTTGTTACGATGTACGGTTTGCCCAATTACGGCGATATTGACCCCACCGGCTTAGTGGCTGTAACCTATGCCGTTTTGTTCGGCATCATGTTCGGTGACGTGGGACAGGGCTTGCTGCTCGGTTTGATTGGATACTTCTTCATGTACAAAAAGAAGCAAATGCAGCTGGGGCTTGTTTTGGCACGGTGCAGCTTGTTTTCGGTTTTGTTCGGCTTTTTGTACGGAAGCGTGTTTGGCTTTGAAAACCTCTTAGACCCGATGTATCACGCTTTGGGCTTTGCGGAAAAGCCGCTGGAGGTTCTTCACCCAGAGAGCATTAACATGATTTTGATTACCAGCATTGTGGCCGGTATCTTTATCATTGTATGCGCGATTGGAAGCGGCATCATTTCCAACTTTAAGCGAGGAATTATTGCCAAAACACTATTTTCTGTTAATGGTGTAGCGGGGCTTGTTTTCTACTTAGCGCTTGTTTGTTTGCTGCTTCCCATGCTGGGGGTTGAGGCATCGTTCATCGGTTCTATGCCTTACATTATCTTGCTGATTGTGGTGCCCTTCCTTTGCATGTATTTCTGTGAGCCGATCTGTCTGGCGCTGGAGGGCAAAAACCCCGGAAAACCCGGCGAAATTATCATTAACGGATTTTTCGAGATGTTTGACGCGCTTTTGAGCTTTGCTTCCAACACAATGAGCTTTTTGCGTGTCGGCGGCTTCGTGCTGGCCCACGCCGGTATGATGAGCGTGGTATTCACCTTGGCGGCGATGACAACCCAGCCTGTGATTTATTGGCTGATTGTTATTGTGGGCAACTTGTTTGTTATGGCGCTGGAGAGCTTGTTTGTGGGCATCCAAGTGCTTCGCCTTGAGTTCTACGAAATTTTCAGCCGCTTCTTTGACGCAGAAGGGCGTCCGTTCACGCCGCTGCATGTGCGTTCCGGAAAGGAACTGATGGAATCTTGATTGCCGTCCCATGGGCTTTCTGAAAAGTCGAAATTTTCAGTTTTTTCTGCATGAACCGGTGTCTGCGGCGTTAAAATACTCGCCATCCACAAAGGATTCCTGCGTTTTTGCCTTGCAGCCACCTAGTTTTTACAAAAAATCTGTGCATTTCTTTGTTTTCAGAAACGCCCTTGATGCGGACTGACAATAAATTTTTTTACTTTACGAAATCGACTGGAGGAAATAACAATGAAAAAGAATGGTATGAAAAAAACGCTGCGCAGCGCACTTTTGTTGGCACTCACCTTTGCACTGGCATGTGCATTTTCCGGCGTGGCTTTCGCTGAGGGCGAAACGGTTCAGGCCGCTTCCAACGGCTTGGGTTTGATTGCCGCGGCTCTGTCTACCGGTATTGCAGGCATCGGCGCAGGTATCGCTGTTGGCGCAGGCGCACCCGCAGCGATCGGCGCTTTGACCGAAGATCCGAAAAGCTTTGGTAAATCCTTGATTTTCGTTGCACTTGGCGAAGGTATTGCTCTGTACGGCATGTTGGTTTCTATCCTCATCCTTTCCAAAATTTAAACGGGGGGAATACCCTGATGAAATACTTTTTGATCAGCGATAACGTAGATACCCTGGCGGGAATGCGTCTGGTGGGGGTAAAGGGCGTCGTGGTGCACGAGGAAGAAGAAGTGCGAAAGGCGCTGGAAAAGGCTTGTGCCGACCCGGAAGTTGGCTTGGTTTTAATTACGGATAAGCTGGTGGCACGCTGCTCGGAGCTGGTGTTTTCCTATAAATTAACCCGTCGCCGTCCGCTGATCGTGGAAATGCCCGACCGCCACAGCGATTCAAATCCGGGCGACAGCATCCGACGCTACATTTCCGAGGTAGTGGGCGTAAAGATTTGAGGTGTGAACATGAATAAAAAACAGGCCGAGCTGCAGCGCGTAGCCCAAAATTTGAACAGCGAGGAAAAATATGCCGGTTTTGACGATTCCGTGATGGAGGCCGCACAGCGTCAGGCGCAAACGGTATTGGACCAAGCCAAGCAGCAAGCGGACGAGCTGTATGAATCTTTGATTGCTTCCAAGCGAAGCGACCCCGTGGCGGCTTATCGCGCTGAGGCTCAAACCAAGCTTGCCCGGGAAAGCGCTGCACAAAAGCAGGAAAACCGCAAAAAATTGCTTGTTTACCGCAGACAGCTTGTAAATGCGCTGTTTGCAGAAGCAGAGGAAGAAATTGAAACCTATGTGTCCTCGGCACAGTATGAGAGTGACATGAAAAAACGTTTGGAAAACTTGTCCAAAGCGGTGGGAAAAGATGCGGTTACCTTGTATGTGAAAAGCGGTGATGAAGACCGTCTTGGCGCGCTGGCACGCAAAATTTATCCGAGCTGCACCGTGAAAAGCGAACGCAGCATCCGCATGGGCGGCTTCCGCCTGGAGGCAGGGCGTGTGCGCTACGATGAAACGCTGGATTTTGCTGCTGAGGCTGAGCGTGAGGCGTTTTTAACGCGCTGTGGGCTGCATGTGGAATAATGCCCGCCGAGGAACAAGGAGAGAAGGTTCGCAATGAAAGATACAATATATTCCATTAACGGCCCTGTTGTGACAGTGCGGGATACCGATACCTTCGAAATGATGGAGATGGTGTATGTCGGCGCCGCAGGGCTGGTTGGTGAGGTAATCAGCGTCAATGAGCATCGCACCACCATTCAGGTATATGAAAATACCACCGGCCTGCGTGTCGGTGAGCCGGTCAAAGGAACGGGGGCACCCCTGTCCGCAACGCTGGGCCCTGGTATTATGCAAAATATTTTTGACGGCATTGAACGCCCGCTGAAAGAAATTGCCCAGCAAAGCGGCGCTTTCATCGGTGCCGGTATGCACGTCAGCAGTTTGGACGAGGAGCGCCTTTGGGATGTTACCGTGTGCATCAAAGAAGGCCAAACAGTTTACGGCGGCGAAGTGATTGCCACCTGCCCCGAAACTTCCATTATCACGCATAAAAGCATGGTGCCTCCGGATGTGCAGGGCGTTGTGAAATGGGTTGCCCCGTCTGGAAAGTATAATGTCGTGACGCCCATTTGTGTGGTGGAAACCGAAACGGGCGAGAAAAAAGAGATTTGCCTTGCGCAAAGATGGCCCATTCGTGTGCCGCGCCCTGTGAAAAGCCGACAGCCGATTGGCAAGCCGCTTATTACCGGCCAGCGTGTCATTGATACGCTGTTCCCGATTGCAAAAGGCGGTGCGGCAGCTGTTCCGGGCGGATTCGGTACGGGCAAAACCATGACGCAGCATCAGCTGGCAAAATGGAGCGACGCAGACATTATTATTTATGTGGGCTGCGGTGAACGCGGCAACGAGATGACACAGGTACTGACGGAGTTTTCCGAGCTGGAAGATCCGAAGTCCGGCAAGCCGATGACCGAGCGTACCGTTTTGATTGCCAACACCTCCAACATGCCTGTGGCTGCGCGTGAAGCGTCAATTTATACGGGCATTACGCTTGCGGAGTATTACCGCGACATGGGTTATGACGTGGCTATGATGGCTGACTCGACCTCCCGCTGGGCTGAGGCTCTGCGTGAGATTTCCGGCCGCTTGGAGGAAATGCCCGCCGAGGAAGGTTTCCCGGCCTACTTGCCCAGCCGACTGGCCGCGTTCTACGAGCGCGCCGGCTGTGTGGAAAGCTTGTGCGGAGAGAATGCAAGCGTTTCGATTATCGGTGCAGTGTCGCCGCAAGGCTCTGATTTCTCCGAGCCGGTTACACAAAACACAAAGCGTTTTGTGCGCTGCTTTTTGGCTTTGGACAAAAGCCTTGCTTATGCGCGTCACTATCCCGCCATCAACTGGACCATCAGTTACAGCGAGTACTATGAAGATTTGGACCCGTATTACACCGAGCACTTGGGCGAGGATTTCTGCACAATGCGCGGAAAAATGCTGGGCCTCTTGAGCGAGGAAAACAAGCTGATGGAGATTGTCAAGCTGATTGGCTCGGACGTTTTGCCCGACAGCCAAAAGCTGACTTTGGAAGTTGCGCGTGTGATTCGCGTGGGCTTCTTGCAGCAAAATGCATTCCACAAAAACGATACTTATGTGCCGCTTGAAAAGCAAAAATGGATGATGGAAGCCATTTTGCATCTGCATGAAAAGGCCAAGGAATTGGTGGATGCTTCAATTCCGGTCAGCGAGATGTCGGCGGCGGGCTTGTTTGACAAGCTGATTAAAGTGAAATATGAAATTCCCAACGACAAGCCCGAAATGTTCGGGGATTACAACCGGGAATTGGATGAGATTTGTGAGACGCTGTTGGCAAAGCATCGCCGCGTTGAGGACAGCCAGAACGAAAAGGAAGGGAAGTGAGAAACATGGCACAGCATTGTATGGAATATCTGGGGCTTTCTGATATTAACGGCCCTTTGATTGCAGTGGACGGCGTGGAAAATGTCGGCTACGAAGAAATGGTGCAGGTGCGCACCTCGAAGGGTGTTCGCACGGGGCGCGTGGTTGCATTGGAAGGAAAGCGTGCCATCGTTCAGGTGTTTTCCGGTACCAACGGGCTTTCTCTTTCCGACACGGCCAGCCGCTTTACCGGCGAGCCGATGCGTTTGGCTCTCAGCAGTGAAATTGTTGGCCGTATTTTTAATGGTGCAGGCGAGCCGATTGACGGCCTTGGCCCTGTTTACGCCAATCGTTTTGACGATATCAACGGCAGTTCGATTAACCCCGTGTGCCGTCAGTATCCGCGAAACTATATCCGCACCGGTATTTCCTCCATTGATACCTTAATTACGTTGATTCGCGGCCAAAAACTTCCCATTTTCTCGGGTTCCGGTATGAGCCACAACAAACTGGCAGCACAAATTGTGCGTCAGGCAAAGTTGTCGGATGACGGAAAAGAGAAATTCGGCGTGGTGTTCTGCGCGATGGGTGTTACAAAAGACGTTGCAGAATATTTCCGCAGAAGCTTTGAGGAGTCGGGCGCGCTGGCGCGTGTTACCATGTTTTTAAATTTGTCGTCCGACCCGATTATCGAGCGTATTTTGACGCCGCGCTGCGCATTGACAGCAGCGGAATATCTCGCATTTGAACAGAATATGCATGTCCTTGTCGTGATGACGGATATGACCAGCTATGCCGAGGCTCTGCGTGAATTTTCTTCCTCCAAGGGTGAAATTCCGGGCCGTAAAGGTTACCCCGGTTATTTGTATTCCGACTTTGCAAGTCTGTACGAACGCGCCGGCGTGATTGAGGGGCGCGGCGGCAGCGTGACGCAGATTCCCATTTTGACCATGCCCAATGATGACATCACCCACCCGATTCCCGACCTGACGGGCTATATTACGGAGGGTCAGATTGTTTTGGATCGTTATCTGGACCAGCAGGGCATTTATCCGCCCATCAGCATTCTGCCCAGCCTGTCCCGTTTGATGAAGGACGGCATTGGTGAAGGTTATACGCGCTCCGACCATTCCGACGTATCCAACCAGCTGTTTGCAAGCTATGCGAAGGTGAGCGACGCGCGCGGATTGGCAAGCGTCATTGGCGAGGAAGAGCTGTCCGATACCGATAAGCAGTATCTGGCTTTTGGCGAACGCTTTGAGCGTGAGTTTTTGGGACAGGGTCAGCAGGTAGACCGCACGATTGACGAAAGCCTTGATTTGGGCTGGCGTCTGCTGTCTATTTTGCCGCGTGAAGAGCTGGAACGCATTGACGAAAAGGTTTTGGCACAGCATTACGGCAAGCATTAAAATGCCGTTTGGAAAAGCAGTGTGAAATCCTAACTTGTTCAATCAAGCAAAATGAGGTGAAAAAATGGCAGAACAGATTTTTCCGACAAAGGGCAATCTGATTGCCTGTAAAAAAAATATTGCCTTGGCGAAACTGGGGTTTGACCTGCTGGACAGGAAACGCAATGTGTTAATGCGCGAGATGATGCGCCTCATTGACAAGGCGGCAGCCATGCAGCGCGAGATCGGCGATACCTTTACACGGGCGTATGCCGCTTTGGAAAAGGCCAATATTTCTTTGGGTATTGACCGCCAGCTGGCATCTCCTGTTATGGAAGAAAAAGGGTTTTCCGTCACCAGCCACAGCATTATGGGTGTCGATCTTCCCACAGGATATCTCGACTCTCCGCTGCCGTACCCCTATTACGGCTTTCACGGAACTTCTTCCCAGCTGGATGACGCTTACTTGTGCTTTGATAAGGTAAAGCGTCTTTGTGCGGAGTTAGCCGGCATTGAAAACAGCGTTTATCGCTTGGCAACGGCGATTAAAAAAACACAGCGCCGTGCCAATATGCTGGAAAATGTGGTGATTCCGAAGCTGGACAATAACATCCGCTTTATTTCTTCCACGCTGGAAGAGCATGAGCGTGAGGAGTTTACAAGGTTGAAAGTGATTAAACGACAAAAGGCAAATCAAACATAAATCAGCACTTGGTTTTACAAAAAAAGGGCTTCCCGCAAGCGATGAAAATGGCTTGCGGGAAGCCCTCTTTGCAATGTAAATCAGTTTTAAAATGAAATTTTTAATGGGAATGTTACAAAAAGTTCATGCAAACGTTATGTAAAGAGTGTGTAAATGTATATAAAAATTTTTATAAAATAGAAGCAATTTTTTTTCCTCTATTACTTTAACTTTAGCACGTTAGCAATATAAATAAAGGATTTTATAGAAAAATTGCCAAATTTTCAGAATTTGAAAGAAAATATTTCTTTTGTCAAAAAAATATGTTACACTATAGGAGCTGTCATTGTTCATAAACTGTCGATAAAAAGTTTTGTTTTTTTTCATTTGACAGCAAGAGGGCGCTCCAAGTTGTTGTGTGAATTGGGCTGCGCGAATTTTAAATTAAGTCGGAAGAAGGAATCAAGCGCTATACTCTGTGAATCAAGTTTAACAAATGCTTTGAAATATGATTTTGAGGGGAGAGTTCATATTTATTTGTTATTTGCTTCACAAAGATAGCCTTTTTTCTTTTTTTGTAAACTTTACAGGCGATTTTAAAAGGAGTACAGTATGATGAAACACCTGAGAGTAAAGGGGAAACTATTTGTTGCATTTATGATTTTGATTGTTGTATTTCTCGCGTCTGCTTTGATGGCGTACATAGGCATGAACAGGGTCATGGATAAGTACAACAAATTTGTCACCGAAAATTATGTGGCCGAAACCACTTTGCACAATCTTCGCTTGAAAATGGACACGGCAGTGAAGAATTTGGCTCTTGCATCCAACAGCACAAGTTTAAGCTTAACTGAGAAATATCTTGCTACCGTGGAAGAAAGTTTGGCGCAGGTGAAAGCGGATATTGCTTGGTTTTTGGAGAGCTACAACGGCGATACTTCCAAAATTGAGGCATATGATGCCATGATGACGCAAACCATGGACACGAGACAGGAAATTACGACGCTGGCTCGTGCCAATACATCGCAAACGCGCGTGCGTTTGTCTGATATTTTGGATGGTTATAACACAGAGGTGGAAAAAGCGGGCGAAAATATCGACGCATTTGCTCAAACCTTGGCGCAGGAAAGCCAGGATGAATATGCAATGGCAGTGCGTTCCCGCCAGATCTTTACCGTTGTATTGGTTTGCTGTATTGCCGGTTCGCTTGTAGTGGCAATCCTGTTTACCCGTATTACAACAAATGCTTTTCTGACTCCGATCAATCAAATTGAGGCCGCGATCAACAAAATGCAGAATGGCGACTTCGATATTCAGCTCGATTATGAATCCCGTGACGAGCTGGGCCATGTGGCGCAGAGTATGCGCAATACCATACAGGCTTTGAAGAGCTTGATGCGCGACCAAATTTACTTAATGACTGAAATGGCGAAGGGCGACTTTAGCGTTAAAAGTCAGGATTCTCATATGTATGTGGGCGGCTTTCGTGAGATGATTGAGGCCATGAATGTGATTCAAAAGCGTTTAAGCGCTGCTTTTGCACAGGTTTCCTTGGCGGCAGATCAGGTATCCGCGGGAAGCCACCAAGTTTCTCAGGGCGCACAACATTTGGCGCAGGGTGCAACAGAGCAGGCGTCTTCTATCCAAGAATTGGCTGCTAATATTACAGAGATTTCCCAAAAAATTCAGGAAACGGCTGATTTCTCCGAACGCTCTCGAGAAGATACCATGCGGATTCAAAAGGAAGCTGCAAAAAGCAACCAAGACATGCAGGAGCTTTTGAAGGCAATGGGTGATATTACCGAAAACTCCGCGCAAATCAGCAAAATTGTCAAAACGATTGAAGATATTGCATTCCAAACCAATATCCTTTCGCTGAATGCTTCCGTAGAAGCTGCACGCGCCGGTGTTGCGGGCAAAGGCTTTGCGGTTGTGGCTGATGAGGTGCGCAACTTGGCAAGCAAGTCTGCCGATGCTTCCAAAAATACAGCGGCACTTATTGAAAACTCGTTGAGCGCAGTACGCCGTGGCCGTGAGATTACCGACAAAACAGCAGAATCGTTAACACATGTGATTGCCGATATTAACGACGTGGCGGAAAGCATTACGCACATTGCTCAGGAAGCAACTACGCAGGCACACTCTGTCACCCGTGTCAATCAGGGTGTCGAACAAATTTCCGGCGTGGTGCAAACCGCTTCCGCGACGTCGCAGGAAAGTGCTGCTTCCAGCGAGGAGCTTTCCAGCCAAGCTCAGCTGCTCAAGCATTTGCTCACGCAGTTTAAATGGAACGAAGAGGAAACAGCGGCTGCTGCGAAAGAAGCAGATTGCACGGCTCATTCCTCGGCGCCTGTGCAGAGTAATTGTGCAGACGGAAATAGCGGTAAATACTAATGCTTTGCTGCGCATTGGTTGAACGTTTATTTTAAAGACGAAATTTTTGTAAATTGATGTATTTCAGAAAGAGGAAAGCGAACAGTGAAAAATTTAAAGGTAAAAAAGAAGCTTTGGTCGATGTTTTTTGTTCTGATTCTGCTGATGATGATTCCGATGGCGGTAAACTCCATTGGCCTTGGCAGAATTACAGACCGTTATCGTACCTTTGTAGAGCAAAACTATCTGGCGGAAATCTATGTTTACAATATTCGTCTTGAGATGGACACGGGTGTCAAAAACATTTTGTTGGCAGCTGAGGCGTCTACCAGCGCAGATATGGAAAACTATTTGGCGTCGGCTGAAGAAAGCCTGAACCAGGTGGGCGAGTACATCGAGTGGTTTAAAACCTCTTATGAGGGCGATATTTCCAAAATTTTGGAGTACGACGACGTTCGCTTGCAAGCTGTTGACCTGCGGCCGGAAATTTTTGAAGCCATTCGCGAGAACACGCCCAAGGGTGATGCCAGAGCGGCCCAGCTGTTGGCGGACTACAATAAGGCCTTGGAACAAGCGGGTGCGAAAATAACGGAGTTTGCACAGCAGCTTTCTGTCAACAGCAAAGATATGTTTACACGCTCGATGGGTGTAAAAGAAGGCATTGTTTTGTTCCAAAAGGAATGCTTTGTAGTAGCAATCATTCTGTCTGCCATTATGGTCGCTGTGACGACAAAGGCGGTCTTGAAGCCGATTCAGGAAATTGACCACGCGATTGACAAAATGCGTTCCGGTGACTTCAGCGCAGAAATTACATATACTTCCCGCGATGAGCTGGGTCACATGGCTGAAAACATGCGTGCGATGCTCATCTCTTTGAGAGAGATTACGCATGACCAAATGAAAATGATGATGGGAATGGCGGAGGGCAACTTCGCTGTGAAAAGTAAAGATGAATCCATCTACATCGGCGAATTTAAAATCTTGTACGATGCCATCCAAGAAATTAAAAAGCGCCTGGGCGAAACCTTTGTGCAGGTGCAGCAGGTTGCTCGCCTCGTAACGGCCGGAAGCGACCAGGTTTCCGCTGGTGCACAGCACTTGGCGCATGGAGCCATGCAGCAGGCATCCTCTATCGAGCAATTGGCTGCAACGATTACCGAAATCACACAGCAAATTAAAGATACCGCCGAGTTCTCCGAGGGTTCCCGCGAGGATACGCTGCGTATTCAAAAGGAAGCCGCGAAAAGCAATGAGGATATGCAGGAGCTTTTGAAGGCGATGGGCGACATTTCCGAAAACTCTGCACAAATCAGCAAGATTGTCAAAACCATTGAAGACATTGCGTTCCAGACGAATATTCTTTCGCTGAATGCGGCGGTAGAGGCGGCGCGTGCCGGTGTAGCAGGCAAGGGCTTTGCGGTTGTGGCCGATGAAGTGCGCAACTTGGCAAGCAAATCTGCCGATGCCTCCAAGAGCACCGCAGCTTTGATTGAGAACTCTTTGAGCGCCGTGCAGCGTGGCCGTGAGATTACCGACAAAACGGCGGAATCATTGACCCGCGTGATTGCCGACATCAACAAGGTAGCCGAAAGCATTACCCATATTGCGCAGGAGGCTATGACACAGGCAAACTCTGTTGGACAAATCAGCATTGGCGTCGATCAGATTTCCGGCGTGGTGCAAACGACTTCGGCTACCTCGCAAGAGGGTGCTGCTTCCAGTGAGGAGCTGTCCAGCCAGGCGCAAGTGCTCAAACACTTGATGTCGCAGTTCCGCTGGGATGAAGATTTAATTCAGTTGGAAGAACAAGAGGACAACGGCGCAAATGAGGCTTTGCCTGCACACGCTTTGTCGCAGCCCGACAGCAGCAAATATTAAACAGCAATGGCGTTGCCATTGGCTAATAAAAAAGGCACGAGCTTCCCAGATCATCTGCGGAAGCTCGTGCCTTTTTGTGAATAAAAACCGCCGCCCGGCTTTAAAAATGCTGGGCGGCGTAATGATTTGAAAAATTCGACTGTTCAGAACTCCTCCGGTTTAATAACCGAGGGGCTCTGCCACTAAAATGACTTTAATGCGTCCCGGCGTTTTGGAAAAACGTTGAACGGTATAAGTACAGCAAATGCGCTCGGGGCTGTGGCAGTCGGCGCAAATGCCGGTTTTGGCACACGGTGTGTTTCGGTTGAGTCGTTTGGTGTTGGCCGGAGCTGCCAAATGACGCAGACGGCGATGCGCTTCGTGCAAATCCTCTACAATCTTATTGTACCCAACCACCAAAATAACCTCTTTTGGCCCAAAAGTAAGTGCAGCAACACGATTGCCGTTTCCGTCGACATTGAAAATCTCGCCCTGCTCCGTGACCGCATTGGCGCTGGAAAGGTAACAATCGGCAAAAAATGCTTTGCGGTACAGCTCGCCAATGGCGTCGCCGCTGACGGCTTCACGGTCTAAAAAGTCATAACCGCCTGTGCGCAGAAATGCAGGAACGCCGCATTCGGCCAAGCTGACGCTGCCGCCCATGCTGACGCAAGCGCCTGGCTGAATTAAGTTTTTCAGCAGAGGAATCACGTCGCAGGCGGAATCGACACAGTAAGCATCCATTTGATTTTTCTTCAATGCCTGTGCCGTGCGCTCCATGCGCTGACGAACTACTTCTTTTGCAAATTCATTCATAGAATCACGCTCTCCCTTCAAAACACCAATGAAAAAACAGCAATCTTAGAATGCGATTACAATGCCGCCATCGTCGGCATAAACCGTAGAAATGCCGTTGGTAGGAACCATAATCACCTCTTTAATTGCAGAACACTGCGCCAAAAACATCTTTTTCAAATCCTGCGCACGTTCCAGACAATTGCAGTAACTCAGCACCAGCGTGAGGCCGCCGGCTGCCTGCGCGGTTTCAGAAGCCACAATTTCTACCAAGCGGCGCATGGCGTTTGCAGTGCCGCGCACTTTCTCCAACGGAATAATTTCCCCATGGCCGTTTTCACCCATGATGGGGCGGATGTTCAGCATGGTGCCCAAAAGACCGGCTGCTTTGGAAATGCGCCCGTTTTTCACTAGGTGGGACAAATCCTCCAGAACAAAATGGGTTTTCATCGTGGCGATAAAGGCGTTTGTCTTTTCTACAATGCTGTCAAAATCCATTCCGGCATCAATCATATCATGCAGCAGCAGTGCAATGCGGGTTTCCCCGGCGGCAGCGCTTTCAGAATCAAATACATGAATGCGCAAATCGGGGTTTTGTTCCAAGGCCAGTTGACGGCCAACACATGCGGCGTTATAGCTTCCCGAAAGCTTGGAAGAAAGGGTAATGACAAAGCTTTCCGGGGCGCGAAGCATTAAAGCGGCATATTCCTCCGGGGTCGGGCAGGAGGTAGCGGGAGGTGTTTTGCAGGCTCGCATTGTTTTAATTAAAGCAAGCGTGTCCAAAGACTCGTCGTCACGATAGTGTTCCTCACCCACAGCGATATTTAAGCTGGCGATAGAAAGTCCCAAAAGGCGCTTCATGGCCGGTGTGACATCACAACAGCTGTCGGCGATGAGTTGAATGGGCATGTTACAACCTCTTTTCTGCACAGAGATTTTCTGTGCGTGGTATTGTTTGGTATTATTGTAGACTTCTTTTCTGAAAAAGTCAACGAAAAGCAATTGTCAAGCAAGCCGCAGTTTGCTACAATAAAGGAATATGAAGGAAGCATGGTGCCAACAGGCATCCAAAGCGGCATACGGCCGGTAAAGGAGTGTTGAACATGAAAACGGATATTGAAATTGCACAGAAGGCGGTCATGGAGCCTATCACGAAGGTGGCAAGCGAGCTTGGCGTGGACGCCGACCGTGTCATTCCCTACGGCAAGTATAAGGCAAAGATTGACCATCGATTGGTGAAAGAGCTGGCACAGCAAAAAGATGCCCGCGTCATTTTGGTAACAGCCATCAGCCCCACGCCCGCCGGAGAGGGAAAGACTACCACAAGCGTCGGCTTGGCGGATGCGCTTTCCCGCATGGGCAAAAAAACAATTTTGGCGCTGCGTGAGCCGAGCCTTGGCCCTGTGTTCGGTATGAAGGGCGGTGCAGCAGGCGGCGGCTATGCGCAGGTGGTGCCCATGGAGGACATCAATCTGCATTTTACAGGCGACCTGCACGCCATTGGCGCAGCGAATAACCTGTTGGCTGCTATGGTGGATAATCACATTTACCAAGGCAATGCCCTGAACATTGACCCGCGCCGCGTTACTTGGAAACGCTGCGTGGATATGAATGACCGTCAGCTGCGTTTTATTACCGATGGCTTGGGCGGTAAGGTGAACGGAACCCCGCGTGAAGACGGCTTCGACATTACCGTGGCCAGCGAAGTGATGGCGGTGTTCTGCTTAGCTTCCGATTTGAACGATTTGAAAGAGCGTTTGGGACGCATTGTCGTTGCCTATACCTTCAGCGGCGAGCCGGTGACGGCGGGGCAAATCGGCGCGGCGGGCGCGATGACGGCATTATTAAAAGATGCATTCGACCCCAACTTGGTGCAGACGCTGGAGCATACACCCGCGCTGATTCACGGCGGCCCGTTTGCCAACATCGCACACGGCTGCAACAGCGCTATTGCAACACGCCTTGCCATGAAATTGGCAGATTATGTGGTGACTGAGGCGGGCTTCGGCGCGGATTTGGGCGCCGAGAAATTTTTGGACATCAAATGCCGCATGAACGACATTCATCCGTCGGTCTGCGTTGTGGTGGCAACGGTGCGTGCGCTGAAACACCACGGCGGCTGCCCGAAAGCCGAGCTGGGTCAGCCGGGGCTGGATTATTTGAAAGCCGGCAGCCCCAACCTGCGCCGCCATGTGGAAAATATGCAAAAGGTGTTCGGCATTCCTGTCTGTGTGGCAATCAACGCATTCCCCACCGATACGGAGGAGGAACACGCTTATCTGCGCGGCCTGTGCGCCGAAATGGGTGTGCCGTGTGCGCTGAGCGAAGTGTTTGCCAAAGGCGGCGAAGGCGGCGTAGAGCTGGCAAACGATGTGCTGGCCAGCATGGAAACCCGCCCCGCACAGTATGCCTACGACGAAAACATGACGGTGCGCGAAAAAATTGACGCAATCTGCAAAAAAATCTACCATGCAAAAGAAGTGGTCTACCAAGCACCCGCTAAGAAAATGCTGGAGGAGCTGGAGAAAAACGGCTTTGACCGTCTGGCCGTCTGCGTGGCGAAAACACAGTACAGCTTTTCCGATGACGCGGCTTTGCTGGCTGCGCCGGAAGGCTTTACCATGACGGTGCGTGACCTGCGTTTGTCTGCGGGAGCGGGCTTTGTGGTGGCTGTTATGGGCAGCATTATGACCATGCCCGGTCTGCCGAAGAAACCTGCCGCCGAAGCGATTGACGTGGATGAAAACGGCATGATTACAGGATTGTTCTAATTCTGCCGGCCTTGCTGAACCGTGCAAGACTGCGTGTGCAAAGGCGCAAGTGCAGCACAGGTGAGGTTGTTGTGTAAAAAATGTAACTTTTCACACTTTTGGGGTGTGCCGCTTGCGAAGCGGCGCACCCTGTTGTATAATACAACTATATATTTGCATTTTGGAGGGCTTTTGCGTGCATTACCTGGATAACGCCGCCACCACGCGCGTGGCCGATGAAGTCGCAGATGCGGCAACCCGTGTTTTGCGGGACCAGTTTTTTAACCCTTCTTCGCTTTATGCGCCCGCGGCGCGTGCGGAAGAATTGATTGAGGCATCCCGCGCTATTGTTGCGGACAGCCTTGGGGCGAAACCTGCGGAGGTGTTTTTTACCTCCGGCGGAACAGAATCAAACAATATGGCTATTTTAGGTGCGCTTCGTGCGCGCGAGGCATGGGCCGAGCATGTTGTGGTGACAGGTTTTGAGCATCCCAGCGTCCACAACACCGTAAAGGCGATGGAAAAGCACGGCTGGCGTGTGACGTTTATTGCACCGAATACAGCCGGTCAGGTGGATTTGAACGCTCTGGCACATGCCGTGGGAACCAAAACCGCGCTGTGCGCCTGCATTCACGTCAATAACGAAATCGGCACGGTTTTAGACGTAGCGACACTGGCAAGAGAAGTGAAAGCGAAAAACAGCCGCACCGCCGTTCATGTGGACGGTGTGCAGGCTTGGTGCCGTCTGCCTTTTAAGGTGGGGGCAACCATGATTGATACTTATTCCGTTTCCGGGCACAAAATTCATGCGCCGAAAGGCGTTGGGGCGCTGTATGTGCGCCGCGGCTTTTATACGGAACCCTTGATGTTCGGCGGCGAACAGGAAAAGGGAATGCGTCCCGGCACTCAAAATACGCCGTATATTGCCGCTTTGGGCAAAGCGGTGCAGCTGGTGCAGGCCGATAAAGGGCGTGCCGAGCGTGTGCGCACGTTAAACCGCCGCCTGTGGAGCGCGCTGGAATCTATGGAGGGCATTGTGCGCAACAGCCCGGAAAATGCAGTGGATGAAATCGCGAATTTCTCGGTTTTGGGAATTCGCAGCGAAATTATGCTGCACTTTTTGGAAAGCAAGGGCATTTATGTTTCCAGCGGGTCGGCTTGCGCGAAAGGTGAGGCCAGCCATACGCTGACGGCAATGGGCTTGCCCAAAGCCCGCGTGGATTCGGCGATTCGTGTGTCGTTCAGCGGTCAAAGCCAAAACTCCGATGTGGATGCACTCGTTCGCGCACTGAAAGAGGGCATGGAAACACTGGAAAAGGTGAAAAAATAACAAAGGGCTGTTTCAAAAAAAGAAACAGCCGCGTTTTGGAACGGGTTCCAAGCGCAATGGTTTGAAGGAGAAAGCATGAAAGAAATCATTTTAGCATATCAGGGCGAAATGGCGCTCAAGGGCTTAAACCGCGGAACGTTTGAAAGCGTTTTGCTGAAAACGATGCGCCGCCGTTTGAAATCCGTGGGTGATTTTAAGGTGTACAAAGCGCAGTCCACCATGTATGCCGAGCCGATGGATGACAGTGCAGATGTGGACAAGGCGTTTGATTACGTCTCGAAAATTTTTGGCATTGCAACGCTGGCGCGTGCGGCGGTGTGCGAAAAAAATATGGACGCCATTCGCCAGACGGCGGTGGAGTATTTAAGAGAGCAGCTGATGCAAGCGAAAACCTTTAAGGTGAGCGCAAGACGAAGCGATAAAAGCTTTCCGCTGGATAGTATGCAGATTTCGCGCGAGCTGGGCGGAACCATTTTGCGCGCTTTCCCGCATTTAAAGGTGGATGTACACCATCCCGATCTGCAAGTAACTGTGGAAATTCGTGATTATGCGGCGTATGTACACGGTGGAAAGCAGCAGGGTGCGGGCGGTTTGCCGGTGTCCACCTCGGGGGCTGCAATGCTGATGCTGTCCGGCGGTATCGACAGCCCGGTGGCAGGTTATTTGATGGCAAAGCGCGGGCTGTCGCTTTCGTGCGCCCACTTTGCAAGCCCGCCGTATACCAGCGAGCGCGCCAAAATGAAGGTGCTGACTCTTGCCAGAGAGCTGACGCCCTATACAGGGAATTTGAATGTCTATGTCGTGCCTTATACGGACGTGCAAACCGAGCTGCGTGACCGCGCTCCGGCGGATTTGTTTACGGTTTTGATGCGCCGCAGTATGCTGCGCATTACGGAAAAGCTGGCGCAGAAGGAAGGCGCAAAGGCGATTGTTACCGGTGAAAGCTTGGCGCAGGTGGCAAGCCAGACACTGATGGCCTTGGGCTGCACCGACGCGGCGCAGATGCTGCCGGTGCTGCGTCCCTGTATTGGAATGGACAAGACGGAGATTACCGAAATTGCCCGAAAAATCGGCACGTTTGAAACAAGCATTCAGCCCTATGAGGACTGCTGCACGATTTTCACGCCGCCCCACCCGAAAACCAAGCCGGAGCTGGAGGAAATTCTGCGCGCAGAAGCCCAGGTAGAGCGTTTGGCAGAACTGGAACAAATTGCCGCCGAACAGGCGGAGTGTGTGCGCGTTAATGTAGGTGAATGAGCCAACCGGCTGCAAATGCCGCGCACAAACCCAAAGAAAAGAAGGAATCTACCATGACAGCTGAAATTATCGCAGTGGGAACCGAACTGCTTTTAGGAGATATTCTGAATACAAACGCACAGTTTCTTGCCAGAGAGCTGGCATCGCTGGGCATTAGTGTTTACTACCAAAGTGTGGTAGGCGATAACGCCGCACGTTTGGAAGCTTTGGTGCGTACCGCGCGTGAGCGCAGTGACCTTTTGGTATTCACGGGCGGCCTTGGGCCGACAGATGACGACTTAACCAAGCAAACGGTTGCGAAAGCGTACGGCGATACGCTGCGTTTTGACCCGGAAGAGCTGGAGAAAATTCGTTCCTTTTTCGAGCGCTGGGGCCGTACCATGCCGCCCAGCAATGAAAAGCAGGCTTATGTGCCCGTTCATGGCAGAAAAATTGTAAATAACAACGGCACAGCGCCGGGCATGATCTTTGAGGATACCGTCTGTAAAGGAAAGTATGCGGTGCTTTTGCCCGGCCCGCCCAAAGAGATGCAGCCCATGTTTTTGGATACGGTAAAACCGTGGTTGGCGCAGCTGAGTGATGGTGTGCTGTTTTCCCGCACACTGCGCGTGACGGGCGTGGGCGAAAGTCATATGGAGCCTAAAATCAGCGACTTGCTGGACGGGACAAACCCCACAGCCGCCCTGTACGCGAAAATGGGTGAAGTGGTGATTCGCGTAACGGCCAAGGCTGCCACACAGGAACAAGCCGCTGAAATGTGTGCCGGTACCGTGCAGCAGCTCAAGGACCGCTTGGGGGATGTGGTGTACACCGATACCTTCGACTCGTTGGAGGAAACAGTGGTGGATACTTTGAAACAGGCACACAAAACCGTTGCCACCGCCGAGAGCTGTACGGGCGGCTTGCTGTCTCAGCGTTTGACGGCCATTCCCGGTTCCAGCGAAGTGTTTTCGCTGGGAGTGTGTACCTATTCTAATGAAATGAAGGAAAAAATGCTGGGGGTTCCCGCGCAGATGCTGGAGCAGGTGGGGGCAGTGTCCCCGCAGGTGGCTGCGGCGATGGCGCAGGGCGTTCGTGCCTGTGCCGGAACAGATTTCGGCGTGGGCATTACCGGCATTGCCGGCCCGGGCGGTGCAACCAAGGATAAGCCCGTGGGCCTTGTGTACGTTTCTGCCTGCGATGGAAATGTGACCTATGTACAAAAGCTTTTGATGACAAACCGTACCCGCGATTCGGTAAGAACGTGGGCAAGCCAGCACGCGCTGGAAATGGTGCGGCGCTTGACCCTTGGGCTCGAACAGCCGGGATGCTGCTGCTTCCATAGCGGTGAACCTGTCGTCATGCCTGCCGAGGCAGAGCCGATGGACGTTTAAAGACTGGCGGGGGGAGCGACAAGACTGTGTGACAAAGGAGGGCCAATCATGGATGGCTTGGAAAAAAAGATTGAAAAACAGCTGATCGTCAGAATGTATGAGCCGGATATGGCGATTTTAAAGGAAACGGCAAAACAAATTTCTCAAATGGAAAGCGTAAAGCTGAATTTATATGGCCAGTGCGGAGAGGTGCTGGTGGTGGTAACGGTTCACGCAATTGCCGAGGCGGCTGCTGTGGAGCTGTCGGAAGCGGTTGCTGAGCGCTTTGAACAGGCGTTGGGCGACAGTGTGTATGGCAGGGGAAAGGGAAGTCTTGCCTATTTTGCGGCGGGCGAGCTGATTGAACATGAAAGCCTTTTGGCTGCTTCCGACCCGAAAACCGGTGCGCTGCTGGCCGAGGAATTTTCCCACACACGGCGCGGCAGCAGCGTGTTTGACTTCGGCGATTCCAGCTACAATGATGCGCGTGTGATGGCAAAAATTAAGCAGGAAGTGGCAAAGAAATGCGCCGGCGGAGCCAATGCTGCGCAGGCAGCTGCCGTGCGCGCTGAGGCGGCGGCAAAATGCTCGCGTGCCGATGTAGGCGTGTCGGCAGTTCCCACGGAGCAAGGCGTCTTTGTCGGGGTATACTATAAAGGCTATGTGTATGTGCGCCAAATGGAGCCGGGCAAGGATGCGGGCAAGCGTGCTGCCCTGGCTGCATTGGATATTGTGCGTCGGCTGATGCGCCGGATGCCCGTGACCAATGCCCGTACCTTCAAAGCGGGCAGCGATTTGGATTGGGAGCATCCTGTGGAGAAAAAGCCCGAGAACCCCTATTTGGTTCCCGTCATTATTTTGGCGGTACTGCTCATCGCGCTGGGTGCGGCGTGCTGGTATTTCTTCACGACGTTCTCATTGGCCGGAACTCAGGACGGCATTCCCATGTCCAGCAGCCAGTCGACTGCTGTGCCGGCGGCCTCTGATACAACCGGCACTTCCTCGGCTGCACAATCGCCGTCAAGCGGTGCCGCGTCGGATGTACCTGCTTCCCAAAGCACATCGACTGTAACGGAAAGCGCGCAGACCTCCTCACAAACAACACAGCCGCAAGCAGATGCAAACGGAGAGATTCATCCCTTTGCATAAATGCTTTGCAACGGAAAACACAAGGAGTGATACCAATGAAATATTGTACAAAATGCACCATGCCGGACACTCGTCCCGGAATTACCTTTGATGAGCACGGCGTGTGCAGCGCTTGCCGCCACTATGAGCAAAGAGCCAATGTCGATTGGGACAAGCGCTGGAAAGAGTTTGAAGCGCTGTGCGACAAATACCGCGGCATGAACGGCCCTGGTGGGTATGACTGTGCCGTTGCGGTATCGGGCGGTAAAGATAGCCATTTTCAGGTGTACATCCTGAAAGAAGTCATGAAAATGAACCCCATTTTGTTCAGTGTCGAAGATAACTTCCCCATGACGGAAGCAGGCAAACACAACCTGAAAAATATCAGCGAGGAGTTTGGCTGCACCATTATTTCCTGCAAGCCCAACATTAAGGCACAGAAAAAGCTGATGCGTGTCTTTTTTGAAAAATACGGCAAGCCGACGTGGTATGTGGACCGTTTGATTTATACGTTCCCGCTGCACATGGCGGCGAAGTTCAATACGCCGTTTTTGTGCTATGGCGAGAATGTCAGCTTTGAATACGGCGGCAACAGCGACGAGGAGACTTATTCTGCAATGGGGCAGATTGAAAACGGCGTTGCCGTGGGCTTCCCCATGGAGGAGCTTCTGAGCTACGGCGTGTCGGAAAATGACCTCGTGCTTACCCAGGCGCCCTCGGCGGAGGAGCTGTCTCGTTTAGACCCGTTCTATATGAGCTATTTCCTGCCGTGGAACAGCTATCGCAACTATATGCTGGCGAAAAAACGCGGCTTCCATGATTTGACGCATGAGTGGGATCGCACACATCACGCCGAAAACTTTGACCAGATTGATTCCCGTGCCTATTTGGTACACTCTTGGCTGAAATATCCGAAATTCGGCCACGCAGCGGCAACCGATTACACCGCGCGTTATATCCGTTACGGCATGATGACGCGCGAGGAAGCGCTTCCCATTATTCGGGAAAAGGACGGCGCACTGGATCCTTTGTGCGTGCGCGATTTCTGCGAGTTCTGCGGATACAGTGAAAAAGAATTTTGGAAGATTTTGGACGGCTTTTATAACAAGGACCTCTTTGAAAAAGATGCCTTTGACCGCTGGGTGTTAAAAGACCCCATTTGGAAGCAAAAATAAGATGCTTTTCTAAAAAATGCCTCAACGACAAAAAGCTAGGTGCAGCCTTGGCTGTACCTAGTTTTTTTTGCTAAAAAGCGCTGGCTAAAAAGTGAAATGAAAGGGAGATTGTGATATGTTCAACTTAATTGATAAATTAAACCATATTCAATATGAGGAATTGGATATCGATGAAATTTTAGATCAAAGAGAAAGTCATCCTTTCGATACTGAGTGGATGAGAGTTTACAATGATATAAAAGAACTAAAAAGAGGAAAAAAGTTTGATGATACCACGGATATAGAGAAAAAAGCATATACCACGGTTTACAAAAAATCGGACAATGATGAGCTGGCGGGATATATTTGTGATGATTTTGGGTTAATTGCAGACAGCAAAGTTTTAAACTACTCTGATGAATGGTTGGATAAATTGGCTGCCTGTTATGAAAAAGGGATCATTCCTTGCGGAGAGCTGTAAAAAATTGCATATCGCTTTTCGGTAGAGCCGGTATTGCATGAACAAGAGGAGAACCTTAAAAATGAACAATGAGCGATTGCAACGATGCACAAATAAAAAAGATGGATTAAGACTCAGGTTTAGATTGCGCAGGAGGTTCACACACAGTACATGTGCTTTTTTGCGCAGCCAGACGTTCTTGCCGTGAAAACACACATCCGCAGTAATCCTGACGGTACATTTGATAGGTTTCGGAAAGCTCAGTGCTGCGGCGAAAGCCATTTTTCTTTTTGAAATCGGAAAACAGCCACTTCACCCCGTATTTTTCCGCCATTTCCATTCCGATTTCGTTGAGCTTCTGCGCGTTTTTGTGCGGGCTGATGGAAAGTGTGGTGCAGAAATAGTCGAATTTTCCGTCGCGGCAAAGTTTGGCGGCCTGCTCCAGCCGAAGCCGGTAACAGGCAAAGCAGCGTTCTCCACCCTCGGGAATATGCTCCAGCCCACGCACCGCCTCGTAAAATTCCGAAGGGCGGTAAGGCTCTACATGTACCTTCACCGGAAACGCCAGCGACGCTTGACAGGCAAAGCGGCATTGCTCTTTGGCGCGCATTTCATATTCTTCCGCCGTATCAATATTGGGGTTGTAATAATCTACGGTAATGTCAAAATGGCGGCACAGCGTTTCCAGCACATAGCTGGAGCAAGGGGCACAGCAGCTGTGCAGCAGCAGCGTTTTTCGCTCACCGTTTAGGGAATCAATCAGCTTTTCCATTTCTAACTGAAAATTTTGCTTCATGGAAATATTCTCTCCTATCTGAAAGTAACAATAAAAAGCTTGGACACAATATGCCGAAAAGCCTTACTTTTTCAAAACACCTTAACATCATAGCGCAAAAAAACAAAAAAGAAAAGATAAATTCAACACATCCTTTTTTGAAATTATTACAAAAAGGTTAAAATATCCAACATACTTCCGTCACAAATCTTCGGTAAGATAGACACATCAGGAAGATTACTTCTTGAAGCACATGAAATTACAAGCCGAATCGTTGCAAAGAAGCTTTTGCTCCCGTTCGGCGTCAACTGATCCTCATGCACGAATGTGCGTGTTTTCATAAACTTTTTCCTCCTTCACTTCTTTTCACAGCAAAGGGCGCGCCGGGCTTGGATTTGCAAGTCTGACGCGCTTTTTGCGTTTTCTTTAAAAAAGTGGTATAATAAAACAGATTATGAAAGATTGGGTGGAAAGCATCTGAAAATACAAAAGATTCAAACCATTTTGTCGTTGAATCACATGGAGGATCAATATGACGCAAGAAAAAATTGCCCGCATTAACGAACTGGCCGCCAAAAGCCGCACCGAACAGGGCTTAACTGAAGAAGAACAAACTGAGCAGGCAGCGATGCGCCGGGAATATGTGGACGCGATGAAGCATTCGTTAAAAACACAGCTGGATCGCACCGTTATTGTGAACCCGGACGGAAGCCGTACATAGCTAAAAAAGAAATAAGCGTCTGCAAAAAATGTGCCAAAAGGAAAATGGCTGCCGCACGGCCTGCAAGAGGAGAGAGGGCTTGCGGCAAAACCGTTTTGGCGCTGTGATTTGAAGCGCAAGCAAGGCGTATTTCGTCTATAAAAAGGGGCGCTTTCAATCGGAAGGGAAAGGGGCACATAGCAGCAAGGGGGGGCGATGCTTTGGAAAATAGACGGATGATTCGATTGCCGAAATCATATTTGGTGCAGGAAGGGAAAAAAGGGGTCATTCTGCCTGATGCCCTGCCGGTGGAAGGTGACTTTCAGGATGATTGGGAAGTAGAGTGTGAGGAAATGCAATACAGCGACTATCAAATTTCAAACGGGCATTCGGGGGGCAATACGCCGCAGCCGGCACAGCCGACCCCGCCGCCCAAAAAGCATTTTTGGAAAAAGTTGTTGCTGCGCTTGGCAGCTGTGCTGGTGGTTTTAGGCCTTGTGGCGGGAGGTTTGCTGATTTCCTACTTAAAGCGGGCTACCGTTAACGATTTTCTGTGGCTGAGCTTGGAACAGCTGCCCTACCGCGATGCAACGATTCTTTATGCGCAGCACCGAGAAACGGGCGAGTGGGAAGAGTACGACACCTTGCGGGCGACTCAGCAGCGCATTTGGGTGCCGCTCAGCGAAATCCCGCTTGACTTACAACATGCCTTTGTGGCCGTGGAGGACCGAGATTTTTATAAGCACAGCGGCGTAAGTTGGAAACGCACCATTTTTGCCGGACTCAATGAAGTCAAAAAAATTCTGACCGGCACATATTTTGGCGGAGAAGAAGGCATTAAGCAGGGGGCTTCCACCATTGATCAGCAGCTGATTAAAAATTTGCTGGGGGACGATGAGGCCGGCGGCTTTGACGGTTATATGCGGAAAGTGCGCGAGATTTGGCGCGCGCTGGAATTGGACCGCAATTATGAAAAAGACGTCATTTTGGAAGCTTATCTGAATGTGATTGGCATGACTGGCAACACCGCAGGTGTACAGGCTGAGAGCATCAAGCTGTTTAATAGGCCGGTCAGCGAGCTTTCTTTGGCACAGTGCGCGTCACTGGCGGCAATTACGAAAAACCCCAGCCGCTATGACCCGGTGCGTTACCCCGAAAACAATATTTCTCGCCGCAATTATATTTTGCAGGAGATGTACGAGCAAGGCTATATTACAAAGGCCGAGTATGATACGGCCTGTGCCGAGCCGCTCAATCTGGAACCCGGTACAGTAGAGGTGCAGCCCACGGGAGTGACTTCCTGGTTTACGGATGAAGTGATTGAGGATGTTTCAGAGGATTTAATGCGTGAATACGGGCTGACCAATGAACAGGTGACATCTTTGCTGTATGACGGAGGTTTGCGCATCTATACCACCGTAGATCCCGAACTTCAGCGCATTATGGAGGAAAAGATGACAGGCGGGGCCTTTTTCGGCGGACCGGGCATTGCGGGAACGCAGCCGGTTTATGATGAGGAAGGAAACCCGGTGCTTGACGAAAACGGCGAGCAGGTGACGGAAAAGGCGACGGAATATCCCGAGGCGGCGATGGTCAGCATTGATTATACGGGCAGATTATGCGCTGTGGTCGGCAGTGTAGAGGAAAAAGAATTTTCGCGCGCGTTTAACCGCGGCACGGACGCTTTACGCCAAGTGGGAAGTACCATGAAGCCGATTGGGCCTTATGTGCTTGCGCTGGAAAATAATAAAATTAACTGGTCGACGCCGCTTTTGGATGCGCCGGTGCGCGATGAAGTAGACGAGAAAACGGGCGAAACAAAGCCGTGGCCTGCCAACGTAACGCTCACCTACACGCAGGATGACATCTTGGTGGCCGATGCCATGGCGCAAAGCGTGAACACAGTGGCAGTGCGCGTGGGCGAGCTTGTGGGCAGCGACAATATCTATGATTTTGTGACCGATTCGCTGCACATTACCAGCTTTACCGAAAAAGACCGCGATCTCGGCCCGATGGTGCTGGGATCTTCGACCTATGGCGTAACGCCCTACGAGCTGGCGGGCGCTTATATGATGTTTGGTTCCGGCGGCACCTTTACCACGCTTCACAGCTATGAAAGCGTACAGACGGGAACCGGCAAAGAGTTATTAACGCCCGTCATTCAAACCGAGCAGGTGATTTCCTCGGATACGGCTTGGGTGATGAATCGAATGCTCAAGGGCGTGATGGAGGGCGCGGGAACAGCCTCCGGCTATGCTTTGTCCGGCGGAATGGAAAGCGTTGGAAAAACGGGAACCAGCTCGGACAACCGCGACTTCTGGTTTGTGGGCATGACACCCTATTATGTGACGGCAACGTGGTATGGATATGACTCCGGCGCTTCGCTGAACCTTACCAACGGAACACAGGAAACCGTCCGTGCGTGGCGTTCTGTCATGCAGGAAGCGCAGCGCAATCTGCCGCAAAAAGAGTTTACCCCTGACAGTTCTGTACAGGAGCTGAAATACTGTGTGGAAACGGGTGAACTGGCCGGAGATACCTGTTGGAGAACCAAAACAGGATATTATCGAACCAGCGATGTTCCCCAGCTTTGCACAAAGCATGCCTCTTAAAAATTGTTTGACAGGAGAGAATGAGAAATGAAGGTAAAACAGCTGACATTGGAGCAGATGCGTCGGATTTATGATGATTTCTTTCCCGAAGCCTTTCCTCAAAATGAAATCCGCCCTTGGGAGAATTTAAAAGGCCATTGGGACAATGGCCGGTATGAGTGCTACGGCTATTTTGACGACGAGGACGCATTGTGCAGCTATGCATTCTTTTTTCGCAGTGAAAAAACCTTGCTGTTGGATTATTTGGCCTCGGTTCCGCAAAAACGCAGCGGAGGGCTTGGCGCTTCGTTTTTAAAGGAGCTTTGCAAGAATGTGGTGCAAGACATGATGCTGGCTGAAGTGGAAGCGCCAATTTCCGGTGACCCGGAAACCGACGCTCTTCGCTGCCGCCGAATTGCGTTTTACGAAAGAAATGGTCTGGTGCAGGAGAATATCATGAGCTGCGTGTGCGGCGTGACTTATCGCCTGATGAGTACCGGCTTTTCGGGAACGGATGATGAGCTGCACGCCCAAATCGAGGAGATGTATCTCGATCTTTTAGGGCAAGATTTTTTTCAAGAACATGTTATCGTATGGCAGGAACCCGTTAAAAGCCACGCATAACCATATGAATTCAAAAATCCCCGTTTTTCTCCTAGCGAGAAAAGCGGGGATTTTTTGTGTTGCTTATTATTTTTTTTCAGCAGGAGGTAAAAAACGCTTGATTTTGGCTTCCATAGCCGCAGCATCGGCGGGGGAAATCGCGGCCTTTTCCACATAACCGTAAATGCGCCCGGCAAAATCGGCAAAGCGCGGGGCAATGCGCGCAAAGCGTTTGGGATGCAGCTTTAAAGCAAACATGCCGTGAATGCCCAGAAGGGCGAAATATTTCAGCCAGTTAAAGTGCGGCTGAAACGGGGGAGAGAACGGCTTGTCACGCGGCGGTTCCCGATATACCTGCTCCAGCAAGTCAGCCATGCGAAGATAAGCAGGGCGCTCGCTTTTGTCAAAGTAGCCCTCGATGACTTCTTTTTGAATCGGAAAGCCCGCTTGCTCATGCTCCGCGGCATCCTCAAAGGCTTCATAGCAGTCGATGACGGCGGCATCCCGGTAAATCACCGGGTCGAACTCATGTTCAATCGGTACAGGACGCAAAACACCGCAGCTTTTCCCGGCGAAATATACCTCGGCAATGGCGGTACTCATCCAAATAAAAATGCGGTCTGCGGCAACGATCCACTGCTTGACGCTGTCGGAGAAAATGACGTGGAAATTGGAGTGCTTTTCTGCCAGCGTAAGCAAAGCGGGGCTGTTCCACTCGGAGGGGTGGCGGCGATAAACCAGCTGTGCCTCGGGGTGTTGTGTTAAATAGCGGTCAAACCAAGCCAGTGTTTGCTCCATGCTGACGCGATTGGTATGAGCAAAGCCGGTGAAATCCTCCCCTGCCATTTCAGAAAGCTCCCGTACCTCCTGCTCGGTCATGCTGGCGTAACCAAAGCTGGAAATGTAAAGCAGTAAGGGACGGCCAGCATCCAGCCCGTGTTCGGCGCAAAGCGCTTCTTTGCTTTTGAAATAGCCCTCAAATTCCGGGCGCAGGAAATCCATCATCACCGCGCCGGTTACGGGGCAGTTTTTTTCTTCCATGCCATGTGCAATCAAGCGCTCCTGCGTGCGTTTTCCCCAACAGGTTTGAATGCACTTTTTGGCATTTCCGTTAAAGTTAAACCATGCGCCTTCCTCCTGCGTGTCGGAAAGCATTTGCTCCCAGTGAAGATTGACCACTTTATTGCACACGCCGACATTGTTATACACATGGCTGTTGATGGCTTCGTCGTCGTACATGCAGCTGGACACGAGTACCTCGGGCTTGTCCCAGCCGCGAATGCGCCGGGAGATACGTTTGATATCGAGCAGCTGCTGGATGGCAACCGTATACCCCCTGCGTTCCAGCTCGGCTTTTAAAAGCAGGATGCTTTCATATTCCCGCACAACATGTTCGTATAAAATCAAAAAATCAGTATGCTTCATGCCATCACTTCCTGAAATAAAAATGAGGTGTATTCGGGCAGCCCGCGCACAACGTCCAAATGCAAGCCGTCATAATATTGTTCCTGTGTAAAGGTTTTGATGGGTTCATATTCAAAGTCGAGTACGGGAACGCCGGTTGCCTCTAAGCGTGATTTGATTTGATCCAATTCGCTGTCAATGCCCAGCGGCTCGACCAAAAGCTCGCGCAGCGCATCATCAATGGGAGGCAGAACAAAGGTCAACTCAATATTGTTTTCCCGGCAATAGGCAGCCAATTCCTCCAGCCGCTTCATGTTTTCTTCGTTGACGGTGTAAGCACTGTCAGACTCTGTGGCACTTTGCATGGCCTTCAGCAAAGCGGTGGGGTTGGTGCAGCGTTCTGCGGAAGCCCCCGTGCTGTCTGTTATTGTTTCTGTTTCAATTGCGGGAACCACACCCGGTTTTGCCACATTGGCGTACAGGGTGGCGGCATAAGCAATCAAATTGCGCCGGTAGGGCAGCGGCGCACCGGTTTCGTCCAGATAGTCCTCCTCGGCCCAATTTCCGGCATCGCGTGTGGCTCCTGTTTGAATGCCCCGCAAGCGCTGTGCCGCTTCATTCAGCATGTCGATGTTGGTGTTGAAATTGGTCAAATAGGCAAACGGATTTTCTACCACGGTGGTAATGGCCTGCATTCGGTTGCGCGCGTCGCCTTCACGAAGGGTATAGAAGCTCACCTCAAAAACGCAGCGTTTCAGCGCTGTTTTTTCGGCGGCAAGATAAAATAAATCTAAACTTTCATTCATAGAAGCGCCGCCGAACGCAAGGTTGGACCAAGCTACACCGGAAGCTTGCTCCACCAAATCCATATCAAAGTGTGCCATGCGGGAATCTCCCAGAATAATGGAGTCCTGCGGCTGGTTTAAAAAGCTTCGGATGCGCGTGATGTAGGAGTCCTCGCTGACGGCGCCGCCTTTTAAGCCGAAATAATCATACGGCTCGAAATAAAGGAACGCGCCAAAATAACAAAGAAAGGGAAGGGCAAGGCAAAAAAGCCGAACAAGCAGTTTTTTCATACAATCCTCCCTTAAAAATTGTTATACAAAAAGTTGGCGGCGGTGGCAAAATAACCGTTATTCAGCAAAAAACCGCCAAAAATCATGCCGCACAGGATATAATAAAGCACCCAGCGGACAGCAAACGGACGATTCAACAGCCAACTGGAAAGGGTTTCACCTTTACACGCAAAGCGCCGTAAGCACTCCAGAACAACCGCCAGCACAAAACCAACAGCAAGAAAGCCGGCTGCGGCATAGACCAAAATGGCCGTTTGCAGGGACGCATTCCAAATGGAAAAGAAGTCGTTCCAGAATGCCGAAAGAGAAAGCGGCTGGAGGGGGGCGCTTAACACATACAATGCCTGTGATACATCGCTGCTGCGGAAAAAGACCCACGCAATATTCACCAGCAAAAAAGTGAAAAGGCACTGCACAACGCTCCACGCGCGGCTTTCTTCCTTGATAGAAAGACTGCTGCGGATTTTTGTGCGCAGGGGCAGCGTTAACGTGCCGCACACTTGATAAATACCGTGCAGAAGTCCCCAAATCAAAAAGCAAATGCCTGTTCCGTGCCACAGCCCCGAAACCACAAAGGTGAGCAGCAAATTGATGCATTTTCGAGCGGTGCCGCGGCGATTTCCGCCAAGGGAAATATAAACGTAGTCGCGCAGCCAGCTGGACAGGCTGATGTGCCAGCGTCCCCAAAACTCCTTAATGGAGCGCGAAAAATAAGGGGTGTTGAAGTTGATGGGGATTTTCAGCCCCAGCAGCTCGGCAAAGCCAAGCGCCAACAAGGAGTAGCCGACAAAGTCAAAGTACAGCTGGAACCCGTAGCCGAACGCCGCGGCAAGCAGCGTGAAACCTTGATAGGAATAGACATCGGCGTAAACTCCGTTGACAAATACCGCCAGCACATCGGCAACCGCTACCTTATAAAGATAGCCTTGCGCAATCGTCAGCAGTGCGTGGGGGGCGTGCTGCGGCACAAACCGACGCGACCGCTTCAACTGCGGGAAAAAGCTGCCGGCACGCAGAATAGGCCCGGATGAAATACAGCAAAAAAAGCTGACAAAAAGAGCTACATGGACAAAGCGGCGCTCGGGTGCGCAAGTTTTGCGGTAGACATCAATGGCATAACTGGCGGCTTGCAGCGTGAAAAAGCTGATGCCCAGTGGCAGGAGGAATGAGGTTCCAGCGCTTTGCAGGGCAAGGCCAAAAGCTTTACAGAAAACAAGCAAGCCGATTGTTGCAACGCACAGCAAAAACAGCCGGATTTTACGCGCTTTGCCCGAAGCCTTGTCCATCCAAGGTACAAGCGCCCAAACCGCCGCGCTTTCTGCAATCAAAAGCGGCAGCCATTGCGGGGTAGCACAGGCATAAAACAGCCAGCTGGCGGCAAGCAAAACCGCGTTTTGAAACCGGCGCGGCACAAGAAACACCGCCAGCAGCGTGAGGGGGAAAAACAGAAAAAAGCCGAGTTGATGAAAGCTCAAGACGACACTCCCTTTTGAAAAAAGTTGTGAGGGGCGTTCTGAACCGCCGAATTTTTCCTTCTTTCGTTTCAGAAACGCCCCAGACGGCACCGCACGGCGTACATTTTGCGCGAAAAAACAGCGTTTTTGAAATAGCGCTGCCGTCTGATTTTGATACAAACAGTTTGAACTTAACGATATTTTATTATATCGGCATCCAGTGTTTTTGTAAAGAATACCGCTCGCAACGCGCGTGTTTTTTCACAACTTTCCAACGAAAGCAGAGGCTTTTATTGCTATTTTCTTAAATTTGTATTATACTAAATAACGATTATGGGGTTGTGTTCCCTTTTTTACGGTTTTCAAAATGCCGCAAACAGCACGGAAGCACACCAGGAATATGAAAAAAGGAGCTGAAACGATGTCTCGTACCGTGATGGTCACAGGCGCCGACGGATTTATCGGCAGCCATCTGACAGAAGAACTGGTAAAGAAAGGTCACAAGGTAAAGGCGTTTTGTTACTATAACTCTTTCGGAAAATGGGGCTGGCTGGATACCCTGCCCGACGAAATCAAAAACGAAATCGAAGTGTTTATGGGGGACATCCGCGACCCCAACGGTGTGCGCACTGCCATGAAAGGGCAGGACATCGTGTACCACTTGGCGGCTTTGATTGCCATTCCGTTCAGCTATCATTCACCGGACAGCTATGTAGACACCAATATCAAGGGAACGCTGAATGTGCTGAATGCCGCCCGCGATGTGGGTACACAGCGCCTGCTTGTAACTTCCACCAGCGAGGTGTACGGCACGGCTCAGTATGTGCCTATTGATGAAAAGCACCCGTATCAGGGTCAAAGCCCGTATTCCGCTACCAAAATCGGTGCGGATCGTTTGGCAGAGAGCTTTTACCGCAGCTTTGATTTGCCCGTAACCATCGTGCGGCCGTTCAACACCTACGGCCCCAGACAGTCCGGGCGTGCTGTGATTCCTACCATTATTACGCAGCTGCTTTCCGGCGCAAAAGAAATCAAGCTCGGCAGCTTGACCCCCACGCGCGACTTCAACTATGTAAAGGACACCGCCGCCGGCTTTATGGCAATTGCCGATTGTGAAAAAGCGATTGGCCAAGAGATCAACATTGCGACGGGCGAGGAAATCAGCATCGGAATGCTGGCGGAAGAGCTGATTCGCCAAATTAACCCCGAGGCTAAAATTGTGTGCGAGCAGGAGCGTCTGCGCCCGGAAAACAGTGAAGTGAACCGCCTTTTGGGCGATGCTTCCAAGCTGCGTTCCATGACAGACTGGAAACCGGCCTACACCTTTGAGCAGGGCTTGGCGGAGACCATCGCGTGGATTCGTGAACACATGGACAGCTTCCGTGTGGGCGTTTACGCGCTGTAAGTGTTTATGAAGCAAGGACACAGTTTTTTACAGGCTTTGCGCGCAGACGACAAAAAGCGCAGCGCCCTGTTTTGGGTGCTTGGCTATCTCTTTATTTTGCTGTGCGGCGCGAGCCTTGTGTACTACTGGCGTGTCATTTACGGCTTTGATGACGTTTCGCCGCTGACGGCAACGGCTTGGGTATGTGCGTTTTTCAGCGCGATGTATGCCGTTGTGTTTTTGACAGCGCGCTTTGTGCGCCAAAGCCTTCCCATCAAAGCCGGGCTTTTGATTTTCTTTGCCGGGCTGTGCTTTACGGTGGCGAATCCGCCCTTGCAAGCCCCCGACGAAACGATGCACTTTGTCCGCTCCTATGCACTCGGCTCGGGCGATTTTACTTTTGACCGCTACCGGGACTATCCCGAGGATGTGGATGCATTGGTACAGGCGTTTCCCGGCTTTTATTACAGTGAGCTGGTGGCGACAAACGAACGCAGTATGGCGCAGGGCTTTGTACTTTATCAGCAGATTTTGAGCGGGGAGGAGCCGGCGCGTGAGGAAGCTTCTACGCTGACGCAGCAGTTTTTATATTATTTGCCGCAGGCGGCAGGCATCGCCTTGGGACGGGCGTTCGGCGCTGATGCGCTGAGCTGTATGTATGCCGCGCGTGTGGTGAATTTACTGGTTTATGCGGTTTTCTGCGGGCTGGCGGTTTACTGCGCCTCCTCGTTTGTGCCGCTGCTGATTGCACTTTGTGCTTCGCCTCCGGCGCTGTTTATTGTTTCTTCATGCAGTCCCGACGCGCTGTTTTTGGGCGCGTGCTGGCTGTTTATCGGCATTTGCCTTTCGGATTGTTTTTCTAAAAAGAGGGCGCTGGCTCTGGTGGGGTGCTTTGCGTTGATGTACTGCACCAAAAACACCGCGCTGGCCATGCTGCCGCTCATTGCGCTGGTGGCAAAGCCGCAGGGCTTTTCGCCGCGCTGGAATCCGTTGCTGAAAAAAAGCTGGCGCTATCAGGCGGCACTGGCTGCCGTGTGTTTGGCGGCTGCCTTGGTGCTGTTTCAGCTGCTTTCGGCCTATACGGCGCTGGTCAGCAACTATGGTCGTGTGGAGTATGCGCTGGAAGGCATTGACGGTGCGGCGCAATTACAGTTTATCCTTAGTAATCCGCTGCGTTATTTGGCGGTATTTGTCTACACATTGTATCGTGATAAAGGGAATTTATTTTCCTCCGGTGCGTTTGGGTGGATGGATATGGTGGAACCTTTTGTGAGCTATTTCACCCCGCTTGTGTGGATGTTTGCCGCTGCGCTTTGTGCGCGTGACGGCGCGAAACGCGGCATGAAAACCGCGTGGGTCATGTTGATTTGTGCCGGTGGAATGTATGCCGTGACTTACACGGGATTATATCTCACCAGTACGCCGGTGACGCTGCGGGAAATTAACGGCGTGCAGACGCGCTATATGATGACGGGTTTCTTTGCCCTTTTTGCGCTGGCAGCCGTTCTGATTGGGCGAAGCGATGTTTTGCAGGATACCCAGCGCCAGCGTGCCGCAAAAACGCCGCCCGCTTGGCGAATGCTGCATTTCTCCTACTGCTTTGCCGTGATTTGCGCTATTTTGCTGTTCCAAAATTATTATGTCGGAACAACGATATAAGCAAGCGCTGCGGACAAGTGCCGCGGCGTTGGCTTAGGGAAAGAGAAGGACGAGAAACATCAGGTTAAAAAAGGAGCGCTTTTATTTGATTGGAATTTTCGAAGCTTTGCTGGCGTTTGCGCTGGTGATTGCGTTCAGCATTTTTGTATCGGTGCGCTTTCGTGTGGCATCAGGTGCTGCGCCCTTGGCGGTGCTTTGTACCAGTGTGCTTTGGTACACCGTCTGTGCTTGTGCGGGGCTGCTGTTCCCGGCCGCTGTTGTTTGGATTGCAGCGGGCGGCGCGGCGGCAGGCTGGGCCGTTTGGCGGCGCGGACAGGTGGCAAAAGCGCAGCTGCTGACGCCGTCCTTTGTGTTTTTCCTGTTGGCGGGCTTGGCAGTGATTCTTTTAATGGGAATTCGCCAGCCGCTTTTTATGGAGTGGGACGAATTCAGCTTTTGGGGCATTGCACCGAAGGTGGTAAAAGAAACCAACATGCTTTATGTGACCGCCGATACCGAGATGCGCGTGATTACCTATGCGCCCGGATTGGTTCTGCTGAGCCATTTGTTTGAGTTTATCGGCGCGGAATTTGCCCCGTGGAAGGTGTATGCTGCCTACGACATTTTGCTGTTTGCCATCTATGCGGCGGCGCTGTCGTGCTGCCGAAAAAAGCATTGGCATATCGCTGTGCTGGGCGGAACCATCATGGTACTGCTGCCGTATTTGATGACGGTGTATATGCGCAATGTCTATGTGGAAACGGCCTATCTTTCCAGCTATGCGGATATTCCCATGGGATTGCTGTTCGGTGCGCCCTTGGCGCTTTACTTTACACAGCGGGACAAAGGTGCGCCCGTTCTGCTTACGGCTTGCGCCGCCATCGCCATGACGTGTCTTTCCAAAGAGATGGGCTTTGCGCTGGCGCTCATTGCCGCTGCATTGATTGCGTTTGACGTGCTGTTTGTCAACCGTGACACGCCGCGTATCGGGCCGCTGCCCGCGTTGGCGGCACGGCTGGTGTGGTGCGTCGCTTTGGCGGCTTCGGCTGTTGTGCCGTATGTTGGATGGGCGCGGTACCGCTCGTCGGTGACCGGCGCATCCGTGACCGAGCTGGGCGGCTCGCAAAACATGCAGATGTTTGAAATGCTGTTCACCGGCCTCAAGGAATTGATTGGCATTGACCGCACCGAGCGCTTTTCGCGTGTCATGGGGCAGATGTGGCAAGCTTTTTACAGCACAAGCCTTTCGGAGTTTTCTGTGGGCAGCACATCTTCCGGCATCGGAAAATACTTTAACGGCTCGGGGCTTGTGATTACTCTCGTGATTCTTGTGGTGCTGGGGCTGGCCTTTCTCTACGCAGAAAAGGCCTATCGCCCGGCGGTCGCGTGGTTTACGCTGTTTTCCACGCTGGGCTTTGCGGCATTTTACATTTTCACGGGTTTCACCTATATTTATATCTTCCACGAATGGCAGGAAATGACAGATTACAACCGCTATATCTACCCGTACTACTTGGGCTGGATGCTTGCGGCGGTTGCCATTTTGTGTTTTGTGCTGCGCGGTGCGCGCGGCAAAGTGGTTGCGGCGGGCGGCCTTTCGGCGCTGATGCTGTTTTCTGTGTGGCGCACGGCGGCGCTGGTTCCGGCCAACCTTTCGGTGGTGGACTATCCCGAAAGCTACTTTGCGGTAAGACGCGATAAAATTGCCGAAATTGAGCAGGTGAAAGAGCTGCTTTCCCCGCAGGATAAGGTTTTTTATGTTGCGATGGGCGATGACGGCAAAGGCTGGTTTACAACCTATTACGAAGCCTATCCCGATTTGGTTCTGGATTACAGCTTCGGCGGCGGCAGTTTGACGGCGGCTTTAGAGGAAAGCCTGTTTGTGGACGAAAACGAACTGGGCATTGACAAGTATTACGCCGCCGGCAATATGGCGTGGGATGAAAGCACGGGCCTCGGCTTTGCAGTACCGGGCATTTTGGCCATGCCGGATACCTTTACCGAGGAGCAAAAGGAATATTACACCACGCACGGATTAACGCCTGAAGTGCTGTGCCGTTATCTGCGGGATACAAAATGCACCGCGCTTTATTTGGACGTTATCGACCCGGTGTTTGAGGCCGCTTACGGCAGCCTTTTCACCGATGAATTGAAAAGCGGTGCAAAAGTATATCGCATTGAGGATGACGGCAAAGAGATGCGCTTTGTCCCGGTGGAGAAAGGAGGGGCAAACGCATGAAGGGAAAACAGATGGTAAAAGCTGTGTTTTCTTCCGACCGCCGTTTGCTGGCGCTGTGCTGCGTTGTGTTTTTTCTGTGCAGCGTCCTGTTCAGCATGGGGCTTTGGGCGCAGGAGCAAATTGTGCGCGCGATGGGGTGTTTGCCTGAGCAGACGCTGGCTTTTTCCGATTTTGAGCTGTCGGATTTAGCCGAGGACGGCAAAGTGCTCACCTCGCAAAGCGTAGACCCGCGCATGGTGATGAAAGAGCCGCCGCAATATGTATACCAAGTGACGGTTTATGGCGAATTTATCGGCCAAGACCCCGGCGAGTTTTGCGTGTTTTATAAAACCTCTCCCAATCAGGAGGAGTTTGATGCAAATTATCGCGTGTGGGCAAAGGATAACAGTGACGGCAGCTACACATTTGAAATGCCGCATACAAAAATTTACGGCCTGCGCATTGACCCGGGCATTTACACCGGGGTGCAGCTTTCGGTGGAAAGCATTGTCATCAACAGTCCGCGCAGCTTGGCGGCCTACCTGACGCCCAGCATCTCTTGGCTGCTGGCACAGGCGGTGGTGCCGCTGATTGCGGCGGCGCTGATCAAGGTGCTGATGGAGGCTTGGCCCGTGCTGTGCAGTGTTGGGCGCAAACTCGTGAAAAAATGAGAAAGAGGCGAACAAAATGGAACCGCGTTTTATCCCGCTTTCCGTACCGAACTTTGGCGGAAAAGAAAAAGAATATGTCAATGAAGCTGTGGTAAGTGAATGGGTGTCCACAGGCGGAAGCAAAGTGCCGCAGTTGGAACAGGCAGTGGCAGATTATGTGAAAATGCCGCGTGCTGTGGCTTGCAATTCGGGCACGTCCGGCTTGCATCTTGCCATGATGATGGCGGGCATTGGCCGCGGGGACGAAGTGATTGTTCCTACGCTTACCTTTATTGCCGCGGTGAACCCGGTGCGCTACGCCGGGGCCGAGCCGATTTTTATCGGCTGTGACGACAGCCTTTGCATTTGCCCGCAGGAAGTGCGCCGCTTTTTAACACAGCACGCAGAGTGTGTGGACGGTGTGTGCCGCAACAAAACGACAGGCGCTGTTATTAAGGCAATGGTAGTTGTGCATGTGTTCGGAAACCTTGCGGACATGGAAGCGCTGATGGATATTGCCAAAGAGTGGCGCTTGACTGTGATTGAGGACTCCACCGAAGCGCTGGGAACGTATGCAGCCGAAGGGCGTTATGCAGGACGCTTTGCCGGAACCATCGGAGATATTGGCGTTTACAGCTTCAACGGCAATAAAATTATCACAACCGGCTCGGGCGGTATGGTGGTGTCAAATCACCCCGACTGGCTGGAACATGCGCGTCATCTTTCCACCCAGGCAAAGTCCGACGAGCTGAATTATAAGCACGATGAAGTGGGCTATAATTACCGCTTAACCAATTTGCAGGCGGCGCTGGGGCTGGCGCAGATGGAGCAGCTGGAAGGCTTCATTGCCCACAAAGAAAAAATGCATAAATTCTATCGCGAGCGTTTGGACGGCAAGCACCACTACCGCATTCTGCCCTTCCGTGCAGATACTCGTTCCAACCACTGGTTTTACAGTTTATTTGTGGAGGACGGACATGCATTGCACCGCGATGAAATTATCAAAGCGCTGCAAGCGCAGAAAATTCAAACGCGCCCCATTTGGGGGTTGATTCAAGATCAGGCAGATTACCCCAAAAATGAAGCTTACGGCGATGAAAAAGCGCGCTATTACTTGGATCGCATTGTGAATTTGCCGTGTTCCACTTCCTTGACCGAGGAGGACGCAGAGCGCGTGGTGGAGGTTCTTTTGAGCCTGTAATCAGGAAAAAAGCAGCCGCAGCGCTGCAACGGTGCGGGCCGCCGCATCAAAAAGGAAAACGAAAAGCAGGTGAGGCAATGCGCATTGAGGATTTGCTGTTAGACGAAAACCAAACCGTGTTGGGCGCACTCAAACAATTGGACACCACCGGGCATAAGGTGTTGTTTATCGCGCCGGACAGACGCTTGAAAGCCGTTGTGACGGACGGCGATGTCCGCCGCCATTTACTGGCCGGGGGAAGCTTGCACGATAGTGTATCTGCGATGGCGAATTATCGGCCTATCAGCGTCACGAGTGCCGAGCGTCGGCGGGCAAAAAAAGTGATTGAGGAATATGCCATCAGCGCATTGCCGATCGTGGATTCCAATGGCTTCATTGTAAATATTGAATTTGCCAGCGGCTTTGACATTGATATTTCTTCTAAGGTCTGCTTGCCGGTTGTCATGATGGCGGGCGGGCTTGGTACGCGGCTGTATCCATATACAAAAATTTTGCCAAAGCCTCTCATTCCGGTGGGGGAGCTTCCCATTGCCGAGCATATCATTCACCGCTTTTACAGCGCGGGATGCCGCCATTTTACGCTGATTGTCAATTATAAAAAGAGCATGATTAAGTCTTATTTCAATGAGATGGAAAAAGACTACACCGTTGAATATGCCGACGAGGATGAACCCCTGGGAACGGGCGGCGGGCTGAGCCTGCTGCAAGGAAAGCTGAGAGAAACCTTCTTTTTGACAAACTGCGATATTTTAGTGGATGCTGATTTTGGAAGCCTGTACCGGTTTCATAAAGAAAGCGGCAACGATATTACCATGGTGTGTTCTTTGAAGGACTACACCATTCCTTACGGAGTCATTGAGCATGAAAACGGTGTGTTGACAGGGATGCGGGAAAAACCCCATTTGAGCTTCTACATCAATACGGGCCTCTATGTGGTGGAGCCGCATGTGATTGACAAAATTCAGCCCGGCGTATTCACCCCGTTTACGGATTTGATTGAGACCGTGCGCACAGACGGCGGAAAAGTAGGCGTGTATCCTGTCAGCGAACAAAGCTGGATGGATATGGGGCAGCTGGAGGAGCTGGAAAATATGCGCCGCCGTTTGGAAGAACAAGGGTAACAAGCTTTTTGAAACAGGAGTGCTTAACATGTCGATTTTAATTATTGCCGAAGCGGGCGTAAACCATAACGGCAGCTTGGAACGTGCCAAAGAGATGGCGCTGGCGGCGAAGAACGCCGGTGCGGATATTGTAAAATATCAAACGGCTGTGCCGGAACAGGTGGTCAGCCGCTTTGCGGAAAAAGCGGAGTATCAAAAACAGCAAACCGGCAGTGAGGAAAGCCAGCTGGAGATGATCAAAAAGATTCATTTCGGCTTCGAGGAGCATCGCCAGCTGAAGGCTTATTGCGATGAAATCGGAATTCGCTACCTTTCCACGCCGTTCGATTTGGACAGTATTGACTTTTTAGCCACGCTGGATATGCCGGTGTGGAAAATTCCTTCCGGCGAAATTACCAACTTGCCGTATTTGGAAAAAGTTGCCGCGCTGAAAAAGCCGCTGATTTTGTCCACCGGCATGAGTATGCTGTCGGAAATTGAGGACGCTTTGGCGGTGCTGGAAGAAAACGGCTGTGAGGACGTCACGCTGCTGCACTGCAACACCGAGTACCCCACACCCATGGAGGACGTCAATTTGCTTGCCATGCGCGATTTAGAGGAGCAATTTGCCCTGCCCGTCGGCTTTTCCGACCATACGCTGGGCATGGAGGCCGATATTGCCGCGGTAGCGCTGGGGGCGTGCGTGATTGAAAAGCATTTTACGCTGGACAAAACGCTGGAAGGCCCCGACCACAAAGCCAGCTTGGAGCCGGATGAATTGGCGGCAATGGTGCGCGCAGTGCGCAACATTGAAAAAGCCCTTGGCAGCGGCGAAAAGCATGTGACGCCCAGCGAGGCAAAAAACCGCCCCATTGCGCGAAAGAGCATTGTGGCAAAACGTGCCATTGCAAAAGGCGAAACCTTCACGGCGGAAAATCTGACCACAAAGCGCCCCGGCGACGGCATCAGCCCGATGCTTTGGTATGAAGTGCTGGGTCAAACGGCAAAGCGCGATTTTGCCGAGGATGAAAAAATCAGTTTGTAACAGGAATGAGGGAAGGACATGAAGCGCCATACCGTGTGCATTGTAACGGGAACCCGTGCTGAGTGGGGGCTGCTGCGCGGCGTGTGCCGTGCCATGCAGGAACAAAAAGAGCTGTGTGTGAAAGTGGCGGTTACCGGCGCACATCTCAGCAAGGATTTCGGCATGACGGTAGACGAGGTAAAACGCGACGGCGCGCCGATTGACGTTGAAATTCCAATTTTAAAGTACGGCACCGCAACACGACAGGCCATGGCACAGACAACAGCCTATGCCATGCAGTGCTTTGCCGACTACTTTGCCGATACAAAGCCCGACGCCGTTTTGGTGTTGGGCGACCGGTATGAGATTTTTGCGGCAGGAAGTGCGGCGGCGATGCTGTGCATCCCCTTGATTCATATTTCCGGCGGCGATGTCACCTATGGCGCGGTGGATGAGTGGATTCGCCATTGTCTGACAAAAATGGCGTCGCTTCACTTTCCTTCCTGTGACGTTTATGCAAAGCGCTTGATTCAAATGGGCGAGCCGCCCGAGCGGGTCATCAATGTCGGCGGCCTCGGCGATGAAAACCTGCGCAAATTGCCCCTGCTCTCAAAAGAGGAGCTGGCAAAAAGCATCGGCTTTTCTTTGAATGAGCCGTATTTGCTGGTCACATATCATCCCGAAACGGCAAGCCAAAAGGATGCCGGCCAAGCGTTTGACGCTTTGCTGCATGTACTCATGCAAACGTCGTGCCATATCATTTTTACGAAGGCGAATGCCGACGCGGGCGGCCTTGTCATCAATGAAAAAATCGACGAGGTTTGCCGAGAGTTTCCTGAGCGGATGATTGCGTTTACCAGCATGGGGCTGCTGCGTTATTTATCCGCTATGAAATACTGTGCCGCGGTGGTGGGAAATTCGTCCTCCGGCGTGGTAGAAGCGCCCACTCTGCGCGTTCCTGTGGTAAACATCGGAACACGGCAAGCAGGGCGGATTCTGTGCGATAATGTACTTTCGTGCGGCGATACCGAACCGGAAATTGCCGCCGCACTGACGGAGGCACTGTCGGACGAGTTTCGGCAAAAAGCAGCCCGAGCCAAAAGCCCTTATGACGGCGGAGATACGGCGCAGCGCATTGCCCGTGAAGCGGTGCGCTTTTTGCAGTCGCCTGATTACGGCGTGCCGAAAGTTTTCTATGATCTTCCCATGGGGGAAACGCTATGTTGAAAGAATGGGATACCATATGGCAGACAGTCCGTCTGGCACTGGAAAAACAAAACGCAGAAGCGCCCGATTTTTTCGCGCCGTATTGGATTCAAGCGCAGCGGCTCGCCATGCCGGTGCTGCTGATGTTCACGGCGGCGGTCAGCATTTTGTTTGCTTGGGCGCTGCTGGAATTTGCGGTTCGCAGAAAAAAGCAGTGGGTGTTGTTTCAGCGTGCGGTGGTTCTTGTCGTTTGCGCCGTTTTGTGCGTTTGGGTATTTTCCCCTTTGCCGGTTGTTACGCAGGATTCCTACGAGATGGAGGTGCGCACGCGCGTGCCGGGAAAAGCGGAAAAGGTGATGGTTTTAACGCAAACCCAGCAAGATGCGGTAAAAGCACTCTTGAAGGAAGCAACGATTGCCCGCGGATGGGAAACCGAGCTTCCTTACGGCGGCTACGGCCAAACCTTCCGTATTTTTATTACCACACCGGAAGGGGAGCAGTGCCTCTACCTTGCGCCGGAAGGCGGCTGCCTGTACAGTGATTTTGACAAAGCCCTGATTTATTCAGTAAATGATTACGAAAAGCTGTACAAAGCGGTTGCACAGGCGACAGAGGGAGCCAAGCAGGAAAAAGCTGCTTGAATGGACTGCACAGGGCAAACAAGCTGCGCATGATACGCAGGAAAAATAGCAAGAGGTGAATCGGGATGAAGGTATTGATCGTTGGAATGGGAAGCATGGGGAAAAGACGTGCGCGCCTTTTAAAAGGAATGCTGCCCGATGTGGAGCTGTGCGGTGTCGATGCATCCGAGCAGCGCTGCAAGGAGGCGCAGGAACTGGGCATTCGTCCGTTTTCGGATTTGGCTCAAGCGCTGACCGAGCATTATGATGCGGCTCTCGTTTGCACAGCGCCTTTGACACACGCTGCGATCATTGATACGCTGCTCACAGCCGGGCTTCCGGTATTCACCGAGCTGAATCTTGTGTCCGACGGTTATGAAGCGCTGCTAAAAAAAGCGCGGGAAAAGAATTTGGTGCTGTTTTTGTCCAGCACCATGCTGTACCGCGCGGAAACGCAATACATCAAACAGCAGGTGCAAACGTTTGACAAACCCGTGAATTATCTGTATCATATCGGACAGTATTTGCCCGACTGGCATCCGTGGGAAAGCTACAAAAACTTTTTTGTGGGCGACAAGCGCACCGGCGGCGTGCGCGAAATTTTCGGCATTGACCTGCCTTGGCTGGTGGATACCTTTGGCGAGGTGGAGCGGATTCATGTGGAAAAAGACTCCATCAGCACTTTGGAGATTGATTATCCCGACAGCTGTTTTGTCACCTTGCGGCACAAAAACGGCGTAAAAGGCGTTTTGGCGGTGGATGTTGTCAGCCCCAAGGCTGTCCGAAATTTTGAAGTGTACGGCGAAGGGCTGCATCTGTTCTGGGAAGGAAATCCAAAGGCTTTGTATCGCTACGATGCGCAGCAAAAGCAAAAGGTTGCGGTGGATACCTACACGGCTTTTGAGCACGATGAACGTTATTCCGATAATATTGTGGAAAACGCTTATGTAGATGAGCTGCAAAACTTTTTGGACGTGCTGGCGGGAAAGGCGCAGCCCCGCTGGAGCTTTGAAAAGGATTTGGGTGTGATTGCGCTGATGGAGAAGATCGAGGAGGCATAAGATGGGACTGTTGGATAAGCTGTTCAGTAAAAAGGATCCGCTGGATGATCTCTTGGAGGATGAAGCGCTGCCCGTGGCATCCCTTGCCCACGAAACCAGCGATGCAACCCCCTATGCACATGAACTGGATGCATTTATGGATCGCATGTTTCCCGGCCGCAACGTGGTTGTGTGGCGAGAAAAAAATATGGAGGCCGGACGGGTTGATGTGTGCGTGATGCAGCCGACGGCCAAAGAACCGTACTATGTGCTGTATACCAGCGGCATGTCGGCACAGGAAATGACGCTGGATCATCTGCCTTATCCCGAACATTACAGTTATTTGCGCCGCGCGGAGCTGCTGATGTATCTGCCGGCTGCATGGCCGATGCAGACGCTGTTTTCGGCGGGCGAGAATCCCGTGCCGGAAAGTGTGTACTGGCCGGTGCGTGCGCTGAAGTATTTGGCGCGGATGCCGCAGCTGTGCAACACATGGCTTGGGGCAGGGCATTCTGTACCCAACGGCGACCCGATGGTTCCCTTTGAAGGAGCACAGGGCTTTTCCGGCATGATGCTGTATTTTCCCGACGAGGGCAACGGCCCGAAAAAGCTGCTGCCCGTACCCACTGATGACGGGCAGATTATGCTGTATGTCGCCGTGCCTGTCTATGCGGAAGAAATGAATTATAAATTGGCCGCAGGCGCCGACGCGCTGGAAAACCGGCTGCGTGCGCTGCCGAACGCCGAGGCGTTTATTGTGACAAATGGCCGCAAAAACACCTGTCAGGGGGGCGTGTGATGAAAGTTCTCTTTACAGGGCTGGGCTCGATTGGAAAACGCCACTTGAAAAACCTTTGCGCCGTGGCGCAAAAAAAGAACATTGCGCTGGAGATTTGGGCGCTGCGCAGCAGTGATGCGCCTTTGCCGCAGGAGATTGCCGATTTGCTGACCGGCCAGCTGTTTGATGAAGCGGAGCTGACACATTATGACGTGGCGTTTGTGACAAACCCCACCTCGCTTCATGCCCAAACGCTGCACATGCTCAAGGGCAAAGCGGATGCGCTCTTTATTGAAAAGCCGATTTTCAGCGATCCGCATGAAGTGCTGGCCGACTGTTTTTTGCCCGGCCAAAAGGCTTATGTCGCTGCGCCGATGCGCTGGTGCGGTGTGATGCTGGCGCTCAAGCGTCACTTGGAGCAGCTGCGCCCGTACAGTGCGCGGGTGATTTGCTCGTCCTATTTGCCCGACTGGCGGCCCGGGGTGGATTACCGCACGGTGTATTCCGCTCACCGTGCAATGGGCGGCGGCGTAACGATTGACCTGATTCACGAGTGGGATTATCTGGTAGATTTATTCGGAATGCCGCTGGAAACCTTCCATTTCAAAGGCACATACAGCGACTTGGAAATCGACTCGGATGACCTTTCGGTCTATATTGCCCGTTATGAGAACATGCTGGCCGAGGTGCATTTGGATTATTTCGGCAGAACGTATCGGCGCAGCATTGAGTTGTTCTGTCAAGACGGAACATGTACGGCAGATTTCGGCGCCGGAGTTCTTACGCTGCCGGACGGCACCGAGGAACGTTATGAGGAACCCGTGAATGAGCGCTATTTGCGCGAAATGGATTATTTTTTGGATTATGTGCAGGCGGCAGATGCGCAGGAAAGCGTAAATACACCGCAAACGGCGCAAAAGGTATTGCGCCTGACGCTGGGGGAGGAAGGCTGAACCATGGAAAAAGTTTTGATTACACTGTGCGGACGTGCGGGCAGCAAAGGGTTTCGCAATAAAAATTTGAAAATGTTTGACGGCCTTCCGCTTTCACATTACAGCCTGGCGGCAGCCGAAGGATTTATCCGGCAGAATCCTGACGTAAAAGTGGATATTTGTCTGAATACCGACAGCCCCGACCTTGTGAAAGTAGTCACGGGAAAGTACCCCGAAGTACAGGTGATTGACCGCCCGGAGGAGCTTTGCGGAGATATTGTGCCGAAAATGAAGGTGTTTCAGCACAGTCTTGCCGAAATGGAGCGCCGTGAGGAAACGCAGTATGATTATTTGATTGACCTTGACATTACCAGCCCGCTGCGTCAAGTGAACGACGTGACAGGCGCTTATGAGCAGGCAAAGGCACATCCTGAGTGCGATTTGGTATTCAGTGTTTGCCCAGCCAGAAGAACGCCGTATATGAATATGGCAAAATTAGTGGATGGTCATGCCCAGCGTGTCATTGAGCATCATTTTACCGCCCGTCAGCAAACACCGCCGGTTTTTGACTTGAACGCTTCTATTTATGTGTTCACCCGCCGCTTTTTGACGGAAAACACCACCGGCTTTTTATGGGACGGCGTGTGCGGCATGTATCAAATGTTTGATACGGGCATTTTAGATATTGATTCAGAAGAAGATTATTGGCTGATGGAGGCCATTGCGCATCATTTGTATACTGCCAAACCGGAGTTTGGCAAGGTGCGCGAGGCAATCCGTCGTTGAGGAGGAAAAACGCAGTATGCCGACACCGAGCGAAAAGTATGACATTCACAGTCCAAAGCGTTATTTGGAATATACCGAAACGCCGTATTATCGCGCTTTTCGAGACTTGACCAATCCGGGCAGTGCCGCCTCCAATTTTGCGGTACTGAAAAGCATGGAAAACGCGGAAAAATCCCTCGCAGCAATTGAGGAATATTACAACGGCCCGACGTATATCAATGTCATGCCGAAATTTGAGTTTACTTATGACAGCGTCACCCCGCTGGAAAGCCGCAAGTTTTTTCTGCGCAACGGTTACGACATCGGAAAACGCAGCATTTGGCGCATGACGCTGTGCGAAAAAGCCAGCAATTTGTTTTTGGTGCGCCGCTGCCAAATTCAGTCCGGCGCGGGCAAGCTTCCGCAGGCGATTGCGGCGCTTTTGGTGGAGTACTGTAACGGCCAGGAATACGGCTTGCGCCTGATTGAAAAGCAGATGATTAAAGGCGGCGCGATTGCATACGTTGCCTTTTCGTCCGAAGGAACGCCTGCCTCGATTTGCGTGGGGCAAGGCTACGGTTCGGCTTATTGCATCACAGCGCTTTACACCACCGAGCATCAGCGCAAAAAAGGTTATGGTGCGGCAGCGCTTTTGGCGGCCATGCGCGGCGCAGCTGAGGCAAAGCTTGGCTACGATACAATTTTTCTTGATACAGCGTCGGAAAATACAAGTGCCGTCAGCCTGTTTGAAAAAGCGGGCTTCCGCGGTGAGGAGCACACGGTGTACGGTGCTTTCAAGGGTGGTGTACCGCTGCAATGGAAGCGTGTGACACCGGAGGAGCTGGAGGAAGACGCAGCATGGACGAAGTAAACGATACTTCCGCAGAATATAACGTCGAATACAGCCGCCGCGTTCTGCGCTTTGCGGTGCTGATGGGGGAAACTTTGCTGCACAACGGCGGAGAAATTTTCCGCGTGCAGGACACGATGGAGCGTGTCGCAAGAGCGTTTGGCGAAGAAAATTTTCATGCCTATGTCCTGACCAACGGCCTGTTTGCTTCGGTGGATGGCGCGGTTTGCGAAAGCAGCACGGTACGAGCTTTGCAGCCGGGTGCAACTCATTTGGGAAGAATTATTGCCGTCAATGCACTGTCGCGCGAAATTGCGGCCGGAAAGGTGAGCCTGGATGAAGCTTACCGGCGTTTGGAAGGTATTCGCGTGATGCCGTATCATTCCAATGGATGGCGCATTGCGGCATGTGCAGTGGGCTGCGGCTGCTTTTCGTATTTGTTCGGCGGTTCTGTGATGGATGCTATGGCCGGTACGGTGGCCGGCTTTTGCTTGGAGCCGCTTCGGATTGCGCTGGATCGTGCCAATACAGGAAAAGTAGTATCGAATTTGCTTGCTTCTGTTTGGGTGGCGCTCGTGAGCCTGCTTTGTGTTCTTGCCATGCGTCCGCTTGGCATTTCGATGAATTTAGACAAGGTGATCATCGGCGGCATTATTCCGCTCGTTCCCGGTATTGCCTTAACCACAGGAATCCGCGACATTGCGGGCGGGGATTATCTTTCCGGTACCATCCGCGCGATTGACGCCATGTTAATCGGCGGCTCCATTGCCTTGGGCGTCGGTTTGGTGCTGAAGCTCAGCGTGCTGATGACGGGGGTGACCATTTGATTGTCGAGTTTGCGGTACAGTGTATCGTTTCTTTTGCGGCAACGGTGGCGTTTTCGCTGTTGTTTCACGCGCCGAAAAATCAGTACGTTTGGTGCGGTATTACAGGGATGGCTGGCTGGGCGGTCTATTGGCTCTTGATGCAGGCAGAAAATCCTTCGCCTGTCACAGCCTCTTTCGCAGGGGCGGTGGTTCTGGCTTTGTTAACCCGCATTTTTTCGGTGGCACGCCGCACCCCCTATGCAGTTTATATCACGGCGGGTATTTTTCCGCTTGTGCCGGGCGCGGGAATTTATTACACCGTTTACTATTTCATTACGGCAATGAACCAAGAGGCTTCCGCCAAAGGAATTGAAACGCTGAAAATTGCCGTGGCCATTGCTTTGGGCATTGTGCTTGTGCTGGCGCTTCCCGGAAAATTATTTCATCTTGTTTTGCGAGGGGAAAGAGCAAACCATCCGAATACGAATGGTTGATTGCTCTTTGAAGTTCTGACAAACCTGCTGCTATTGCCAAAGAGGGAATGAAATGATTACACAGAAAGTCACTCCGAAAATGCTGGCGGAATGGAAAAAGATCTATGAGCAGTATAAAAATATTCTTGTGCCGAACAGAAAAAGCGGCGCAGAACTGCTGCACTACCTGCAAAGCAACTATTCCTTGACAGAGATAACAGATGAAAAAGCACTGCGCGTGATTTCGGAAAACATTTGCATGAATCAGTTTTATGCAGAAAAATTACCGGATGGTCAACAACCGATTCCGAAAGCCTTTTATCTTGAGGATATCGGAAACGGCCATAAATTTTATACTCCTGAAAATCAGGATTCCTCGGATTTATGGGGTGACGAGATTACAAAAATCTTTGTCGGCATTGATTTATGCAGCGGCTTTTACATGGTAGAAGGAAGCACAATGCTTTGGGATGAGCTGCTTGCGTTTCAGGGGTTGGATGAAAAAGATTTAACAAAATTTGTTATTGTAGCAGAATATATCAATGCTTTGAAGCGTTTTGGAAAACTCGACAGTGCAGTCAAGCATACACAGCGGTAGAAGTTTTCTGTTTTTGAGGGGAAAATGAGGAGCAGAGCAAGAAAAAGCAAGGTTGACTTTTTTGAAAAAGTGTGATATATATATTACGATAAAGCGGTAAATTCCGCCCACAACGAAAAAGGCAATGATGGAGACAGTAACTTGTAAGCCAAAGCCACAGCGAGCGAAGAATGGTGAAAGCTTCGCGCCGGTAGTTTACAGGGGAAAATCACTCCTGAGCCGCGGGCTGAAAGCCGGGTGCGTTTTGTATCCCGCAGTAGGCTGCGCCGGTGTCCCACCGTTATCCGGGAGCATACATGTTGGTGTATCGCAAAAGGTGGTATAGCGAACGCGCAAGCCTTCGCCCTGTTTGCAGGGCGAAGGCTTTTTTGTTTTCCGGGCTGCCGGAATTTGAAAAGGAGGACACGAGTTCCGATGTATGAAAAAGTAAATCCGAACCTAAATTTTGTGGACAGAGAAAAAGAAGTGCTGCGCTTTTGGCAGGAAAATGATATTTTTGAAAAAAGTATCAACTCCCGCCCGGAGGCAAAAACGTATATGTTTTACGACGGCCCGCCGACAGCAAACGGCAAGCCGCACATCGGCCATGTAGAGACCCGCGTTATCAAAGACATGATTCCGCGTTACCGCGCTATGAAAGGTTATCAAGTGCCGCGCAAAGCGGGCTGGGATACCCATGGTCTGCCGGTTGAACTCGAAGTGGAAAAGCTGCTCGGCCTAGACGGAAAAGAGCAGATTGAAACCTATGGATTAGAGCCGTTTATCGAGAAATGTAAAGAAAGCGTTTGGAAATATAAGGGCATGTGGGAGGATTTCTCCGGCACAGTTGGTTTCTGGGCTGATATGGAAAACCCCTATGTCACCTATGACAACGACTTTATCGAGTCGGAATGGTGGGCGCTCAAGAAAATTTGGGAAAAAGGTCTGCTGTACAAAGGATTTAAAATTGTGCCCTACTGCCCGCGCTGCGGAACGCCGCTTTCCAGCCATGAGGTGGCACAGGGCTATAAGGACGTGAAAGAGCGCTCTGCCATTGCCAAGTTTAAGGTAAAGGACGAGGATGCTTATATCCTCGCTTGGACGACCACGCCCTGGACGCTTCCCTCCAACGTGGCGCTCTGCGTTAACCCCGACGAAACCTATGTGCGCGTGAAAATGAACGAGGACGGCACAGTTTACTATCTGGCGAAAGCGTTGGCCGATACCGTTCTGGGCGAAGGCACTTACACCGTTGAACAGGAATATGTCGGCAAAGACTTGGAGCATAAAGCTTATGTGCCGCTGTTTGATTTTGTGCAGCCGAAAGAGGATTGCTGGTATGTTGTGTGCGATAATTACGTTACGCTGACAGACGGTACCGGTATTGTTCATATTGCACCGGCATTCGGTGAGGACGACTCCCGCGTAGGCCGCAAATACGGCTTGCCGTTTGTGCAGATGGTAGACGGCGCAGGCTGCATGACCAAGGAAACAAAGTGGGCGGGCGTATTCTGCAAAGACGCCGACAAGGAAATTTTGGTCGATTTGAAAGAGCGTGGACTGCTGTTCTCTGCGCCTGTCTTTGAGCATAGCTACCCGCACTGCTGGCGCTGCGATACACCGCTGATTTACTATGCACGCGACTCTTGGTTTATCAAGATGACCGAGGTGAAAGACGCGCTGATTCGCAATAATAACACGGTGAACTGGGTTCCCCAAAGCCTCGGCAAAGGCCGCTTCGGCGACTGGCTGGAAAATGTGCAGGATTGGGGCATCAGCCGCAATCGCTATTGGGGTACGCCGCTGAACATTTGGGAATGTGAGTGCGGCCACCGTCACGCCATCGGAAGCATTGCCGAGCTGCGTGAGCTGTCCGATAACTGCCCGGAGGATATCGAGCTGCACCGCCCGTATATCGACGCAGTTACCATCCGCTGCCCGCATTGCGGCAAGGAAATGCACCGCGTGCCGGAAGTCATCGACTGCTGGTTCGACTCCGGTTCCATGCCGTTTGCACAATATCACTACCCGTTTGAAAATAAAGAGCTGTTTGAATCTCATTTCCCGGCGGACTTTATCTCCGAAGCTGTTGACCAGACACGCGGCTGGTTCTACTCGCTGATGGCTATTTCCACTTTGCTCTTTGACAAAGCACCGTTTAAAAACGTCATTGTCATGGGTCATGTGCAGGATGAAAACGGCCAGAAGATGTCGAAGTCCAAGGGCAATGCCGTTGACCCGTTTGATGCGCTGGCAACGTATGGTGCAGACGCGATTCGCTGGTATTTCTACACGGCGGGCGCACCGTGGCTGCCCAAGCGTTTCTCCGGCAAAGCAGTGCAGGAAGGTCAGCGCAAATTCATGGGTACCCTGTGGAATACCTATGCCTTCTTTATTCTGTATGCCAATATTGACAACTTTGACCCGACCCAGTACACGCTGGACCGCAGTTCGTTGTCGGTGATGGATCATTGGATTTTGTCCAAGATGAACACCATGGTGAAAACTGTGGATCGTGAGCTGAACGACTACGCCATTCCCGAAGCGGCTCGCGCTTTGCAGGAGTTTGTGGACGATTTGTCCAACTGGTATGTCCGCCGCAGCCGTGAGCGCTTCTGGGCGCAGGGCATGGAGCAGGACAAAATCAATGCTTACATGACGCTCTATACCGCGCTTGTCACCGTATCGAAAGCGGCTGCCCCCATGATTCCGTTCATGGCGGAAAGCATTTATCAAAATCTGGTGCGCAGTGTGGATAAAAACGCCCCGGAAAGCATCCATTTGTGCGACTTCCCCACGGCAGACGAAAGCGTGGTGGATGAAGCGCTGGAGCGCGATATGGATTTGGTGCTCAAAATTGTGGTGCTGGGTCGTGCTGCGCGCAACGGTGCAAACCTGAAAAACCGCCAGCCGCTCGCCGAAATGTATGTGAAGGCCGATGAAGTGTTGGGCGATTATTACACCGCGATTATTGCGGATGAGCTGAACGTGAAGAAAGTGACGTTTACAGACGATATGTCTTGCTTCACGGACTATCACTTTAAGCCGCAGCTGAAAACGCTTGGCCCCAAATACGGCAAGCAGCTGGGCGAAATTCGCACTCTGCTGCAAAACTTGAACGGCGCAAAGGCAAAGAAAGAGCTGGATGAAACCGGCGTTTTGAAGCTGGTGCTGTCTACGGGTGAAATCAGTCTGACCGTTGACGATTTGCTGATTGAGATGACCCGCAGCGAGCGCTATTTCTCGGTGGAAGACAGCGGCGTAACCGTAGCCATTGACACCGAGCTGACGCAGGAGCTGATTGAGGAAGGCTTTGTGCGCGAACTGGTCAGCAAGCTGCAAACCATGCGCAAAGAGGCTGGCTTTGAGGTGGAAGACCACATCATTGCAGCCGTTTGCACGAACGAAAAAATTCAAGCGCTGATGCAGGCAAACCGTGATTCGATTGCCGAGGATGTTCTGGCGGATGAGCTTGTAACAGAGCCCATCGACGGCTATACTAAGGATTGGGATTTGAACGGTGAGGCTGTTACACTGGCTGTGAAAAAGGTGTAAGCAAGCTGTCGAAGCAATCGCTTAAAAATGAATGAGCCAAAAAGCGGACGTCTGCTAAAAAAGCAGGCGGCCGCTTTTTGGCGGTCATAACAACAAGCACGAAAACGCACGGGAGCAGCGGCAAAGCCGCACAAAGAAGGGGATGCAACAAATGACGGATGGTATTTCGAAGAATCGCCAGCAGTTAGAACAAGAACATCAAACATTGCGCGCGGAGTATGAGGCGTTTGTACAAAAAGGGCTGCGCTTGGATATGTCACGCGGCAAGCCGTGCAGCGAACAGCTGGAGCTGTCTATGCCCATGCTGCAAATTTGTGACTATATGGGCGAGGAAGGCATTGACGCACGCAACTACGGCACCTTAGAAGGAATGCCGGAGGCCCGCCGCTTTTTTGCTGATTTACTGGGAACAACGCCCGAGGAAACGCTGGTGTGCGGCAGCTCCAGCTTGACCATGATGTATCACATGGCGGAGCTTGCCATGCGGAAGGGATTTTGTGAAAGCGAAGGCTGGGGAAAGGGGCAAAGCAAATTTTTGTGTCCCGCGCCCGGCTATGACCGCCATTTCCGCATTACGGAATATCTCGGCATGGAGCTTTTGCTGGTTCCCATGCATGAGGATGGCCCGGATATGGACTTGGTGGAGCGTTTGGTGCAAGACCCGGCGGTCAAGGGGATTTGGTGTGTGCCGAAATATTCCAACCCCGACGGCTACACCTATTCCGACGCGGTGGTGCGCCGTTTGGCAGCAATGAAAACCGCCGAACCGGACTTTAAAATTTTCTGGGACAATGCTTATGCGGTGCATCACTTGTGTGACGAACACGAAGAAGTGCTGAACATTTTGGACGAATGCTGTAAGGCGGGCAATGAAAACCGCCCGCTGTTGTTTACCTCTTTGAGCAAGGTGACATTCCCCGGCGCCAGTGTAGCGGCCTTGGCGGCATCCAAAGCAAATATTGAATATATCAAAGCCAATTTAATGCCCGCTGTCATCAGTTACGACAAGATGAACCAGCTGCGTCATGTGCGCTACTTAAAGGATATGCAGGGGCTGGCTGCGCATATGGAAAAGCATCGCGCCATTTTAGCGCCGAAATTTGAAATGATTTTGAAACGCTTTGACGAGGCTTTTGGCGAAAACAGCGGCATTCGCTGGACGAAGCCGAAGGGTGGATATTTCATCAGCCTGTTTACGCCGAAGGGCTGTGCAGCGCGAACGGTGGAGCTTTGTGCCAAAGCGGGCGTTACACTGACGCCGGCCGGTGCAGCATTCCCCTACGGCAAAGACCCCGAGGACAGCCATATCCGCATTGCACCGTCTTACCCCACTTTGTCTGAGCTGGAAACAGCGGTGGAGCTGCTGTGCCTTGCGGTGAAACTGGCAGCAGCAGAAAAAAGCCTTGCCGAAGTGTAAGGGCTTATTCACAAAAAGCCGTTGACATTTGCGTTTTAATTTGATAAGATAACCCCATTGCATGACAAAGCAAGTGCCTTTCCCCGAACGAGGGAGAAAGGGTAAAAGGGAATCAGGTGCAAGTCCTGAGCGATCCGGTCACTGTAACTGGTGAGAGCCCCGCACAATGCCATTGCCGAAAGGTGAGAAGGCGCGGGAATCGCAGAGCCAGAAGTCAGGAAACCTGCTTGTTTTGAATGGTGAGAACCGCTTCCGAAGAAAGCAGCTCATCTGATGGCAGTTGATTTGGTGCGCCCTTTTTCGGGTGTCGCTTTGTGTTTCCTGTCTTCAGAAAGTCTGCTTTTCTAACGGAAAGCAGACTCAGTTTGTCGAAAAAGCTCTGCTTTTTCACAAACTGTGTGCCTATTTCAAATGGAAAAGAGGGCTAGCCCCCTTTTCCAAGCCTTTTTCTCCTTTCAGCACGGCTTCTTTTTGAATCAGGCGGCAGTTTTTCGACAGTCTCAGTCTGCTTTTCCAACGGAAAGCAGACTTTTTTATTTATGGAGGTTTTTGTATGAACATCAAACGCTTGGCAGGAATTACACTTTCGACGCTGCTTTTAGTTTCTTGCGCGTCCGGTACGCCGAACACTTCGGAGAGCATGTCACTCAGCACCCCTGAAAGCGCGATATCGCAATCTGCTTCACAGGAAGGCTATCCGGTTACGATTGAAACGTTTGACTACGCCGGCAACCCGGTGCAGACAACCTACGAAAAAGCGCCTGAAAAGGTAGTGGCAGTGTATCAAGGGTGCATTGAAACCATGCTGGCGTTAGGATTAGAGGATCATGTTGTTGCAGCATACGGGCTGGATAACGAGGTAAAGGAAGAATGGCAGGAAGCCTTTGAAAAAATGAACTATCAAACCGAACCCTTTGCCCCGGATGCGGAAACCGTCACCGTGCTGGAACCAGATATGATTTTCTCTTGGGGGTCACTGTTCGGCGATAAAATGTTGGACGATGTTGACCGTTGGCTCGAGCAGGGGGTAAACACTTATATGGTGCGCAATACGGCGAGCGGTGCGGGACGAACCTTGGAAAACGAGTATCAAGACCTGCGCAATATTGCGGCGATTTTTAACGTGAGAGAAAAGGGCGAGGCACTGATTGCTGAAATGCAGGAGCAGGTAGAACAGGCACAGAAAGCTGCCGCCGGACAGGAATCGGTGCGCGTGCTGGTGGTGGAGCCAATGGGGAATACCATCCGCAACTACGGTGCGGACAGCTTGGCAGGGGATATGGTGAAAAAGCTGGGCGGAACTTTGGCGATCGAAGCTTCTTCCGAAATCGGCAAAGAGGATTTGCTGGCAGCGAATGCCGATGTTATTTTTGTGGTGTATATGGCATACAGCGGGGAAAGCCCGGAACAGGTGCGAAACGCGCAGCTCGATGTAATTACAGCAGATGATGCCTTGCAAACACTTTCGGCAGTACAAAATAAGCGTGTTTATCCCATTATGCTGGGCGATGTTTACGCAAGCGGGGTACGCAGCATAGACGGGATTCGCGCCTTGTCACAGGGGATGTATGGGGAGGCAGCGGAGTGAAGCACCGTGTCAGGGCGCGTGCGGCGCTGATCATTTTGCTCGCGGGCTTGCCCCTTTCTCTGATGGTTGCCGTTACGTTCGGCACCATGCCGCTCACGTTAGAGCAAGTATACACCGCACTTTTGCAAGGGCCTTGGGCGCAAGTGCCGGCGCAAGCACAGGCGGTTCACAATGTGGTTTGGCTCATTCGTCTGCCGCGGTTGGTGTTGTCGGCAGGTGTGGGGGCGGCACTTTCCGTGTGCGGTGTTTTGATGCAGGCGGTGGTGAGAAACCCGCTGGCCGACCCGTATCTGCTGGGGATTTCTTCGGGCGGCACCCTTGGCGCGACAGCGGCTATTTTGCTCGGTGTCGGCACTTGGCTTGGCAGCGGATTTGTCGGGCTGATGGCGTTTTTCGGTTCGCTTGGGGCGGCGGCTTGCGTCCTTTTATTGGCGGGAAAAGGGCTGCATCACGGCTCAGTGCGGCTGCTTCTGTCCGGTACGGCGGTGTCTGCTCTTTGCGGTGCAGTGTCGAATATGATCCTCTTTTTTTCGCATGAGAGCGGCGCGGCAACCCAGATTTTGCATTGGCAGATGGGCGGCACGGGCGGCGCTTCCTGGCAGGGGAATGGGGCGCTTTTCTGTGTATTGATTCCTGTGGTGCTGTTTTTGCTGACACAGGGCAATGTGCTGAATGTCATGCTGTTAGGCGATGAAGCTGCCCAAACCCTCGGCGTGGATTTAAGCAGGAAACGCTGGGTGTATCTCATTATGGGGGCGCTGCTGGCTGGATTTTCGGTGTCGCAGGCAGGTATGGTGGGCTTTGTCGGCCTTGTTATCCCGCATGTGGTGCGTGCCTGTACGGGAAATGACCACCGCACGCTCATTCCTCTTTCGGCACTGCTGGGGGCCGTGTTTTTAGTGTGGGCGGATGTACTGTGCCGCAGCTTGATACCCGGCGTGGAAATTCCCATCGGCGTGCTGACGGCGCTTTTGGGCGCGCCGTTCTTCCTGTATTTAATTTTGCCTAAAAGATATGGTTACGGAGGGGAAACGGTATGAAGCTAAGCGCGGAACATGTCGGCGTTGCCATTGGGCAAAAGCAGATTTTGCACGATGTTTCCCTTTTGCTGGATAAACACGAATTTGTCGGATTGCTGGGGCCGAACGGAAGCGGCAAAACAACGATGCTGAAATGTTTGTACCGCACCATGAAGCCAAGCACGGGAAAAATTTATGTGGACGAGGGGTTGCTGACAGATTTTTCCGTTCAGGAGACGGCAAAAAAAATTGCCGTTCACGCCCAGCACAGCCCGATTGCATTTGATTTTACAGTCTATGACATGGTGTTGATGGGGCGAAGCGCCTATCAGCGCCCGCTGCGGGACTGGAGCAGGGAAGACCATGAACAGGTGGAAAAAGCGCTTTGTGCGGTGGAAATGCACGAGGAGGGGGAGCGGATGTTTTCCACCCTTTCGGGCGGTGAGCGTCAGCGCGTATTGTTAGCGCGTGCTTTGGCGCAAAATACGCCTTGTCTGGTGCTGGATGAGCCGACCAATCATCTGGACATCAAATATCAAATTCAGCTTTTGCGTTTCGTGAAGCGGCTGCCCTGTATGACCATTGCCGCTTTGCACGATTTAAACCTAGCCGCCATGTTTTGCGACCGCCTTTATTTGATGCACGAAGGCCGCGTCATGGCGCACGGAAGCCCGCAGGAGGTTTTGACAAAACAGAATATTGAAACGGTGTATGAAGTGCCCGTCACGGTGACAAATCGCCCTGACGGCCGCTTGAATGTTCTGTATGAAGTATAGAAAGCTTCCTCGCTGGAGATTGAAGGCGAATTCTTGCAAAATCTTCAGCGGGGAAGTTTTCTCTATTGGTACTTTTTTCGATGTGTTGGATTCCATTATTTGAGTTCATTTGCGTGAGTAAGCAGTTCAGCAGCTAAAGAATAACCCTGAACATTGAAATAAGCTACTACTGCTGCAACCGCCGGACTATAAATAACGTGGAATTTGTAAGTTGAAACGCCTGCCTTATACATTTGATATTCGTCAAGCATTTCTTCCAAAGTGGAAATCAAACTCTGAACATTGTCAACATCAATGTTTTCGTCCGGATTGTTTAACATAGCTTTATATTCAGCGATCATATCGCTAAGTTCTGTTACAACATCAGTATCATTAGCTGCAAGCTCATCCTCAATAGCTACTATATTTTTCGCTAGCTGTTCATTTTCAGACGTCGGTGTTGCCGCAAAAGCTACGGTAGTCGGTACGAGCAGTAAAACTGCCAAAAGACAGCTAATAAATGCCTTAAATTTCTTTTTCATAGTTTCAACTCCTTATGCTACCTACTTATTTATTTACTCTTTCTTATATTTTAATCTGCAAAACAAACAGCTCGTTTGTTTGCTGATCGTAAATCATATAGAGATGGTTTTCATATTTTTCAATATGTTTCCAAGTGTAATTGTGTCCCCAGTTGGGTTGATGTTCTGAAGCGATATTTATGGTGCTCAAATATTCAGAAATCGCAGATTCAATTGTGGTGTCTTTTTCGCTCTTAAAATCACTTAAAGAATTTTCGGCTTCTTTCACTGAATATTTGGTATATCGGATTCCGTCACCGTGAAAACTATTGTCCGTTTTTTCCTCAAACTCTTTCTTCATACCATCCGGCAGTTCGATATTCCAAGTTTGCTCGTAAATTCTTTCGGAACTATAATATACATTACCGGCAATGTATAACCCTGCGGATATTGCAACGAGCACCGCAATCACAACGCAACAAATAATAATGGCTTTTTTCTCCTTTTTCATAGAAATCTCTCCTATTAGTTATTGTTTTAATCCTTATCATTAACAAGTAAAGATCTCTTTAAATGCTTGGTTTGCACTTATGATTATATGATAGCATAGTTTATCGAGATTTCAATAAAACCGCCTCATTCGTTGCCTTGGAATGCTTATCTGCGTATTATATAAACAAACTGCCCTACAATATTACTTGCAGGGCAGTTTGTTTAATGGTTATTTTTTAAATTTTGCCATTGCTGCAGGAACAGTATTCTGATAATACCCAAATCTGCAAGCAGAATTACTTGAAGCAATTCCAGTTTTCAACGCAACAGAAGCAAATGCACGACAAACTTTGTCAACTACATTTTCCCTTTTTTTCATTGCCAACATCTTTTCTTTGAATTTTCATTTTGCAAAAACAAATAAAAAAGTAAAAAGCACCCTATAGTTTTTGCAACTATAGGGTAACATATATGTGATAAATTTTACAATTCAATCGGCTTGTTCGTTATTTTGAAATGCCTATTTGATGATTGAATAATACGATGGTGCTTGTAAAAATGCCATCAGCACATTCGAAAACATAATTTCCGTTATATTTTTGAGCAATAGACTTTATTATAATGTAAATCAAGTAGGCAGCAATACCAATCAGGCATTTAAAAGTCACGATTAAGCAAGATTTGAAAAAATTCACTTATTTATCCCATAATACGGAAAAACCCGATACATTTCCTCATTAATGAATAATAGAAGTGCATCGGATTTTTTTGTTTTCAACTAAAAAGTTATCACTTAAATCATATTTACATAAATATTTTTTCCTAATTGCACAAACACTTATAGCCGAAGCGTCTTATGTATTATAAGTATAAAAGCCGGCTGTATATAAACCACAAAAAGCATGGAACTATTTCAGCGGTTATTTTCTGTATGAAAATCAATAGACCAAGGAGAACTGTCATGCAAACGCCCGACAAGATCTGCCAAAGGGCATGTCTTGTCGGGCGTGTTTTGTTATTGCTTCATTTTTCTAATCTCAAAAGGCTCATTGCAAAGCGATTCTGTTCTTACGCTCTTAAAGCGCTCGGGGTGAAAATCTTTGCGAATGGAAATACTGTTGAGACAATTGTACCCCAAACTGCGATATAAACGGATGGCCTGTTCGTTTCTTGCGGCCGCTTCGATATAAAGCGATTCGGAATACTCCCGCACAATTTCCTCAGCACACACAATGGCTTTCGAGCCAAAGCCTTTGTTTCGGTGCTCCGGTTTTACATAAAGGTGCTCCAGCCAGTCAATGGCGCCGCCCCGGCTTCCCAAATGAAGAAAGCCGACCACTTCATCGAAAGCCACAATAAAATAAAGTGCATTGCCCTCGCTCGACCATTGCGTTAAATCCGCCAGTGCCTCGGTGTCTGTTTGTACTTCATCACTATGGGAGAGCCAGAAACCCTGAATGAGCGGCAGCATTTTGCTTTGTTCAGCGTGGTATTGTTTAAGTTGAAGCATCTTCGACACCTTCTTATTTCATTTAACTTTTTTCATACATCACAATTCTTTATAATACTTTTCAATGAATGCGGCTATCATTTTACGGCGTTCCATGAGGAAAGTCTCGTAAGAGGATACGTCCATTGCGTCGATGTTGTACGGAATACAGTTTTCAGTGAGATTGGAAGCCAAAAGTGCTGTATCAGAAATGTTACCCAGTTGAATTTGCTGACCGGAGCATTGCTGTTTCACCTTAGCAAAATATTCACGGGGAGAATCGTCGCTGATGGCTTTGTTTACTTGTGTATCAAGATAGACATAATTAGCAACTTGATTATATTTAGATTTATTTGTAATGCCGTGCTTTTTTAAGTATGCCTTTGGGAAAATATGATGCACATCACCGGAAATTGTAATAAGATCAGAAATTTTAGTGCCGTTCATTAGCAAGGAATTACAGTTTTGGTTGATTTGTGCTGCAATAAATGTATTGAAAGCAGGACTGGTTACAGAGGATGTTTCCAAGTTTTGAGGAAGTGTCACCGTCCAGAAAGCGTCAGAAAGGGCGGATGCTTCTACCTCAGAAAGAAAATTTAAAAAGCCCTTTTCATCAATGCTTCGCATATCTCTCTCCATGACTGTTTCCGGAGAGCCGATATAACGGGAAGTCAGCGTGGACATAACAAACCACTTTTGCACATATCGTTTGATTTGTGCGTTGGGGATGGCAGGGTCATTAAGAAGAATGAAATACAGTGTATATGCAAAGTCGAGTGTCATGTATGAGTTAAGCAATTTATTTGAAACAAAACCTGCTCCCTTAATTGCCAGAACAAATTGAGAAAAATGATATTCGTTGATAAAGTTCTGAATACCTGCATCAAGCTTCTGATAGGATTCTTCAATAACAGTTTCACAATATCCTTTGTTTTTAAAATCTCTGCCTGAAAGAAGACTGACAAGGTCTGCCAGTTTTCCTCTGCGAAATTGATGCATAAAGGAAACACGAAGCATGTCACCATAGTCCGGGTCATAAATATCATCGTAGTCATTGGCGAGCCATTTAATCTTTGGTGCATATTTAGAATTTTGAAACGCTGCATCGTGCATCAAAGAAGAATAAAACTCCGGCTTTACAGCAAGATGACAGAAATAATCCACTGTTTTTCTGAGCATATCGCCGCCGTGTTCTGTATCAGCGGCCATTTTGGACATAACAAAATCCGATTGGCTGAGAGGAGTTCCTTTTGAGTTGATACGGATAAAAATATCTGTTACTTCATCGATTTCAAGAGAGTGGTCAAGCTCAATGACGCCGATTTGTCGGTTTGCAATGCCCTTTAATTTATCCAATATGTCAGAGAGGTCATCTAAATCAACGTCAGGATTAGCTTTGCCATACTCATTTACAAATGCTCTTTGTTTGAAACTGGCTCGGAATAAGACAGAAATATCAGGAATCCATTCTTTGTTTTTTAAATGTGATGCGTCTTGTACTGCAAAACGCTTATCTTTATCTGTTGCAAGAGGATGAAACGCAATTTTAATTCTGTCGCGGTTGAAGTTTTCATCCAAAACTTCTTTACCGGCGATTGCTGCCATCAGGGCAGTAATACGCTGTTGCCCATCAATCAGTATCTTTTTGCCGTTGGATTTCCCGCCCTCTTTTGTTTGCACGTCGGGGTTTTTCCAAGTGATGATATACCCCGTAGGATATCCTCTGTATAGTGAGTCAATTAAATCTCTCACTTGACTTTTTTTCCACACAAAAGGGCGCTGAATTTCTGGAATTACAAAATCTTCTGCTTCAATCAATCCAAGAATTGCACTAATTGAATATTGCATTAAAGTGAATTTTTCACCGGTCATAAGTTATAATTCCTCCGTTTTGAAGGTTGTATAACCTTCGTAGTAGTAACTGTGGTCAATGCCTTTCATATACACTTCACGGCTGTGGATGTCATCGGTCAAGGCATTTTTTAAAAGATATTTAATTTCAATATCTTTAATCGGGCTGCGTTCCATTGCAAGCAGATAGTCCTCTTTATCCACTTTGCTCCAATCCACTACTTTTTTGATTTCCGTTTTTAAAATGTGGTCAAGCCAAATGCGGGTACTTCGCCCATTGCCTTCACGGACAGGGTGAGCGATATTCATTTCCACATACTTTTCTACGATTTCATCAAATGTTGACTGCGGCATTTTGTCAATATTTTCAAGCGCTGCTTCGAGATACATCAAAGGTGCAAAGCGGAAATTTCCTTTTGCTAAATTTACGGTACGAACTTTTCCGGCAAAGAAATAAATATCTTCAAATAGAAACTGATGAATCTTCTGCAAGGTTGCAAATGTCCCAGCTGGAAGGGAATCAAGCATTCCGTTTTCAAAAAGCTCTGCCGCTTTTTTCTTGCTGATTCGCTCCTCCTCACGGGCTAGGTCGGCGGAACTGGTAAGCCCTAATTTATTTTCAAGTGCCATATCGCACCTCCATTCGTTCGGCGTGGCATTTTCTTGGTGGAATACCTGGTCTCTATTATTCTTTTTGTTGACGAACTAACAGCGCGATATTCTCACAATGCTCCGTTTGCGGGAACAAATCAACCGGCTGTACGGCTTGGGTGCGGTACAGGGGTGCGAGCATTTGAATGTCACGCGCTTGGGTTTCGGGGTTACAGGAGATATACACAATTTTTTCGGGCTGCATTTCCAAAAGTGCCTGCAAAAAATGCTCGGAGCATCCGCTGCGGGGCGGGTCGGTGAAAACGACATCAGCGCGTTTGCCTTGTGCGGCAAGTTCCACCAGTTTCTGCCCTGCATCGGCACAGACAAAAGAAATATTAGAAACGCGATTGCGTTTTGCATTGCGCACGGCATCCTGTACGGCATGGCGGTTTTGTTCAAAGCCCAGCACACGCTTCGCGTGCGGTGCGGCCAAAAGCCCGATGGTGCCTGTACCGCAATAGGCGTCAATCACGGTTTCTTTTCCGGTCAGCCCGGCAAAGCCGATGGCGGCTTGATAAAGGCGTTCTGTTTGCGCGGGGTTCACCTGAAAAAAGGAAGCTGCGGAAAGCTGAAATGTCATGCCGCAGAGTTTATCCCGAATAAAACCGCTCCCATACAGCACTTTTTCCTGTCGTCCCAGCACCATGGAAGTAAAATCGGGGTTGATATTTTGCACGACGGTGGTAATTTCCGGGTGAAGCGCCAGCAAACGGCGTACAAAATTGCGGCTTCCAGGAAACATACTGCGCGCGGTGACAAGCACCACTAAAATTTCCCCCGTTTGTCTGCCGCAGCGCACCATGGCGTGGCGCAAAAAGCCGGTGCCCTTTCGGTCGTCAAACGGCTCGATGCGAAACTGCTTTGCCAAAGAAGCAATACTGCGGAAAATTGGGTCGGCTGCCGGATGATGCAGCAAACATTTGGTAAACGGCACCAAGCGGTGAGAATTCGGCGCGTAAGTGCCAAAGACGATTTCATTTTTTCCTTGGCGGCGAAAGGCAACTTGGCATTTATGACGGTAGCCAAGTGCGTCTGGAGAAGGCAGAATGGGGTGAATTTCACAGCCGCTGGGCATCAGGCGAACGACGCTTGCTTGCTTTTGTTCGAGCTGGCGCTCATAAGGAAGCGCCAACAGCTGACAGCCGCCGCACTGGGCGGCGTGAGGACAGGGGATAGACGGTTTCACAGGAAATCACTCCTCTCGCTGCATTTGACGCGACCGCGCCAGGTAGCGCTGAAGCGTAAAGATGAACCAGCCGAACACCACAATGCCTTTCAAAATGCTGGAAATGCTGATGCTCCACCAAACGCCGTCCAGACCTAACACGGTAGCGGACAGCACTACCGCCATCGGAATGCGCAGCAAATTGCCTACAATGCCGGAAATAGCGGGCGGCACTGGATGGCCTAGCCCTTGGAATGCGCCGGAAGATGTGATTTCCAGGCACATTAAAAATTGCGAATAGCCCATGATGCGCAGATAGGACACACCGATTTCCACCACATCTGGCTCTGAAATGAAAATGCGGCAAAGCGGTTCCGGGAACACAATCAAGATGAATGTGGTGAAAATACTCCAAACAATCATCAGGCGAATGGCAGTCCAATAGCCCTTTCGGATGCGTTCCGGTTTATTTGCCCCGTAGTTTTGCGCCAAAAACGCATTGACGGCAGTAGCGAAACCATCGGCAGTCATATAAGAGATGGATTCAATTTGTGTTCCTACTTTTTGCGCGGCAATGGCAGCATCGCCCCAACCGGCAATCAAACGCGCGATAATCATGGAAAGACTGGAAAAAAACATGCTTTGCAGCGAAACGGGCAAGCCGATTTTAGCCACTGCGCACCAATCCTGCCAATGGCTGCGCGAAAAAAGATGAACGTAGGGGAATAAATGGCTTTCCCGCATGGCTGATAACAAAAACATGACAGATACCACAGCTTGTGCCAAAACGGTAGCCAACGCAGCCCCCGCCACGTTCATGCGGGGAAACGGCCCGAGGCCAAAAATCATCAGCGGGTCTAAAATCATGTTTGCAACAAGCCCCACTGCCGTGGAACGAAATACAATAGTGCTGTTCCCGGTTGCGGTGAAAAGTCCGGTAAAAATCTGCGTGCAGAACGTGAATAAAAAGCCCGAAGCAACCACAATCAGATAAAGCTGGGCATCTTGTGTGACAGCGGCGCTGTTCAATTTAAAAAACGCAATGAGCGGTACATGGAAAATGAGGCACACGGCAGTGAAAAACGCCATGAGTACCGCACCCATGTGAAAAGCCGTTTGTGCATAACGTGCCGCAAGAGGTGCGTCGCCGGCACCGATAGCGTGAGCCACCTTGACCTGCGCACCAAGGCGGGGAATGGTAGCAAGCCCTTGTGCCAGCCAAAGATACATGCCGGCGGCACCCACGGCGGCCACGGCATCCGCAGAAACGCGGCCAATCCAAATCATGTCGATCATGTTGTACGCCATTTGCATCAACGAGGTTCCCATAATGGGAAGCGCCAGCCGCGCCAGTGTCGGCGTGATGCGTCCGTTCAATAAATCAATTTTTTGCATCCAATCTTCCTTTCACATTCTTACAACAGTCACACAAAACATCATAGGCTCAACACAGCGGCATTACCCAATGCCGCCGTAGAGAAGCCCTAAAACAAGCACTAAAACGGTGAGGGGGACATACACAAACCGCCCTGCCAAGGGAAACAGACGGCTGAGCGGATGTGTGCGCCCTTTTTGCAGCTCGGCGCTGATTTTGTTCCATCCCAAAACGTAATAGATTGAAATTGCTCCCAATACAGCCCCAATGGGAACAATGACAATCGTGACAAAATCAAGCCAAGAGCCAACGGCGGGTTCGGCTTCCAGCCAAATCCCAACAAAAAGCGTTAAGCCTCCGCAAAGCAGTGCGGCTGCTTTACGCGAGAAGTGGAATCGATGCTGCAAGCTTTCGATGACCGCTTCAAACATATTGATCAGCGAAGTAATTCCGGCAAAAAATACTGAAATAAAAAAGATGACAGCAAAGACTTGTCCGAAAGGCATTTTTTGAAATACTGTCGGTAAGGTAATAAACATCAAGGCCGGGCCGCTCGTGACTTCCACCTGAAACGAAAACACGGCGGGCATGATGGCAAGACCGGAGAGCAGCGCGGCACAAGTATCAAAAAATGCCGTGCGCAGAGAAGCTTTCGGAATGTCGGCGCTGTCATCGAGATACGCGCCATAGACAATCATGCCGGAACCGGTGATGGATAACGAAAAGAAGGCTTGTCCCATCGCCATGACCCAAGTATCCACGCGGAGAAGTGCGCTCCAGTCGGGGATAAACAAAAAGCGGTAACCTTCTGCGGCACCGGGTAAAAACGCCACCCAGACCGACAAAAACAAAAACAGTACAAAAAACAGCGGCATTAAAATTTTGCTGCATTTTTCGATAATTTTTGTCATGCCGAATGTCAAAAGAAAACACACCAGCACAATAACGGCGATATGCCACGGCCAGCTGCCGAAACTGCCCGTTGCCGCAGAGAAAAAGGCGGCGGGCTCTTGGTTCAGCACAGCACCGCTCACGCTGCCAAACAACGTGCGGAGCACCCATCCTAAGATGATGGCATATCCGATTGCGATGCCCAACGACCCCAGCAGCGGAACCCAGCTAAGCGCAAAGCCGGCCTTTTTTTTGCCCCGTTCGGCAAAGCACAGCTCATAAGAACCGATGGTTCCGGTGCGCGCAAGGCGGCCAATGGCAAATTCAGCGGAAAGCCCGACCCACCCAAACAAAAAAGTAAACAGCAGGTAGGGAATTAAAAAAGCGGCACCGCCATATTGTCCCAGACGATAAGGAAACATCCAGATGTTTCCAAGCCCGACGGCTGAGCCGACACAGGTGATAACAAAACCGATGGAAGAGCTGAACACACCGTTCCGGTGCTGTGATTGATGCATAACGATCCTCATTTCTTATGGTAGGTAAAAATATCTGCCGAAAAGAAAAGCAGAGCGCCTCTTTCGGCAAAAGCCGAAACAAGCTGCTCTACTTATTGTACCGAAAAAAGAAGAAAATGAAAAGGGGACACAGACAAAATCTGTGTTTCTTTACAGGATTTGCAGATAGGGTCTGCGCTCGGCTCAGCCGGATGTGCTGTTGGATGTGCCGGCACTTTCAACGGCTTCTGAGCCGGAGGAAGCATTCCCGCTATCCACTGCGGAAGAGGAAGAAACGGCAGTTTTACTGATGAAAATTTCTAAATCGTTCAAAACCTGTTTGATGAGCGCAAGGTCGTCTTGTTTTTCCGATTGATAAAAGTGCAAAGGAACAACATACCCTTGGGTATAAGTGAAGGTGTGGCAAGGATACCAAGCCGTATTGCTGTCGGCCGGGTAAGTTTCATAACAGTAGGCAACGGCTTTGCGCGAAAGTCCTTCCTGTTCACTCAGAGAAAACTCCTGCTTTCCCAGATAGACGCCTTCGGTGTTGCTGTCTGTTCCGTCAAACTGTGTGACGCGCGTATCGGAAAAGGCGGCGCTTTCCGATGCAAGGAACGGTGAGCCGATTTCTAAGACCTTTTTACCGCTTTCATCCTCAAACACATTGTAGCCATTGTACACCCAATCGGTTGGAATTTGAAACACCAGCAAAATTTTCTGCGTGCTGTCCTGTGCTTGTACCGAAACAAATTCCTGACGTGTTTCCACACGGGCGGCTGATTCGGTGGAAACTTCCGCCTTTCCGCTGCTAGCCGAGCTGCTGGGTGCTGCCGGTGTGTCCGCCGGGGAAGAATATGACGAGGCGGATGGAGAAGAAGTGGCAGGAGCAGAGCCGGAAGAAGCGGGAGAAGCGGCGCATCCGCTGAGGAGAATGCAGAACAGCAGCGGGAAAAGAATCAGACGCTTCAACGTGACGTGCGCCCCCTCTCGACGGCAGGCTCAGACATATACACCGTTTGTGTAGGGAAGGCCATTGAAGCGCCGCAGTCTGCAAAAATCTTCATAATGCGCAGGTTAATATCTTCCCGCACGGCACGGTACTCCATGATGTTCGTGACGGTGGTATAAAACTGAACATAGACATCCAAGCTGCTCGCGTTAAAGTTTAAAAAGCGCACTTGAATGGTGTCGGAATAAACCTCCGGGTGAGCAGCAAGCATTTCGCGTAATTTGGTCAAAACCTCCTCCATTACAGCGGGAGGCGTGCTGTATTCTAAGCCAAGCGTAAATTGTGCCAAGCGCCGTTCCAGCCGTGTCCAGTTGGTGATGGCGGTAGAGGTGAATTTTTGATTGGGAACAATGGTGAGTGCATCATCTAAGGTACGGATTTTAGTAGAACGCAGGCTAATATCTTCAATAGAACCCTCCACGTCCGGCGTTTTTACCCAGTCGCCAATTTCAAACGGACGTTCCAAAGAAATAATAATGCCGCCGAAAATATTGCTGACAATGTCTTGGCCTGCCAGCGCAAACGACAAACCGCCAAGGCCAAGGCTGGTGAGAATCAGCTTGATATCCAGCCCCAAAATGCCAAGGATGAGCGAAATGGCAATCAAAATAATAAAGGCCTGCAAAATGCTGGCAATAAATTTAGAAAACGCTTTGCTGGTATCCACCTCCAGCTTGCTGCCGACGCCTAAAATCAAATTGGGGATAATGCGCACGGCGCGTACAAGCCCAATGGTGAAAAACACGACGCACGCAATACCGGCGGCTTTTCCCGTGGCAGAAAGCCAAGGAAAATGTTCCACCATAAATGGGGGGAGAGAAGAAACAGCCAAGAGAGCGCCCAACGCAATTAAACAGTAGGAGGAGGGCTTTAAAAATACTTTTAACCCTTCCGCGATACACGGATGATTCCAGCGCTCGGCAAAGCCGGCAAGAAAAGGCCCCAAAAATTTAGCGCATATAAAAGATGCCGCCAAAAAGCTGATGAAAATAATAATCGAGGGCAAAAAAACGGTATAATTCTCTGCCAAATAATCCACATGAAATCCTCCTTTGTAAAACTTTGATAGAGAGCACGGGCAAAACTGACGCTTGGTGCCGCCGTCGTTATCGAGCGTCAATGTGCAAAAAGCTGCGCTGACAGTTTTTATAAAAAAGCCGCACGGCTCTGCGCAGGGCGTATGCTTGTGCGAAGAGGTGCGGCAGTTTCATCAAAGGTTCGCTAGCATTCAGACTGAAAAAACGCCAAGCGAATTAAACATTCTTTTGGAAGGTCGCCGGTTCAAACGAGCCGATGGCCTGGCAAACGCTGCAAACATCGGGGCGGGTTTCGTAGGTAGCACCGCAGAAAGTGCAGCGATAGCCATTGACAGTGACAGAACTATCGTGCGCGGGCTGTGCCACAGGAGCGTTGCTGTGCAAACGTGCCAGTGTCTCCATAAAGGTATATTCATGGTTCTTTTCAATTTTGCCGATATTTTCAAACAAATCGGCAATTTCCTCATAGCCTTCTTCACGCGCAATTTGTGCGAATTCGGGGTACATGGTTTTCCACTCGTCAAATTCTGCGCGAATCGATGCCTGCAAATTGTTGCTTGTAGTAGAAATGCCGTTTAAATGTTGGAACAAAAGCTTGCCGTGAATGCCTTCGTTTTGCGCCATACGCTCATAAAGCTCGGCTACTTCTGTATGGCCTTCCTGACGTGCCTTTTCTGCGAAGAAAAGATATTTGTTGCGTGCCATAGACTCGCCGCCGAAAGCGGAAAGCAGATTTTGAGCAGTGCGAGAATTTTTAAATTCCATACAAACCTCCTGAAAAAAGCAATAAGATGAATCAATTTTACAAAACGAACAGATCGATGAAAAGGAGCCTTTCTGAAGGGGTGCTTCTGCCAATAACGGCGCGTGCAGAATAAAATAAGCTCGGGAGTCATCCATAGAGTCCTGTGCGTTTTGTTTTGCAGCTCTTCCGGTGTTTGCAAAATTAGTCTTTCAGAAATGCTTTATTCAGCATACCATATTTTTCCCATTTTGTCATCTGTTTAAAGATGAAAAAAGCATAAATTCTTTCGTGTGAATCATGTGGTAAAGAGCGATTTGCTTTTGATTCGGATGCTTTTCAGGAACAATCACTGTGGTACTTCACAATCAATAACATGTGTTGTAGATACTCAAAAATTAAAGTTCTTGATTAACGACCGGATAACGGAAAAAGCCGCTGAGCTCTCCTTCGTCCGTCCACTCATAGGCAAGCGCTTTTGCCCGAAGCAGTGCATAAACCTCGGCCTGCAAGGCGCAATAGAACGGTAAAATAATCAAAAGAATCAAAAAAGCCCAGGCACCGGCCCATGCGATGCTTGCCGAAAAGACAGCAAAAAAGGGAAGATCCAGCAAAAATAAACGCACTTTTTCCTGATGCATCATTTTTTTGCTTAAAGTAAAGGCGCGGCTTTTGGACAGATAAGGATTCTCTGCCAATAAGTAGGGCACCATTTTTAACTCATATGCTTTCCAAATGCCGGGGACCAGCAAAAAAATGGAAAAGAAAGCAATGACAATGCTTTTCCAAAGCAAAATAAGAAAAAGCCGAACAAAAGTAAAGCCGTGAAGCGGTGATAACAGAGAAGAAACAGGAGGAGCGCCCACACGGAACTCTTGGAAAAAACGAATGAGCCCGATGGGAAAGCACCCCAGATAAAAGAATAATCCAACGCAAAAAAGCACCGCAGATACAACAAAGAATTTGCTGTGCATCCATTGAAGGCAAAAGAACCCCAAAACAGGCAAAAGCAAAGAAAAAAAGGTACTGAGCATCGCGGAAAGATAGCGGCCGGAAAGTGTGCGGCGTGCGTTTGTGAGAAGCAGTGAAACAGACCACATGATAATCACTCCTGTCTTATTATATATAAATAGTATTATATAGGGAAGCGGGATAAATGTAAAGGTTTTAAACTTTACAGAACTTTAGAAACGGATCAAACAATGAAAAAATGTGAATCAAAAGCCCAAATGGAAGGAAAAATTGCGGGATAAACCCTCAAAACAGCACTTGAGCGGACAAAAGGGTGAAAACGAAGAAGTGTAAAGCTTAACAACTTTACAGAAAATAACAATCAGATAAGAAAAAGCCGCCAAACAACTGTTTGGCGGCTTTGGTGGACCCGAAGGGGATCGAACCCTCGACCTTACGGATGCGAACCGTACGCGCTCCCAGCTGCGCTACGGGCCCATAATGCTCAGTGCATTTATTATATTAAAGCATTTGCCTTAAAATGTCAACCCTTTTTCCGGTAAACGGGTTATTTTTGTGGGAATGCGAAAAAACAACAAAAAACTGGATATTCATGCAAAAAGATAGTAGAATAAAAGGCGAGAAAAAAGAGAGTAGATCTTGTCCTTTTTTGTCGGCTTTTGTTGCTTGTCTTTTTTTCTTTTGCTGGGTAAACTGTGTTTATACAAAGACCACACGGGAGGAGAAAAGGGGAACATGAGCACAATTGAAACAATTTTTTTGCGGGTATTTTCAGAGTTGGAGCGGCTGCAAAGGGCATATGCGCTGCAATACGACCTGATTGTGGACACCAATGCGGACAAGCGCTTCGGGGTTCAGATAAGCCGCTTGGATGCAGCCAAACAGGTGACGGGTGCAAGAACATTTCGGCAGCTGACCGCATCCAGAGAGCGCGCCATGCAACTTTTGTGCTACCTGTATGAAAATGCTGTTTCGCCTTCCTGTGCGGAAGGAATTTTGCAGGACTTGGCCGCGCAAAAGCTGTGGGACACAGATTGAAAAAGAAAAGGACGATTGCTGATGAAAAGTTGCTGTGGTCAGACAACGGCAGTGCCGCTGAGGGTATTGCTTGTGGATGACGAACCGGGCGACGCGGTGGTAATGGAAGCCTTCCTGGAGATGCAGGAGGGCTTTCAGTGCGTGGGATGTGCGTCGAACGGGGAGGATGCTTTGAAGTTTTTGTCGCGGCAGGATTCGCCGGTAGATGCTGTACTGCTGGACGTTTACATGCCTGGTATGGACGGCATTGATTTTTTGCGCGAATGGCAAAAGCTTCCTTCTCCGAAGCCGAAGGTGTTTGTGCTGTCGGCTTATGGAGCATTTGGCGAGGAGCAGATTCGCCACCAAGTATTGCGCCTTGGGGTGGTAGCCTATTTTGAGAAAGGCTATCCGCTGGATCTGATTTGCAAGCGAATGAGAGATCTTTGCGCCTGCCGGCACACAGAAACTTTTGCATCGTCAGAGCGCGAGGGCGTTTTGGAAGAATTGGCCGAGGAGCTTGTGGATGATTTGCTGCCTGCCACAAAATCGGTTGGGCGGTACTACTTAATGGATGCGCTGCATTATTTGACCTATACAGCACAGCGCACATGGCGTATCTGCGAAGTGTACGACTGGATTGCAGAAAAGAACGGCGTGTCGTGCAAATCGGTGGACCGTGCCTTGCGCCAGACCGGCAAGGAGATGGCGCATCATTCGGCCAAGCGCTGGCAGCGTATGACGGCCGGTATGCACTTGAAAGAAGGTGCACCGTCAAACAAAATTTTATTGGAAATGCTGAAAAAAGAGGTTTTGTATCGGGAGCGTCACTTGGTCGGCAGCCATGGGAAGGCGGGGCATCGCTATGACGCATGAGGCAAAAACGGTTTTGGAGCATTATTTGAACGTTACTTATGCCAGCCACGACACCGCTATGGTGCTGCGGGAAGCAAAGCACGCGCTTTGTGTGCTTTGCACAGCCGCAAACGCCAAGCTTTACTTGTTTCGCGGGCAAACGGTGTGGATGCTTTTGGAGCAGCCCGACGGCACTTATACGCTGGAACAATGCGGTGATGAGATATCACGCTTAAAGGCGGCGCAGAACGCTTTATTTTTGTGTGCAAGAACAGAAGTACAGGAGTACGGCGTGGTGCTGTTGGAAGGCGAGCATGTTTATATCACAGACTATGCAAAACGGCTGGTGCATGTTTTGGGCGAACAGCTGCACACCGGACTTGTGGGCAATGAGCTGGATATGATGATGAATAACGGCAGGCGCCTTGTGCCGGAGGACGGCAGCCTGCCGGCAGACACGCTGGCGGTTTTGGCGCATGAAATGCGCGCACCAGTGGCTACGGCACTCGTCAGCCTGGAGGTGATTCGCCATCGCATGAGGGAAACAAGTGATGACGGTTTTGCCGTTTTATGCGATACACTTGAGCAAAATCTTCGCCGCAGTATGCGCATGAGTACCAATTTGCTGCTTGCGTCCAAAAGCCGTTACAGCGCTCCAAGTCTGGAGTGGCTGAATGTGGTGGAGATTTGGCGCGAAACGGCAGACAGTGTGCGCCCTTACGCGCAGCAGCGCGGTGTGGCTCTTGAAATAGAGAGTGAGGCGCTGGACGAAGCGCCTTATGTGCTTTCCAACCGGCAGTATCTGGAAAGCATTATGATCAATTTGCTGTCGAACGCCGTGCGCTATGCCAAAAAAGAAGGCGGGCGCGTGCATGTGTCGATTGTACAGAAAAACGAAGGGCTGTTTTTGACAGTGGCCGATAACGGAAAAGGCTTTCCCGGAGAAAAAGCAAGGCAGCTGTTTGAAAAATTTTGGCGCGATGAACAGGGCGGCGCCGTTCACAGCGGGGCAGGTCTGGGGCTTTATCTGGTTTCGGTCTTTGTGAAAGCGCTCGGCGGTACGGTGACGGCGGAAAACCAAAACGGTGCTGTGTTTCGCGTTTACCTGCCCTTAAAAAGCAGCCGTCAGGCATCACATTGCGCCATGGGGGCGGCTTCACGGCAGGAAGATGTTTACTGGAACAGCGCACAAAATGAATTTTCCGCCCAAAGCTGACCGCAAATCACCGCTTGGTTCGGCGGAAAAAGTGTAAAATATGAATTGGCTATGAAAAGCATCGCAGAGGCCTTTACTTTGCATCGGAAATCATGTAAAATAAAAGCACTATCAAGAAATTGTTTGGCGGTGTAATAAATCATGGCAATCAAATATCATCGAATCCTTCTCAAGCTCAGCGGCGAGGCACTTGCCGGCGAGCAGGGTTTCGGGCTGGACGTGGAAACGGTTCAGAAAATTTGTGAGGGCATTAAGCTGGCGCACAGCAAAGGGGCGCAGATTGCAATTGTGGTTGGCGGCGGCAACTTCTGGCGTGGCCGCTCCTCTGGTGAAATGGAGCGCACCCGTGCCGACCAAATCGGTATGCTGGCGACAACCATGAACGCTTTGGCAGTTGCAGACGCTTTGGAGCATCTCGATGTTCCGGTGCGTGTGCAGACGGCGCTGGCCATGCAGCAGGTAGCAGAGCCGTATATCCGAAACCGCGCCATTCGCCATATGGAAAAAGGACGTGTTGTGATTTTTGCGTGCGGCACAGGCAACCCGTTTTTCTCCACCGATACAGCCAGCGCACTGCGCGCGGCGGAAATTAACGCCGAAGTGATTTTCAAAGCCACGATGGTGGACGGCGTTTACGACAAAGACCCGAAAAGGCACGCCGATGCAAAAAAATATGACACGCTTACTTTCACGAAGGTTCTGGCTGATCAGCTGGCAGTGATGGACAGCACGGCTGCAACGATGTGCCGTGACAATCATTTGCCCATCTTGGTGTTTGACATTTTGCACCCGGAAAATATTGCAAAGGCTGTTTGCGGCGAAACCATCGGTACTTTGGTGCAAGAATAACAGTGCATAAGCTGTCAAAAAAGGAGTAGAGAATCATGAGTGCGGAAACAAAAGTTTTTCAAGATAAAATGAACCACAGCATTGAGCATTTGAGCAAGGAGCTTTCCTCTGTGCGTGCAGGACGTGCAAACCCGGCAGTGCTCGATAAAGTAACCGTGGATTACTACGGTGCGCCCACCCCCATCAACCAGGTGGCGGCTGTGGCTGTGGCGGAAGCGCGTGTGCTGACCATCAGCCCGTGGGATGCCACTTTGATGAAAGCAATCGAAAAAGCGATTTTGTCCTCGGACATCGGCATTACCCCCACCAATGATGGCCGCGTAATGCGTTTGGTGTTCCCCGCACCGACCGAGGAGCGCCGTAAGCAGCTGGTAAAAGAAGTGATGCACATGGGCGAGGAGGCAAAAATTGCCGTGCGCAATGTGCGCCGCGATGCGATGGATAAGTTCAAAAGCATGAAAAAAGCGGGCGACATTACCGAAGATGATCAGAAGGGCTTAGAGGAAGAAATGCAGAAAATTACCGACAAAGCCACCAAGGAAATTGATTCGGTGTGTGCTGCAAAAGAAAAAGAAATTATGGAGATTTAAGCCAGCACCGCAGCAGAGTTGACGGATGGCTCAAAGCGGCTTTTATGTGTTCGCAGGAATGCAGGAGCTGTAAAAAAGTGCCGTGCGCGTGAGCGTGCGGCATTTCGTTTGAGTAAGTGACAACAAATGGGGAAAGAAGGAGACGCAATGACGCAGGAGTATCGACAGTTGGCAAAAGGACTGTCCGTAGGAATTATTATGGACGGAAATGGCCGCTGGGCAAAACAGCGCGGGCTGCCGCGTACCGCAGGACATAAAAAAGGCGCGGAGGTGTTCCGCGACATGGTTCACTATTGCAATGAGCTGGAATTGGCAAGCGTAACGTTCTATGCCTTTTCCACTGAAAACTGGGCGCGTCCGCTGGAGGAAGTGGAGTCCATCATGCGGCTGTTCGGCAATTATTTAACCATGGCTTACGACTACAAAAAGGAAAACAATCGTCTGGTGTTTTTGGGCGACAGAAGCCGCCTTTCCAAAGGTCTCCAGCAAAAGATGGACGATTTGGAAGAAAAAACAAAGAATAACACCGGTACTTTTTTGAATATTGCCATTAACTACGGTGGCCGGCAGGAAATTCTGCACGCCGCACAAGTTTTGGCACAGCGTGTAAAAGACGGAACGTTGGAACCGCAGCAAATTACAGAGGAGCTTTTTTCCGACAATCTCTATACCCACGGTCAGAAGGACCCTGACTTCATTTTGCGTCCTTCGGGGGAAATGCGCCTTTCCAACTTTATGCTTTGGCAGGCTTCTTATGCCGAGTTTATCAGCATGAATGTCTTATGGCCGGACTTTACACGCGCCCATTTAGACGAAGCAATTTTAGAATTCTGCAAGCGCAACCGTCGCTTCGGCGGCTTATAAGTGAGAGGTGGACGATGAAAACAAGAATCATAACATCCATCGTGGGCTTGGCCGTGTTGGCGCTCGTATTGGTATTTTTTGAAACGCCGATTTATAATTTGGTGTTGGCGTGTGTCTCTTTGATTGCCATTCATGAAGCTTATGAAGCTTTTCAGATTCGCTGCAAACCAGTGTTTGCTGCATTTATTCCGGCCACGCTGTGGCTGTTTTTGGGTCAGGAGCTATTCCCGGGCAGTGTGATGTGGCCTGTGCTGTATCTTCTGGTACTGTTTTTGGCGTGTACGGTTATCGCTCGTGTCCACACATTGTCTTTTGCATCCGTTTCGGGAATGATGATGCTGGCGGGCATGATTGTTGCTTGCTTTTACTCGCTTCTTTATCTGCGCAGCTGCTTTGAGCAAACTTGGGAAAGCTTGTATGCCGTGCTTTTGGTGCTGGCATTTGCCTGGGGCGGTGACAGCTGTGCCTACTTTGCAGGATGTGCGCTGGGAAAACATAAATTGGCCCCGGAAGTCAGCCCGAAAAAAACCATGGAGGGAGCCGTGGGCGGCATTGCAGGCAGTGTGGTTTTGGGCATTGTCATCACAGCCGTCTTTTCTGCTATTTTCGGTCCGAACCGTTTGCTGGAAGTGTACGGCGCGGGTTACTATGTCGCCATTGCGTTGGTTGGTGCGGTCAGCTCCGTGCTGGGAATTTTGGGAGACCTGACCGCCTCTGCGGTGAAGCGCCAGTGCGAAATTAAAGATTACGGCACAATTTTCCCCGGACACGGCGGCATTTTGGATCGGTTTGACAGCGTCATGCTGATTGCGCCGTTTATTACTATTTGTGTCTTTTTGGAACTGATGTTAGAATTTAATGTGTAAAGCAGGTGTCGAATATGGCAAAAAAAGTAACGCTTTTAGGCAGCACAGGTTCCATCGGAACACAAAGCTTGGATGTCATTCGCACAGAAGGCTTTGAGGTGTCCGGCTTGGCCGCCCATACGCAGACCGACTTGCTGCTCAAGCAGGTGGAGGAATTCCAGCCCGCCATGGTGGCTGTTACCGACGAAAGCGCGGCGGACAAGGTACAGGCTGCGTTTGCTCATATGGCTTCAGCGCCCCGTTTGCTGCGCGGCGCCGAGGGGCTGCGCACATTGGCGGCGGAAAGCGGCGCGGATGTGGTGCTGAATGCGGTGGTCGGTGCGGCTGGTTTGCCCGCAACGCTGGCTGCATTGGAAAGCGGCTGTGATGTCGCGTTGGCCAACAAAGAAAGCCTTGTCACAGGCGGTGCTTTGGTGCTGGAAGCGGCAGAAAAACATCATGCCAAGCTGCTTCCCGTAGACAGTGAACACTCTGCTATTTTTCAGTGTTTGCAGGACGCATACTCCGCCAAAAGTTTGCAAAAAATATTGCTGACAGCCTCGGGCGGGCCGTTTTTTGGCAAAACGCGCGAGGAACTGCTCCATGTGAAAAAGGAGGATGCACTGCGTCACCCGAACTGGAGCATGGGCGCAAAAATTACCATTGATTCCGCCACGCTGATGAACAAAGGCTTGGAGCTGATTGAGGCCGTTTGGCTGTTCGGCCTTGCGCCCCGGCAGGTGGAAATTGTGGTGCAGCGCCAAAGCATTATCCATTCGATGGTGCAGTTTTCCGACCACTCCATTTTGGCGCAGCTGGGTGTGCCGGATATGCGCATTCCCATTCAATATGCGCTGACGTGGCCCGAGCGCGGCAAGCCGTGTGCGCCGGAGCTGGATTTTGATACGCTGAAAAGCATTACGTTTGACCGCGCGGACGAGGAAACGTTCCGCTGTTTGCCTGCCTGCAAAAAGGCGATTGAAAAAGGCGGCTTAGGGCCTTGTGCGGCCAATGGGGCGAATGAGGAGGCCGTGCGCCTGTTTTTGCAGGATAAAATTTCGTTTTTGCAGATTGGGGAACTGGTGCAAAACGTTGTGGAGCGCGACAGTTATGGCGGAAGCTATACAATTGATGATGTGTATGAATGTGACCGTATGGCGCGTGCATATGTTTTAGAGGCAGCAAGGCAGTTCTGACCGCTTTTTTAAGCGGCGGTGCTGTGTAAAAAATGAGGGGGCATAGGCCGAGAATAGGCGGCTTTGTGCAAGGAAAGGCGGTTTTTCATGGGTTCATCAGTCATAACCATTGTAATTGCGCTGATTGTATTCGGCGTTGTTGTACTGATTCACGAGCTTGGCCATTTTTTGACGGCGAAAGCTTGCGGAATCACGGTGAATGAGTTTTCTATCGGCATGGGGCCGCGGCTTTTCGGCTTTTCCAAAAACGGAACGGACTATTCGATTCGCTTGCTGCCTATCGGCGGTTATGTGATGATGGAAGGCGAAAACGAGGAAAGCGACGCCCAAGGCTCTTTTCAAAAGGCAGCGGTATGGAAGCGAATTTTAGTGACGGTGGCCGGAGCGGTGATGAACCTTGTGCTGGGCTTTCTCATTTTGCTGGGCGTGGTGCTGTCGCAGCAAGCCATTTTAAGCCGCACTGTGGGAGAATTTTACCCCGATGCGGCCACCGAGCGCCAAGGGCTGCAAGTGGGCGATACCATTTTGGCGGTGAATGGCCGCCGCTGCTTTATCGCAAATGACATCAGCTATGAATTCGCGCGCACGCAAAACGCCACCGTAGATTTAACGGTTCTGCGTGACGGCAAGCGTGTACAGCTGGAGGATGTTGTTTTTGATACGCAAACACAGGACGGCGTTTCCTACATGGTGCTGGATTTCAAAGTGTACCCGTTGGAAAAAACGGTGGGCAATGTACTGGCTGAGGCCGGGCGCTGGACCGTTTCTTATGCGCGAATGGTTGCGCTGAGTCTGGTGGACGTTGTGACAGGCCGTGTGCCCATCAACAATTTATCCGGCCCGGTAGGGATTGTACAGGTGATTGGTGAGGCGACCGGCATGGGCTGGCAGCCGCTGATGCTGCTCATTGCGCTCATCACGGTCAACTTGGGCGTGTTCAACCTGCTGCCGATTCCGGCACTGGATGGGGGACGTTTGATTTTCTTGATTTTAGAGGCGATACGCCGCAAGCCTATTCCGCAGAAGTATGAGATTGCCGTGAATGCGGCAGGGTTTGTCTTTTTAATTGGGCTGATGCTGTTTGCCACCTTCAACGATGTGACAAAGCTTCTGCCCGCTTGAAAGGAGTGTTTCAAATGCGCAGACGTGCAAAAGTGGTAACGGTTGGAAATGTAAAAATCGGCGGGGATTGTCCCGTTGCGGTGCAAAGTATGCTCAATGTACCCATTGAGGATATCGAAGGAAATGTGCAGCAGGCAAAGCGGCTGGAACATGAGGGCTGCCAGATTGTGCGCGTTACCGTGCCTTCCGCCAAGGATGCCGCGGTGGTGCGTGCTTTGAAAAAGGCCGTTTCTATGCCGATTGTGGCCGACATTCATTTCGACTATCGCGCCGCGTTGGCGTGCGTGGAGGAAGGTGTGGACAAAATTCGCATCAACCCCGGCAATATCGGTGCAGATGAACGAGTGAGAGAAGTGGCACAGGCGTGCCGCAGCCACGGCATTCCCATTCGTATTGGCGTCAACGGCGGAAGTCTGGAAAAGGAAATTTTGGCAAAGCATGGCGGCGTGACACCGCAGGCCATGGTGGAAAGCGCCATGTACCACGTTCGCTTGCTGGAAAAACATGATTTTGACGATATCGTCATTTCGATTAAATCGTCCAATGTACCCATTATGATGGAGGCCTATCGGCTGCTTGCTGCGGAATGCGAGTATCCGCTGCACTTGGGCGTCACCGAGGCCGGTACTTACCGCATGGGGCTGATTAAGTCGGCCATGGGAATCGGCGGCCTTTTGATGGAAGGCATTGGCGACACCATTCGTGTGTCCCTCACCGACGAGCCGGAAAAGGAAATTCGCGCCGGATATGACATTCTTCGTGCAGCCGGTCATTTTGTACCGGGCCCGGAAATTATCAGCTGCCCCACCTGCGGACGCACCAATATTGACGTGGCGGGCATTGCCGCTGAAGTGGAGGAGCGTCTGCGCGGCTGCAACAAGCAAATCAAGGTGGCGGTGATGGGATGCGTAGTGAACGGCCCCGGCGAAGCCAAAGGCGCCGATATTGGCATTGCAGGCGGGAAAGGCTGTGCCATGCTGTTTATCAAAGGCCAGCAGGTGCGCACGCTGCGCGGTGATATTGTCGGTCAGCTTTGCGAAGAAGTGCAAAAGCTGGTGTAACCAAAGAACGTTCGGGAAAGGATTGGAATGAAACCATTATTGACAGAGCTATGGCCGCAATTTTGCGCCGATGCCGACTTTGTGGCCGGTTACGCGGGCGCGCTGGTGGAGCGCGTAGAAGCCGACCGGAAAAAGAGAATCATCAAGGTGGTTTACCGAACGGTAGCGCCGGTAGCGGGGGAGCTGCGCACAAGGCTGTGCGCCTCCCTCGCGCCGCTGTTTCCGGGCTTTTTGGTGTCGCTGCAAGGGTTGTTTGAATACGACCGTTTAACCCCGCAGGCTGTTCTGGATTTGGCCATGGAGCTTCGGGAGGACGGTATGCCGCTGAACGGCTTTTTGTATGGCGCAAGCGTGGAAATGAGCGACGGTGAAATCCGCGTGGTGGTTCTCAATGGAACCTGCCTTTTGGGGCAGATGAAGTTTGAGCAGCTGCTCGCCGAGCGCATTGAACAGCGCACCGGTGTGCTCCCCGTGGTGCGCTTGGTGGACGGTGCGCCGCAATCTCCCATTGCAATGCCGCAAACACCGCCCGAGCCGGTGGTATTTGTGCAGCACAAAGAACCGCCGAAAAAGAAAGCGATGAAGATTGACGGTCTGGAGCTGACAGATACGCCTGTTAAGGTGCTGTGCGGAAAGCACTTCCAGCCGCAAAAACTGACGGCTCTCAAAGATTTGGGGGCAATGGCTGCCGGAAAAGTGACGGTGTGGGGCGATGTATTCCTCACCGAGCAAAAGGGCAGCAAAATGAAAATTTACTCCGTTTCCATGACGGATTACAGCGGCTCCATCAGCTTGAAAATCCGTATGAACATGACAGAGGATGGCTCTGTTTGGGAGGACTTGCAAAACGGTGACACGCTGGTGGTGCGGGGAGAATGCACTTTTGACCGTTATGATAAGGACTATGTCATTTATCCTTACGATGTACTCAAGGTGGAGCGGAAAATGCGCGAGGACACCGCAGAAAAAAAGCGTGTAGAGCTTCATTTGCACACAAAACAAAGCTCTATGGACGGCTTTTGTGACCCCGGCGGAATTGTCCGCTTTGCGCATAAGATGGGGCATCGCGCTGTTGCCATCACCGATCACGGCGTAGTGCAGGGCTATCCCGAGGCGATGCTTGCCGCAGATGCTATCCGCAAAAAAGACCCCGGCTTTAAGCTGATTTACGGCTGTGAAGCTTATTTTGTCGATGACATGGTGCCGGTTGTCTATGGGCGCACAGAAATGGGGCTGGACGGCTCGTTTATCGTGTTCGACCTGGAAACGACGGGCTTGTCGCCGGCCAATTGCCATATGACGGAAATCGGCGCAGTTGTTGTAGAAAACGGGGTGATAGGGGAGAGCTATAATACCTTTGTCAACCCCGGATGCCACATTCCAGAAAAAGTGACGGAATTGACGGGCATTACCGACGAAATGGTAAAGGATGCCCCTGCCCCTACCCAGGCGCTGCAAGATTTTCTTGCTTGGGTGAATGGCCGCCCGCTGATTGCCCACAATGCGCACAGCTTTGACATTCGCTTTTTAAAAGCACAGGCTGAGCGGGACGGTGTGGATTTTCAGCCGGTCTATCTTGATACCCTGCCTTTGGCACAAGCACTCTATACGGGGCTTCGCAACTATAAGCTGGATACCATTGGCAAGTATTTGGGAATTCCGCCCTTTGAGCATCACCGCGCCTGTGACGATGCACGTGCTTTGGCGCAGATTTTTGAAAAAATGCTGGAGGATTTGCGCGCGCGAAAGATTGAAACGGTGGAGGAAATCAATACCGGTTTAGGCGGCGCACGAGCCTTGGCGAAAAAGAATTTTCACCTGATGATTTGGGTGAAAAATCAGCTCGGCATGAAAAATTTGTATCAAATGATCAGTGCTGCCAGCATGGATTACTTTTTTAAAGTGCCGCGCATTCCGCGCAGCGTGTTAAACCGGCATCGAGAAGGACTGCTGATCGGCTCGGCGTGTGAAGCGGGCGAGCTGTACCGCGCCATTGTGGACGGTAGAAGCTTTGCCGAATTACAGGAGATTGCCTCTTACTACGACGTGCTGGAAGTGCAGCCGCTGGGCAATAACGAGTACATGCTGCGGCAGGGCATTGTAGACAGCATGGAAAAAATTCAGGAGTTTAATGAAACGGTCATTCGATTGGGCGAAGCGCTGGGGAAACCTGTTGTCGCGACCGGTGATGTGCATTTTACCAACCCGGAGGACTATATTTACCGCTCCGTATTGCAAGCGGGCAACGGCTTTTCCGATGCCGACCAGCAAGCGCCGCTTTACTTCCGCACCACAGACGATATGCTGCGGCAGTTCAGCTATCTGCCCGCAGAAAAAGCCTTTGAAATTGTGGTGGAAAATCCCAATAAAATTGTTGATTTGATTGACGATGACGTGCGCGCCATCCCCAAAGGCTTGTACACGCCCAGCATTGAAGGCGCGGATACCAGCTTGTGGGAGGACACTTTGCGCAACGCACGGCGGCGCTACGGCAGCCCCATGCCGCAGCTTTTGGAGGATCGGCTTTTGCGCGAGCTGGATTCCATTATCCGTCATGGTTTTGCGGTGCTTTACGTTATCGCACAGCGTTTGGTGCTGAAAAGTGAGGACTATGGCTATTTGGTCGGCTCGCGTGGTTCCGTTGGGTCATCCGCCGTGGCGCACTTTTCGGGTATTTCAGAGGTGAACAGCCTGTCGCCGCATTATCTTTGCCCGAAATGCCAGTGGAATGAGTTCTTCACTGATGGCTCTGTGGCAGACGGCTTTGACCTGCCTGACCGCAACTGCCCGATTTGCGGCACCAAGTGCATGGTGGACGGCCATGAAATTCCGTTTGAAACCTTTTTGGGCTTTGACGGCGACAAGGAGCCGGATATTGACCTCAACTTTTCCGGTGATGTGCAGGGGCGAATCCACCGCTACACCGAGGACATTTTCGGGAAAGACCATGTGTTTAAAGCGGGGACCATCAGCGGCTTGCAGGATAAAACCGCCTTTGGCTATGTGAAAAAATATCTGGAGGAACGATCAAAAACCGTCAACCATGCCGAGGAGCTGCGCTTGGCGCAGGGCTGCGTAGGGGTAAAGCGTACCACAGGACAGCACCCCGGCGGCATGGTCGTTGTGCCGAGCAATTATGATGTGTACGACTTTTGCCCCGTGCAGCACCCGGCGGATGATAAGGACAAAGGCGTGATTACCACGCATTTCGAGTTTAAATATCTGCACGAAACCATTTTGAAGCTGGACGAGCTGGGACACGACGTTCCCACCATGTACAAATATCTGGAGGACATGACGGGCATTCGCATGGCGGATGTGCCGATGAACGACCAAAAGGTGATTTCCCTGCTGGTTTCCCCGGCGGCGCTGGGCGTGACAAGCGAACAGATTGACAGCTTGACGGGAACGTTTGGAATTCCTGAAATGGGTACGCACTTTGTGCGCAACATGCTGATTGAAGCACAGCCGAAAAGCTTTTCGGACTTAATTCAAATTTCCGGGCTTTCGCATGGTACAGACGTTTGGAACGGCAATGCGCAAGATTTAATCCGCGATAAAATTTGCACGATTTCCGACGTAATCGGCACCCGTGACAGCATTATGACCTATTTGATGCACAAGGGCGTAGAACCGAAAAAAGCCTTTCAAATTATGGAGCTGACCCGAAAGGGAAAAGTGGCAAAAGGCGGGTTCCCCGACGGCGATGAGGAAATGCTGCGCGAGCACGGCGTGCCGGAATGGTATTTGGACAGCTGCAAAAAAATTAAGTACATGTTCCCCAAAGGCCATGCTGTGGCCTATTTGATGGCGGCGGTGCGGCTGATGTGGTTTAAGGTGTACCATCCGCTGGCGTTTTACGCCACCTTTTTCACTGTGCGCGGTGAAGATATTGACTATGAAGCCGCCGTCGGCGGGGCAAAGGTGGCAAAGCAGCACATCCGCGAAGTGGAAATGCGTTTGCGCGAAGAAAAGAAGGCAAAGGACGAAGAAATTTTGGCCAGCCTGCAAATCGTAAACGAAATGCTCCAGCGCGGATATGAATTTTTGCCCATCCGCATTGGCAAAAGCCGTGCAAAGGTGTATGTCATCGAGGACGGAAAAATTCGTCTGCCGTATATGGCGCTGAAAGGCTTGGGCGACAGCGTTGCCAATGCAATGGAAGAAGCGACCATGAACGGGCAAAGCTATCTTTCCGCCGATGAACTGCAATCGGCAACCGGGGCTTCGTCCACTATTATGGACGCGTTAATGCAAATTGGCGCATTAGGCGATTTGCCCAAATCAAATCAGGTTTCTTTCTTTTAAGCAGAGCGGTCACAAAATAGCCTTTAGAATCTTCGTTGAAATTCATAGGCGTGCATGGAAATTCTAACGCCCTAGCCAGAAAAAGCTGTTCTGTTAATGGCACAGTACCGCATACTGACAAGATGTTCAAAACGCATAAAAGGCACACAAACATGACGGTTTGTGTGCCTTTTGCTTTGTCGTTTTTTGTGGTATAATGTTCGAGCTGCCACCCCTAGACCGGCAGAGGAAGGGGGTGTGTTGTTTGGACTTCATCATATCATTTCTTATCTCTGTCTTGGCAAGCGTAATCGCCTATTACATTTGCAAATGGCTGGACAGAGAAATTTAGTTGGCAGCCAGCCTTGGGCTTAAGCCACCCACCCGAAACGGAATAGAAAGCCCCCGGAGTTGCGACCTCCGGGGGCTTTTCGTGTCATTTGGACACTCACATCATTTCTTTGCCTATGGGCATTATATCATATTCCCATTTTATTTGCAATGATACACTGGAATAGAAAAAATATTTTATGGAAAACGGTTTAGGGCATATCTGAACACAAAGAAACGCACGGATGCTTGTAGGAAAAACTGAAAATTTTGACGTTTCAAAAAGCCCCTAGTGTTTTTAAACTGTGACAATATGCGCGGACAGCACAAAACACCCATCCTAACAGAAGCAGGAATATAAATTTTTGTCAAGGATGCACCGAAGAACTTTCGTTTTGCGACACATCCATTTTGGTATTTGAGGTTTACTCAATCAAGAAAAGCTTGTTAAGCTGCGGAATTGTCCAAAGCCCAGCGCTGTTTCCCATAGGCATGGCCGTGTCCTTGCCCCTGCCCGTGGTTCCGTCCCTGTCCTTGTCCTTGTTCTGCCGCCCCTTGGGTGGAGGGCGTCGGGGAGGTGGTAGTATCATTCTCGGGGTTTTCCAGCGCCATGATCCATTCTCTCATTTCGCGCATGGTAAGCCCCTGAACATCCTCGGCGGTGACGGTAGGGTCGAGCGCTTGAAGCTCTAAAAATGCGCGGTATTTGCCATAGGAAAGGCCGCATTCATGGGCGGCTTCGGCTTCGTTTGGCGTTATGGCATAGCAGTGGGCGTTTTGGTGTTCCTGTGTACAGCGCTCAACGCCTGCCAAAATACGCTGCGACTGTTCGTTGTCTGCTTCTACCACGGTAATGGATAAAAGCTCATTGTTTTCTAAACGAGACTGAATTTCCGCAGTGGAAACGAGCGTTTCGACTGCTTGTTCATAGTTTAAAAATTGAAGATTGAGCGAGCCTGCCAGAGCCTTGGCGTCCTCATTCATGGGGGTGACGGACACCACGCGGTCAAAGCGGTTAACGCCAAGCTCCAGCGAGGGGTTGATGTCCACGCTGATGACGCAGGTGGGTAAAAAATAAACCGGGTAGGCAAGAACCGCGAGAAACAGCACCGCGGCACAGGCCAAAATAGGAACCAGCCGATGCCGAGGCCGAGCGGTGTGCGCCGAGGAAAACGCCAATCAAAGCCACAACAGCAATTCCAGTGAATAATTTCTTTGCCATCGTAATTCCCTCCGTTTTTTCTTTTTCGTTCCGTGTTTGAACCGGTTTCACCCCTAATACGAATGGGCAGTGACAATCCATTCATATGTTTTAAAAAAATTTTTAAATTTTTTTGCGTCATGTTTTCAGAAATACGGAAAAGAATTTTTTATTATCGTAAGACATTTAGGCGAAAAAGTCCAGGGGATTCTGAAAACAAAGAAATGAACGAAATTTTCTTGCGCAAACCATAGAAAAGTAGTATACTAAGACAGAATATTGAATCGAAAAGGATTTGAGGGATGTCATGCAGACGATTCATTTTGTAAAAAACGAGGCGGCGGCAAAGGTCATTCTGGATTATTATCAGGATGCCCCGCCCACCGCTTTTGTTCATTCGTTCGGGTGTCAGCAGAATGTGAACGACGGCGAAAAGATTTTGGGTGTGCTGGTCAATGCGGGTTATGGCCGTGCGGCTGCGCCGGAAGAAGCCGACCTCATTATTTTTAACACCTGCGCCGTGCGGGAACATGCCGAGCAGCGGGTGTTCGGCAACGTCGGTGCGCTCAAAAAGCTGAAAGAACAAAATCCGCGCTTAATGATTGCGGTTTGCGGGTGCATGGCACAGCAAAAGCAAATTGTGGAAAAGTTCAAGGCGAGCTATCCGTTTGTCGATATTGTGTTCGGCGTGAACGCTATTGACAACCTGCCCCAGCTGATTGCCAAGCGCATTACCGGCCATAAGCGCGTGATGCAAATGCCGGTGGAGCGAACGGAAATTGTGGAAGAAATGCCCATCCAAAGAGGGTCATCGTTCCGCGCATGGCTGCCCATTATGTACGGGTGCGACAACTTTTGCACCTACTGCATTGTGCCCTATGTGCGCGGGCGGGAGCGAAGCCGCAAAAGCGCCGATATTTTGGCGGAGTTTCGCGGCCTTTTGGCAGAGGGCTACCGCGACATTACACTGCTGGGTCAAAATGTCAACAGCTACGGAAAAGGGCTGGACGAAGGGCTGGACTTTGCCGATTTGCTCGCCCTGCTGGATAAAGAGCCGGGAGATTACCGCATCCGCTTTATGACCAGCCATCCGAAGGACGCCACCAAAAAGCTGATTGATACCATTGCCGCCGGAACTCATCTTTCCCACCACCTGCACTTGCCCGTGCAGTCCGGCTCGAACGAAATTTTGGACAAAATGAATCGCCGCTACACGGTGGAAAGCTACCTCGATTTGATGGACTATGCAAAAGAACGTGTGCCGGACATGACGTATTCCTCCGATATTATTGTGGGCTTCCCCGGTGAAACGGAGGAGGACTTTGAAAAAACGATGGAGCTGATCCGCCGCGTGGAATATATGCAGCTGTTTACCTTTATTTATTCCAAGCGCAGCGGGACGAAAGCGGCAGAAATGCCCGACGCTACCCCGCACGAGGAAAAAGCGGCACGCATTGGCAAGATTGTTGCCTTGCAGGATGAAATTGTTGCCCGCTTAACGCAAAAGCTGGTGGGTCAGGTGCAGCGCGTTTTGGTGGAAAGCGAAGGCCGAACACCGGGCGTATTAACGGGGCGTTTGGACAATAATATGATTGTTGAGTTTGCCCAAAAAGCGCCGCTGGGGCAGTTTGCCAATGTGCGAATCACCGGCGCAAAGGGCGCCGTGCTGAAAGGCGAGCTTGCTGAAGCTTGACATGACTTTCGGCAAAGAAACAGAAAATAGAAATTTGAGAATAAAAGGAGATTGAAACTCATGGCAAAATGTGCAATTGATTTGTTTAAAGAGGCCGCAGCGCAGCTGCAAAAGGAAGCGGAGTATCTGGCTCTGAAGGGTACAACCGAGAAAAATGACGCCGACGAAACACTGCAAACGCTGATTGGAGATTTCAACTTGGCTCGTATCGACTTGAACAGCGAGCTGTCGAAGTCGGCAGAAGAAAAAGACAAAGACCGTGTGGCCATGCTGAATACCCGTGTCAATGACCTGTACCAGGCCATTATGGAAAATGAAAGCATGAAGGCTTATAACGAGGCAAAGCAGGAGATGGAGACGGTGATGGCTTGGGTGAACGCCATCATCACAACGGCTGTCAACGGCGGCGACCCCATGACGGTGGAGCAGCCGACAGGCGGATGCAGCGGCTCTTGCGCTTCGTGCAGCGGCTGCCACTAAACACAAGATGCCATTTCAGAAATGCACGCTTCTTTTCAAAAAGCGGGCATTTCTGTTTTTGAGCGCTAGAACGGGAAAACAGGGCACGGCGCAGAAAGGCCGTGCCCGCAGAAAACAAGAGGACGGTGCAATTCATGGCTGGGCTTTCCCCAATGATGCAGCAATATTTTGAAATTAAGAAAAAGCATCCCGACAAGCTGTTGTTTTTTCGCTTGGGCGATTTTTACGAGATGTTTTTTGACGACGCCATTTTGGCTTCCAAAGAGCTGGAGCTGACCCTGACAGGCCGCGACTGCGGACAGGAAGAACGCGCCCCCATGTGCGGTGTTCCGTTTCATTCCTACGAAAGCTATGTGGCAAAATTGATTGCAAAAGGGTATAAGGTAGCCATTTGTGAACAGCTGGAAAACCCGGCGCAGGCAAAGGGAATTGTCAAACGCGATGTTGTGCGCGTAATGACGCCCGGCACCGTCATCGAAAACAGTATGCTCCAAGACGACCGCAACAACTACATTGCCAGTGTATTTGTAGACGGTCCGCGCGTGGGGCTTTGCTTTGCTGATATTTCCACCGGAACGGCAAACGTGACGTGTTTGGAAGCACAAAAACTGGAGCTTGCCCTAATTGCCGAGCTGGCGCGCTACACGCCGAGCGAGGTTCTGTTTAACGAGGCGATTTTGCCATATAAGCAAGTGACTGCTTATATGAAGCAGCAGCTGGCCTGTGCCGCCGAGCTTTTGGACGAAGAAAATTATCAGCCCGAGCGCTGCCGCCAAGCGCTGGAACAGCAGTTTGGGGCGAATTTTTCCAAAGAAATCGGCTTGGAAGCGGACGACCCGGCGGCAACCGCGTTAGCAGTGCTGATTGAATACTTAAACGAAACGCAGAAAAAAGGTGTGGAGCGCTTAAAAACTGTGGAGTATTACGCAAAAGCGGAGTACATGCAGCTTTCCCCCACAGCGCGGACGCACTTGGAATTAACGCAAACCATGCGCGGACGAGAAAAGCGCGGCACACTGCTTTGGGTGTTGGAACACACCCAGACCGCCATGGGAAAACGTCTGCTGCGTTCGTGGCTGGAGCGTCCGCTCGTGGATGCTGTGCAAATCAATGAACGTCTGGACGCGGTGCAGGAGCTTGTCCATCAAACCGTGATGCGCGAGGAGCTTTCCGCGTCGCTGGAGCGCGTTTTTGACCTTGAGCGCTTATTAACGCGCACGGTTTACGGCTCGGCGGGCCCGCGTGAGCTGTATGCACTGGCGCAAACATGCGACCAGCTGCCCGCCATCAAGCAGACGGCACAGGGAGCGCAAAGCACGCTGATGTGCACTTTGCTGGATGAAATTGACGAGCTGACCGATTTAAAAGAGCGCATTTTCTCTGCGCTCACGCAGGATCCGCCGGTGTCGCTCAAAGATGGGGACGTCATCCGCGCGGGATACAGCCCCGAGGTGGACGAGCTGCGCGACATTGTGCATGGCGGTAAGGGCTTTTTAGGCTCGATGGAAGCGCGTTTAAAAGAGGAAACGGGCATTCGTACGCTGAAAATTGGTTATAACCGCGTATTCGGTTACTATATCGAAGTGAGCAAGTCGTTTTCCCAGCAGGTGCCGGAGGGCTTTATCCGCAAGCAGACGCTGGCCAATGCCGAGCGCTATATTACCGAAGAACTCAAGCAGCTGGAAAACAAAATTTTAGGTGCCAATGAGCGTTTGGCGGTGCTGGAGCGCGAACTGTTTGAAGCGCTTTTGCAAGATACCTCGGCACAGGCAGCGCGTATCCAGCGCACAGCGACAGCGCTTGCCCAGCTGGATGTGCTGACGGGATTTGCGGCAGTTGCCGTGAAAAACGAGTACGTTCGCCCGGAAATCAGCGACGATGACCGCATTAAGATTGCAGAGGGCCGCCATCCCGTGATTGAGCAAATGCTGAAAGGGTCGCTCTTTGTGCCGAATGATACGCTTTTAAACGGCACGTCCGACAGGCTGTGCTTGATTACCGGGCCGAACATGGCGGGAAAGTCAACGTTTATGCGTCAGACGGCGCTCATTGTGCTGATGGCGCAAATCGGCTCGTTTGTTCCAGCCAAGCACTGCCATGTCGGTGTGGTAGATGCGATTTTTACGCGCGTGGGTGCTTCGGACGATTTGGCGTCCGGGCAGTCTACTTTCATGGTGGAAATGACCGAAGTAGCGGATATTTTGCGCCATGCAACGAAAAAGAGCCTTGTCATTTTAGACGAAATCGGGCGAGGAACCTCAACGTTTGACGGCATGAGCATTGCCCGTGCCGTGGCCGAGCATATTGCCGACGACGCAAGCGGCCTTGGCTGCAAAACGATGTTTGCCACGCACTACCACGAACTGACCGATTTGGAAGGCAAAGTGGAGGGCGTGAAAAATTATAATATCGCGGTGAAAAAGCGCGGCGAGGATGTGATTTTTCTGCGCCGCATTGTGCGCGGCCCGGCCGATGACAGCTATGGCATTGAGGTGGCGAAGCTGGCGGGCTTGCCCGATGAAGTGACACACCGCGCCCGCGAAATTTTAAACGTGCTGGAACAGTCTGCGCCGGTACCCGCCGCGATTCCCTTGGCCGACGCATCGCTTGCACAAGCTCAAAGCGGCGCACAAGCAGCTGAGAAAGTGCTTTTGGACAAGCTGGCGGACTTGGATGTTGAAACCTTGACGCCGCTGGAAGCGCTGAGTTACTTATACGATTGCAAGCAGGAGCTGGCAGCCGCGAGAAGGAGCGCGCAGCACGATGGCTAAAATACATGTTTTAGACCCGCACACCGCCGAGTTGATTGCGGCGGGGGAAGTGGTGGAGCGTCCCGCTTCCGTGGTAAAAGAGCTGATGGAAAATGCGCTGGATGCCGGGGCAAAGCACATCACCGTGGCAATTGAACGCGGCGGCGTTTCGCTGATTCAGGTATCGGACGACGGAACGGGCATTGAGGCGGAAAGCTTGCCCACCGCCTTTGTGCGCCACGCAACCAGCAAGATTGCCGTGGAAGAAGATTTGGAGCATATTTTGACGCTGGGCTTTCGCGGTGAGGCACTGGCCAGCATTGCCAGTGTGTCGCGCGTAGAGGTTGTAACGAAAACGCAGGAGGACGAATTTGCTTCCTGCTACCGTGTGGAGGGCGGTGTGGAGCAAGGGCTGGAGCCTTCGGCCCGTCCCGTAGGGACTACCTTTACCGTGCGGGATTTGTTTTACAACACCCCTGCGCGCATGAAGTTTTTGAAAAAAGACCAGACAGAAGCGGGCTATGTGGCGGACGTTGCAGCACAGCTGGCCTTGTCGCGCCCGGAAGTTTGCGTCAAATTTTTAAAAGAGGGAAAAGCTCAATTCCAAACGCCGGGTGACGGAACGGTGCGCGGGGCGGCCTATGCAGTGCTTTCGCGTGACTTTGCGCGTGAACTGGTGGAAGTGGACATGAGCAGTGCAGGAATGACCGTCAGCGGGTTGATTACGCCTCCCGCAGCTTGCCGCGCCAGCCGCTCCATGCAGTTTTTCTTTATCAATGGCCGCTATGTCAAAAACCGCACCATGATGGCCGCGCTGGAAGCTGCCTATCAGGGAACGCTGATGCAAAAGCGCTTTCCCGGCTGTGTACTCAATTTGACCATGCCGCCGCAGATGGTGGATGTCAATGTCCATCCCGCCAAAACAGAGGTTCGTTTTGCGCGGGAAAAGGACGTTTTTGAAGCGGTGTATGCGGCGGTGAAATCGGCGCTTGCGCAGCCGCAGACGGGCTTTCGGGAATTTGCATTTCAAGACAAGCCGCAGAAAGAAAGCGAACCTGCAAAAGAACCGTTTGCGGAGGAGAGAACTCCTGCGGCTCCTGTTTTGGGACAAACGCGCGCACCGGAGAAAGCTGCCGCTGCTCGTCCTGCGCAAACGGGTACGGCAAGCGGAGAACAATTGAAAGCATGTCATCAGTGGATGAACGATTTTTCCAAAAAGATAGAGCAGAGTGCTTTGCGCGAAGCGCCCGCTGCACCCTCGGTGCAAAGCGTGTCGTCTGTTCGGGCGGCTTACGAGGTGAAACCCGATATTTTTGTGCAGGAGGACGAGCCTTGTCACCGTGTGCCTGTTCCGCAGGAGCAAAAGGCAGTTGAGCCGGTGTCTTGCACAAATCAGGCCGTTCAGCCAATGCCGGCGCAAACGTCGGAGGCGTGTGAACAGATTACCCTTTTGAAAGAAGAAGCACCGCCGCTTCGTTTGATTGGTGAGATCTTTCACACCTATTTAATTGCCCAGCGCGGAGACGCGATGTGTTTGATTGACAAGCACGCCGCCCATGAGCGCATTTTGTATGAAGATTTAATGGCCGGTTTCGGTGTCCGCAGCAGTCAGATGCTTTTGTGTCCGGTGACCGTACAGGTTTCAGCGCAGGAAAAGCACACGCTTTTGGACGCACAGGAGCTTTTGCAGAAAAGCGGCCTCGAGGTAGAGGACTTTGGAACAGGCGCAGTCGTTGTGCGTGCGGTACCCGCTGATATTGAAGAACATGATATCCCAAATTTGGTGCTTGAGGTGGCGAGCCGCCTGATGGCAAACCCCAATGATACCATGAGCGAAAAAACCGAGTGGGTGCTGCATTCGATTGCCTGTCGCGCCGCAATTAAGGCGGGCGACAAAACCCCGCCGGAAACGCTGCTCGGTTTGGCGCGCCGTGTGCTGGACGGTGAGATCCCGCCGTTTTGTCCGCATGGCCGCCCGGTGGTGCTGAAAATCACACAAAAGGAGCTGGAAAAGCAATTTGGCAGACAAGGTTAAGGTGTTGATGCTGTGCGGCCCCACGGCCAGCGGAAAAACGGCGCTGGCCGTCATGCTGGCCAAGGCGCTCGACGGAGAAGTGATTTCCGCGGACTCCATGCAGATTTACAAAGGGCTTACAGTGGGGACGGCGGCGCCGACGGAAGCGGAAATGCAGGGGGTGCCCCATCATTTGATCGGTGTGATACCGCCTCAGCAGCGCTTTTCTGTGGCGGACTGGACGGCGGCGGCTGCCGAGAAAATTGCGGATATTCACCGCCGCGGCAAAACGCCGATTATCGCAGGCGGCACGGGGCTGTATCTTTCCAGCCTAATGAACGGTGTGCGCTTTGAGGAGGAAAAAACAGACCCCGCCCTGCGCGAAGCACTTGCGCGGCAGCTGGAGCAAGAGGGCGCCGAGGTGATGTATCAGCGCTTATGTGAAGTGGACGCGGCGTATGCAAAAACGCTGCACCCCAACAATGCCGGGCGTGTGCTGCGCGCGCTGGAAGTTTATCTGCAAAGCGGCCAAACCATGACGCAGCGCTTGGCGCAATCGCTTCCGCCGGAAAAGCCGTATGACACCTGCTTGTATGCGCTGAATTACGAGACGCGCGCAGAGCTGTACGAAAACATTGAGCGCCGTGTGGACGCGATGATGCAGCAGGGGATTTTGGACGAAGCACGCTGTGTATATGAGCACCGCGACAGCTGGCACACGGCGGTGCAGGCCATTGGCTATAAGGAGTTCTTCCCGTTTTTAGAGGGGGTGCAGCCGTTGGAGGCTTGTGTGGATGAACTGAAAAAAGCGACACGCCATTATGCTAAACGTCAGCTGACATGGTTTCGCAGAATGGACGGCATTCGCTGGGAACGCGCTGCCGACCCCGCTGCGGCCGAAAGAATTGCCGATGCTTTTTTGCGAAAGACCGGCGCAGACCAGCGCGCTGATTGATTCCAATCAGCCAAAGAACATGCAAAAGCGAACAGGAGGCAAGTATGAGCCGTTGGACACGAAAAGTAAAAAGTAACTGGCTTCCGGCTTTGCTGCTGGCAGTGCCGATTTGCTATGTGCTGATTCAGCTGTTTTTAATTTTAGACCGCTCCTATGTAATTGAAGTGGCGATGCCGAACAGCTTGGATGACACCCTGATGTGCGATGGCATTATCGGTGTGAACGAAGTGGAAATTGCGCAGACTGCGCAGGGAACGCTTTACTATTTGGCACAAAACGGAGAGCGCGTTGCCGCGGGCGATGCGGTGGCTCAGGTTTATGCCAGTGAGGATGCCGCCGCGATTGGACAGAAAATACGAAAAATTGATGAAGAAATTCAGATTTTGCAGGAGTCGCAGAACAGCGCCAGCAACTTGATGGATTTGGAAGAATTGGAAAAGCAGAAGATGACGGCGGTATATCATCTTTTGGAGGCAGGACAGACCGGAGATTTTTCCGGCCTGAACAGCGACTATCGAACCTTGCAGCTGTCGATGAACCGCACGGTGGTACAGCTGGATGAAACGGCCGATTTTTCCGCCCGCATTGCCGAGCTCAACGCACAAAAGGAAGCTTTGTCATCCTCTTCGCAGGCGCAGAATATCACAGCCGGTGCGGGCGGATATTTTGTCTCGGCGATGGATTCGCAGAAAAAACAATACAGCATTGAACAGCTCCAAGCAATGACGCCCGCTCAGCTGCAAGAGGCGGCACAGAGTGCGCAGCAGGCTAACAGCACCGGCATAGTGGGCAAGCTTTGGCTGGACTATCATTGGTATTTTTACACGACGGTTTCTTTATCCGATGCGGAAAAATTTCGCGAAGGCGATGTTTTGAACATTTCCTTTCCAGACTGTGCGTCGGAGCAGGTGCCTGTAACGGTCTTGTCCATTACGCCGGATGAAGCCGCGGGCGTGGCAAAGCTGGAGCTGGAGAGCGAGTATATCAACGAGGACGTTGTAACGCTGGAGCAGGCTCGTGCGGAAATTTCTTTTGAGACTTACAAGGGCCTCAGCGTCAGCAAACAGGCGCTGCATGTGCTCGACGGACAAACCGGCATTTATGTCAAAAGCGGAAATATGGTGTACTGGCGGCCTGTGAAAGTGCTGTTTGAAGGCGAGTCACAGGTGATTTTGAGCGATGTGTACGAGGATGGCGTCAACGAGGTAAAATACTATGACAACGTCATCCGAACCGGAAAGGATATTCACGACGGTAAATTGCTGTCCTAATGTCCGGCGTGGAATGTGAGCTATTGACAAGCAGGCGAAAAACTAGGATAATAGATAATGATACCAAAGCGTATGAAACGTAATTAAAGGAGCTCTTTTTTATGAGTATGTTGGATAAGCTGAAAGGCATTATGGGCGCCCCGACCGATGAGGATGAAGAGTACGAGGATGAGGAGTACGAACAAGACACTCAGGAAGAGTATGCCGAAGAAGAGCAGCACACCAATCGTACAAACAATCATAACAGTCATTATGAACAAACAAACGAGGCGGCCAACCGCCCGGGAAAGGTGGTAAACATGGCTTCTTCTGCACCGCTGCAGGTGGTACTGGTAAAGCCCGAGCGCTTTGAGGATGCGTCTGCCATTGCAGACCATTTGAATGCAAAAAGAACGGTTGTTTTGAACTTGGAGGGAACCAGCAAGGAGGTTTCCCGCCGTTTGGTGGACTTTTTGTCCGGTGTAGCGTATGCAAACCACGGTCAGATGAAGCGTGTGGCAAACAGCACCTTCATTATTACACCGTTCAACGTCGATATTATGGGCGACTTGCTGGACGAGCTGGAAAGCAATGGCGTCTTCTTCTGAGCACAAAAAGCGCGGATATCGCCCGCCGTGTAACGACGAAGAACGCTTGCTGGTGCGGCGTGTTTCGCAGCTGGCAATGGGCTCCGTTTACGGCGGCGTGAAAAAAATCGGTTTTTTAAGCGACCGCGAGTTGGAGCTTGCCCTGGCTGCCGGCAATGCAAGCGGCGCTGCAATGCGTGCATTCGGCGGTTATGAAAGTGCCGAGCGCTGTGTGCTGGCGTTTTCCAATTGCGAGGAAAATCTTTGCGACGAAGTGTTTGAAATCGGCTGTGTGCGCATCGAGGCAGGCGCCGAGGCCAAGCGCTTAACGCATCGCGACTATTTGGGCGCACTGATGGCTTTGGGCCTCACCCGTGAGACGCTGGGCGATATTCTGCCCGATGAGAAAGGGGCTTTTGTCTATGCGCGCCGCGTGGCTGTACAGTGTATTTTAAATGAACTGACCGGCGTTGGAAGATGCACGGTACACTGCGAGGAGAGCGTTCAGCAGCCCGTGCAGCAGGAGCATCGCACAGAGCGCACCGCAAGCGTGGCCTCGCTTCGTTTGGATGCTGTTTTGTCAGCTATGCTGCGCGTCAGCCGTTCCGAAGCGGGAGCCCTGATTCGCGCGGGCGCGGTGAGCATTAACCATGTGCAGACGGCACGCCAGCACGAAGCTATGTATGAAAATGATGTAGTGCGCGTGAAGGGGTACGGAAAGTACGAGTTGTGCGCAGTGGGCGCACAGAGCAAAAAGGGCAGGACTTTTATCACTTATTGCCAATTTTAGAAAAGAGGGGTATTCTCTTATGACCGTGGATGACATCAGAAATGCCGTGTTTGATAAAACTCTGGGCAGAGGCTACCGCATGGACCAGGTAGACGAGTTTTTGGCACAGGTTGCCGCTGAGTTTGAGCGCAAAGAACGCGAAAAAGAGGATATCGAGAAAAAGCTGTATATCTTAGCGGAAAAAGTAGACCAGTATCGCAATGATGAGGAGACGCTGAAAACGGCTTTGCTGAATGCGCAGAGAATGGGCGAAAGCGTGATTTACGAAGCGCGCCAAAAAGCGGAAACGATTGTATATGACGCCAATAATAAAGCAAGCCGTCTGCGCGAAGAAGCGCGCCAGGTGGTGGCCGATGCCGAGGAAGAGCTGCGCAGCTTGAAGGCGGAGGTTACGCACTTTAAGAAAAACATTTTGGATATGTACCGCCAGCACATTGAGCTGCTGAGCGTTTTGCCGGAGGAGCGCCACATTGAGGTGGAGCCGGATGAGCCGGAAAAACCGCAGGAGCCGCACCCGGAAGAAGAGCAAGTGCAGGAACAAGCCCCCGAGGAGATTGCCGAGGAGGAAGCGCTGGAACCGGCGGAAGAGTTTGAGCTGGAAGACGAGCAGGAGCTTGACGATGACGCTTTCTTAATGGACGAGGAGCAGGAAGAAACGTTGGACGACGGCGATGACATGCTGTTCGACTCATTTGAGGACGAGCAAGAGGAAGAAGATTACCAAGACGAGGATTATTTTGATTTCCAAGAGCCGGAGGTTGAAGTACAGCAAGAGCCCGAGGAGCCGATGCCGCAGCCAAAGCCCAAAAGAAAACCGGCCGCACGCAAGACACGTTCCAAAAAAGATGTTGCTTATGGAACGTATGAGGACATCACCTTCCATTGATGTGAACAGCGGCGTAACGAAGCTACGCCGCTGTTTTTTTTGCGTTGGGAAGCGGTGTTTTCCGAGGGGGATCAGTCAAAAAGGCGGCGGCCGTCATCTGCAAAGACAGATCGGGTATTCAAGTGTGCCGCCTGTGATTTAGCACCTCGGCAGGAACCGAAAGGAGCAAAGCATGTTGATTTGGAGCGTTTTAGGAATTTTAGGTTGTGTTGTGCTCGACCAGCTGACCAAGTATTTCGCACAATTATATTTGCAGCCCGTGGGAACAATGCCTTTTATCCCGGGTATTATGGAGCTGCGCTTTGTGCTGAACGACGGTGCGGCGTTTTCCAGTTTTGCGGGCGCGCGTTTATTTTTGATTCTTTTCACCGGTATTGCCATTGCGGCACTTGCCGTGTATCTGTTTTGGAAAAAACCACCCAAACGCCTGGAGCGTACGGCTCTTGTGCTGCTGATTGGCGGCGGGCTTGGCAATTTGATTGACCGTGTGCGAACCGGGGTGGTAGTGGACTTTTTTGCAACCACTTTTGTGGATTTTGCAGTGTTCAATGTGGCTGATTGTTTTGTTTGTGTGGGTGCTGCCATGCTGATTTTGTATGTGTTTTTAGAAGAACGAAAGAAAAGCGGTGAACCCGAGCGGAAAGGCAGTGAAACAGAGCATGGAACTTCTTGAAGCTTTTGTGGATGAAGAACATGCCGGGATACGGCTGGATGCTTTTTTGGCAGCTGTATTTGAACAAGTGACGCGCAGTTATGCGCAAACCCTTTTGGAAAATGGGGCGGTGCAGTATAACGGAAAAACGGTGTCGAAAAGCACAAAAACCGCAGCCGGGGCAAAAGTGACGCTTTGCTTGCCGGACCCCAAACCGCTGGAAACCCCGGCGCAGGAAATTGCGCTTGATATTGTGTATGAGGACGCCAATTTGCTGGTGGTGAATAAGCCCAAGGGAATGGTGGTGCATCCGGCGGCAGGAAACCCCGACGGCACGCTCGTGAATGCACTTTTGTACCATTGCGGGGAAAATTTGTCGGCGATTAACGGCGAAATTCGCCCCGGCATTGTTCACCGTATTGATAAAGATACCAGCGGCTTGCTGGTGGTGGCAAAAGACAACGAAACACATCTTTCCCTTTCGCAGCAGTTTGCCGAGCACAGCATTACCCGCGTGTATCACACCGTGGTATACGGCGGATTTTCACAGGATGAAGGCTTTGTAGAAGGGATGATTGCGCGTCATCCGGTAGATAGAAAGCGAATGGCCGTTGTGCCGGACAAAGGAAGATATGCGTACACTTCTTATCGGGTAGAGGCGCGTTACCAAGGGTTTACGCATTTGTCGGTGCGCTTGAAAACCGGGCGCACCCACCAGATCCGTGTGCATATGGCAAGCATTGGGCATCCTGTGGCCGGCGACCCGGTGTATGGCCCGCGCAAGGTGCTGACACAGCTGGAGGGTCAATGTCTGCACGCGAAGGTGCTTGGGTTTGTGCATCCCGCCACAGGAAAATATATCGAATTTGACAGTGAGCTTCCGCCTTACTTTAAGACGTTTATCAGCAAGTTGTCTCCAAAGGGAGGCGTATAGCCTTCTGCATGTGGTAGAAAAAAGGCTGTGCAGGAAAGGGTGTTGAAAATGATACAGTCCGTCAAAGATTGTTTGGTGGTCTGCGATGTGGATAATACGCTGCTAAGCGCCGAGGGCGGGCTGCCGCAGGTAAACAAATTGACGATTGAGCTGTTTATGTCTATGGGCGGACGGTTTACCGTGGCGACAGGGCGCACAACAGAATCGGTAAAGCGGCAGCTGGGACAGCTGAAAATTAACGCCCCCGCCATTACATATGGCGGAAGCGTGATTTATGATTTTGACAACAAGCGCCGGCTGCAAAACAAGGTTTTGCCGGAAATTGTCGCGATGCAGGCGTTGTGTGATATCAAAGAGGCGGTGCCCGGAATTGGCATTGAAGTGATGACGGCGGATGGCCGCTTGTATGTTGTGCAAAGCAATGAATATACCCATCATCACACGGTTTATGAGCGGCTGATCTATACGATGTCGCCGTTGGGAGAGTTTTCCAACCAGTGGAATAAGGTGATGTTTGCCGGGGCGCCGGAGCTTTTGAAAAAAGCGCAGGAGTTTGTGAAAAAAAGACGTTATCCGGGCCTTTATTTTGTGTTTACCGATGAAATTTATTTTGAGATGATGCCGCAGTGTGTGTCAAAGGGCAGCGCGCTGAGAGAATTGTGTGCTTTTACGGGGGTTCCGCTGGAAAACACGATTGCCATTGGGGATTATTACAACGATTTAGAGATGCTGGAAACGGCGGGTTATGCAGTTGCAATGGAAAATGCGCCCATGAAGCTGCAAGCAGTTGCGGATGAAATTACATCGCGCTGTGAAGACGGCGGAGTGGCACAGGTTTTGTACAAATTGATTCGCAAATATGGCGAGGACCCGCGCGAAGGCAGGGTGAGAGGATACTTTCGGTGAAAAAGTGGATTCTTTTTTACGCTGTATTTCTGGCAGCCGCCATTTGGGCGGCAGATTCATTTGCGTCTGTTCCGCAGCGCGATGCAATCGTTTGGCCAAAGCATGACTTGATTGAAGTCAACCATGCGACGGTGCAGGATTGGATGGTGCTGCCGGGAATAGGTGAAAAACGCGCACAGGCATTGGTTGACCTGCGCGAGAGGAAGGGAAGTTTGAAAGAGCCGCAGGAGTTAGTGCAGGCAGAGGGGATTTCGCAAGCCTTGGTACAGGAAATAACGCCGTATTTGTGCTTTGAAGAATGAGTACAGCGGCCTTGTTTTCGGGCTTTGCGATGTTGTGCCGAACAAAAATTTGCAGATTCGTTTGACAAACAAATAGAGGATCATCGGGAGGGATGATGCAATGTCGAATGCACAGCAGGAAATTTTTATCAACCGTGAATTGAGCTGGTTGGATTTTAACCGAAGGGTTTTGGAACTTTCCAAAGATAAAGCGGTTCCCATTGGTGAACAGCTGAAATTTGCGGCGATCTACGGCAGTAATTTAGACGAGTTTTTCATGGTGCGTGTCGGTTCGCTTTACGACAGAACGCTGCTGAAAATTACGGCAAAAGACAATAAAACGGGTTGGACGCCTGCGCAGCAGCTGGCCGCGATTATGCCGAAGGTGCAGGAGCTTCAGCAATATTGTGATAAGTGTGTGGCAAAGCTTTATGAGCGCTTGGAAGGCTGCGGCTACTATAAAGTGAACTTTGAAAAACTGACGAAAAAGCAAGAGCATTTTTGGAAAAAATACTTTGTCAAAGAAGTGCTTCCGATGCTTTCGGTGCAGGTGGTGGACAAACGCCATCCGTTCCCGTTCTTGCGCAATAACGAAACGTATATCGGCGCGATGCTGCGCGAGAAAAATACGGTGCAGTGGTCGCTTGGTTTAATTCCCATCAGCAACCAGTTTAAACGCATTATCTTTGCGCCGGCAGAGGGCAAAACAGAATTTGCCCTCATGGAAGAATTGATTTGCCATTATGCTTCTCAGGCGTTTGGAAAAAGCAGCGTACAGGGAAAAGCGATTTTCCGCATTACCCGAAATGCCGATATTTCAGTGGATGAAGGCATGTTTGACCATGATGTGGATTACCGCGAAGTGATGAGCGACCTTTTGAAAAAGCGCCGCAAGCTGGCCGCTGTTCGGATGCAGATTACCCCGAAAGCGCCCATGGATATGATTGACTTCTTGTGCAATAAGCTGGTGCTGCCGCGCTCGCAGTGCTTTGTGCAGTCGGCCCCGCCCGATTTGTCGGTTGGGTTCCAGCTTGCAGCGCGTTTGGCTCAGGATAACCACCCTGAACGTTTTTATCCTGTGCGTCGTCCCATGCTTCCTCCTACGGGCTTTGATTTGACAAAGGCTGTTCAGAACGAGGATGTTTTGCTGTCGTACCCGTACCAAAGCATTCGCCCGTTTATCGTTATGCTGCGCCGCGCCGCCTATGACCCGGACGTTGTTTCCATCAAAATGACACTGTACCGTGTGGCACATGAATCCAAAATTATTGAGGCGCTGATTTCCGCTGCCGAAAACGGCAAAGAAGTTGTCGTGGTGGTAGAGCTGCGCGCACGTTTTGACGAGCAGAATAATATTGATTACTCCAAACAATTGGAAGAAGCGGGCTGCACCGTCATTTATGGCTTTGAATCGTATAAAGTGCATTCCAAACTGACTTTGATTACCAAAATCAAAAATGGCCAAACGAGCTATATTGCCCAAATCGGAACCGGCAACTATAACGAAAAGACAAGCGAGCAATATACGGACTTGTCCTACATTACAACAAAACCGGAAATCGGCGCAGAGCTGGCAGGGGTATTTCATAATCTTGCCATTGCCAAGCTCACGCAGGAGGCCAACCATCTGTTGGTTGCACCGCTTTGCTTTAAGAGCGTGATGCTGGAAGAAATCGACCGCGAAATCGAAGCCAAAAAGATGGGCAAGGAAGCCGGGATGATTTTGAAATGCAACTCGGTGAGCGATAAGGAAATTATCGAAAAGCTTAGTGAGGCATCTTGTGCGGGCGTAAAAATTCAGATGATTGTGCGCGGTATTTGCTGCTTGAAAGCGGGGGTACCCGGCAAAACAGAAAATATCACCGTCCGCAGCATTGTTGGGCGTTATTTGGAGCATGAGCGTGTGTATGCCTTTGGCACACAAGACCGGCTGCGCGTTTATGTGGCATCGGGCGACTTTTTAACCCGAAACACGGAAAAGCGTGTGGAAGTGGGTGTGCGCATTACAGACCGCAAGCTGGTGAACGAGCTGATGCAGACGCTGAGTATGCAGCTGCATGACAATGTGAATGCTTCTGTGATGAAGCCGGACGGCAGCTATGCAAAGGTGAAACGCATGGAAGGGCAGCCCGCGATTGACAGCCAGCTCGGCATGTATGACATGCTGAAAACGGCGTGGCCGGAAATGCCCGCAGAAGGCTTTGTACCCGAACAGGTTAAGCCCGAGCGCGTGAAGGTGCGTGCGGTACGCCGCAAAAAAACACAGCACTGATGCTGTAATAGTAGATTAAAACGTCTTTGACGATAGGGTTGTTGCCGCCCGTTCGGTTGCCGTGAGCGCCGAGCGGGCGGCTGCTTTTTGTGGATCAGCAAGGGGGAGAAGTGTGGTGCGGCATCGTTTCATTACAACAAAAGCGTATTTCGTAACAGAATGCTTGCGTTTTGGAGCAAAGCGGCGGATAAAAACAGGGAAAGCGCAGAAAGCGGCACCGGCCAAAAACTTCGCTTGCTCATCCAATCCCCGCATGGATAAAATAGAAGAAGGCTGACAACGCCGCGGGAACAAAAGGAGGGGAAACTGTGCTGAGAATTGCCGTCTGTGATGATGAGCCGCAGATTGTAAAACAATTGACTGATCTGGTGATGCAGTGTGCGCCCGACTGTGAATTAACTTGCTATGCACATGGGGAAGAATTGCTGGAAGCGCAAAAAACGTTCGACCTGATTTTTTTGGATATTCAAATGAAGCCTTTGAATGGGATGGAAACCGCAAAAAGAATCCGCAGTTTGGATGAAGGCGTTTTGATTGTGTTTATTACCGCTTGGAAGGAATATGTGTTTGATGCTTTTGATGTAGGCGCATTTCACTACCTGTTAAAACCGGTGCAGCTGCAAAAACTGCGTGAAATTCTGCAAAGGGCGCAGCGAGAAACCGACCGAAAGAACCACGCAAAAAAACAACAGCTTTTTTTGAAAACAAGAGAGAGAAGCTTTGTGGTGAATGTGGAGGATATTTTGTTTTTGGAGAACGCTTTGCGGAAAGTCGTCATTCATACCGATGCACAAACCATTCTTGTGTACGGAACAATGTCGGAATTTGAAAAAAAGCTGGGGGCGGGATTTTACCGAAGCCATCGAGGGTATCTGGTCAATTTAGCCCGCATTGCGGAATACGACGCGGAAACGATTTACATGGACAACGGCGAAACCGCTTATCTCACCAAAAAGAATTACCCGGATTTTGTAAAATGCTATATGCGGTTTCTAAGAAATGGAAGGGGACAAGATGACTGATTTTATCCGTCAAATTTTTATGCTTGCGCTTTCTGTGTTTGAGGGCTTTTGCATGGATCGTCTGTTTCAAGCGTTTGTTTCACCACGATGGAGTGGGCTGCGCTGGAGTACGGGCATAATCGGCGCGGTATGGGTTTTATACCACGGCATATGCCTTTGGCAAAATTGGGCGTTTTATCCGTCTTCTGTTTGGAATCTGACGGTGTATCTCTGTGTGTTGTTCGGCACGGCTTTGCTTTGGTATCGGGGCGGTATTTTGCTCAAGCTTTTCTTGGTGGTGCAGTTTGCGGCAATCCATGAATTGTCTATTTGGGCGGCAAACAGCTTGATTGCCGTTCATATGCAAGTGTTGGAGATGCTCGGCAATGGGGTACAGCAGCAAGTGTTATCTTTGAGCGCCTTTATGAGTTTTGTGACGATTTCCAATGTGGCGTTATTCCTTGCTGTCGGAGCGCTTCGAGAGGGGATGACCTACTGTTTTATTCGGCGTATTGTGAAAGCGTGCCGATTCCCGCGCAGATTTGAAAAAAACATTCTTCCCTATCTGCTGCCTGCCGCCGCAAGCGTTCTGGTTGCCTTTTTTATCCGTTTGCTGATGCTTGCGGTAGAAAACAGTGTGACGGTAACGCTGTATGCGCGCTATCCGCAGGTATCTTTTCTGATTCCGCTGCTTGCCGTCATTTTGCTGCTTGCAAACAGTTTCAGCTTTGAAATGTTTCAAAACATGGCTGCTTTTGAGCAGCAGCGCACAGAAAAATTAGTGCTGGAAAACCAAGTGTCCAGCCTGAAAAATTCGATTGCCGAGATGGAAAGCGTCTATGAGAGCGTGCGCTCGGTAAAGCATGATATGAAAAACCATATGCTGATTTTGCGAACGCTGTTGGATGAGCCAGGTTCCGGCTGTGAAGCAAAGGCATATTTGGAGCAGTGGTATCCTCTGGTGGAGCAGATGGACATGTATATCCGAACAGGAAATGCGGTGGCAGATGTGGTGGTGAATGCAAAATTTCAGTATGCAAAAAAGACCATTCCCGACATTTGTTTCGATGCGGAAGATTTCGTGGTGCCTGACACAATTGCTGTGAAGGCTTACGACATCGGAATTATTTTGAGCAATGGCCTGGATAACGCGGTGGAGGCGTGCCAAAACCTGCGCAGAAAAGAGCCGGATGCCGAAGCGGAGATTGTTCTGCGGTCATTTTGGAAGGGGAATATGTACTTTTTGGAAATAGAAAATAGTTTTGACGGCGTGTTTGTGATGGAGGCAGACGGCGAATATCCGCGCTCTACAAAACCCGACCCCGATGAACACGGCATTGGCCTGAAAAATATTCGCAGCTGCGCTCAAAAATACGCAGGCGACATGGATTGCATTGTAAAAGGGCGGCACTTTATTTTATCCGTGATGTTAAAAGGAACGTAGGAAACAGAGCCTTTCCTGCTCGCTTTCCACTGTTCGTTACCATAATATCTACCGCTGATTACATCATCTCTTTTCAGAAAGAAAAACGGTGTTATGCTGAAACAAAGGAAGCAGGGCGCTTCGTTGTTTTTAGAAACGCTCTAATGAAACAGGAAAGAGGGAAATTATATGAGAATTACAAGCAATGCTTTTTATCCGTATCAAGCGCGAATGACAAAAACCAAGCAAAACGAAGAAACCGTGGGGCAGACAGAACAGGAACAAACGCAAGCGGCGCAGGAACAAGCGAATACACAGGAAACAACGCAAGCCGCCGCGGGCAAAACCCTGACCAAAAGCGAAAAAGCGGAAAACCTGAAAAACTATTTTTTGGACAAATATAAAGACTATGGGCTGACGCTCTCCTCGGGCTTGACCGCACCGAAACACGGGGTGGCGCCGTCCTTTTCGGTTGACCCGCGCGCCATTGAGCAAGCGGCAAACGACCCGCAGAAAGCGAAAGAGCTGGATGACATGCTCAGTAGTGCAACGATGATTGATTCTAATTGGTTCAATGCGATGAATCATCCGCCAGAGGTAAAAGTGTCGCTGTCGGTGCATATCAATGCGGACGGAACATCCACAGGCATGCTGCGCAGAGAGTACAGCAGTTTAGAGGCAAAAAACAAGTATGGCGGCTTTGATGCCAACAGCTTTTTAGACGAGCAGGACAAGCTTTGGGAAAAGCATGAGTCTGATTTTGACTATGCAAAAGCGGTTGGAGAAGATTCTGTCGGAAAAGCTTCGGAAAAGATTTGGGAGGAGCATTTGGAGGATAAACAACGGCTGCGGCAATATCGCAATGATGTGCGTATGGAAGAATGGGTAAGCGGACAAACCGAGCAAAAGTATTTTCTCACCGGGCAGAAAAACCAATTCATGGACATAAAAGCGTAAGCAAAACAGATCGTTTGTGAAGTATCATGGGCGGGGAACCAAGCGGCAAAATGCGGTTTCCTGCCTTTTTTGTCGAAGCATCGGCGTGAGGGGTTCGTTTTCAGTTCTAAGTACACCTTGATTTTGCATATAGATAAAAGCATGACACAGAATCAGAAAAGGGTGTGACACGATATGTGGGAAAAACAGGCGGGCGATGTGCCGGGCGGACAGCTCCACCCGTGGAAGGAGCAGAGAAAGCGCGCGCAGGATATGGGCGAGGACGCAAGCGCACTGCTGTTTGTACAGCTGGTGCTGTGCGTGATGATTGCGTTAATTGTGTTTTTTGCCAAAATGTCACAAGCGCCGTTTTTTACCGATATGCGCCAGCAATATCAGGAAATGATTTCTTACGGCGTGGAATTTTCGTCTGATAACCCCATGATTCGCTTTGCAACGGGCGGCGTGGATGCGTTAAGAGATCAGGCGCAGAAAGTATTGGATGAATTACAGGCTTATGAACCGGAGGCTTTAACGGGCAGCGGCGGCTTTTGGCCGATCAAGAGCCATGAGGTGCCGCAAGGAGCTTCTATGGAGCCATACGTCAGCCCGCAGGAGCTGACCCTGCCTGTGGCGGGTGTGTTCACCTCGGAGTTTGGCTTTCGCGAAAACCCGGTAACAGGCGAGGATGATTTTCACGCGGGTATTGACCTTGCTGCGGCGGAAGGAACGCCGGTGAAAAGCGCGCTGAAAGGTCAAGTGCTGAAAACAGGCTACAACGATTCCCGCGGCAGTTATATTCTTGTGCGCCATGAAAATGGGGTGCAGACTTTGTATCAGCATCTTTCCTTTGCCGCCGTTCGGCAGGGACAAGCGGTGGAAGCCGGAGAGGTCATCGGTATGGTGGGCAGCACGGGCTTATCGACAGGGCCGCACCTGCATTTTGAGCTGCGTGTGAACGGTGTATGCGTTGACCCCGCACTCAGCTTGCCGCAGATACAAGAGGGCTGAACCGGATGTCTCAGACAGATCGGGCAATGCTGCTGGGAGGCTTGCTTTTCATTGGTTTCCTTTATGATTCTATGGGCTTTCTGCGCATGGCGCTGCTGTGCAGCTTTTTGCACGAGGCGGGGCATGTGCTGGTGTTTTTGCTTTGCACCGGGCGCTGGCCGAAGCTGTGCTTTGGGTTTGGCGGCATTGCCCTCAGCGGTGCTCAGACGCTGGGGCGAAAGCAAGAGCTGGCCGTTTTGTGTGCCGGCCCGGCGGTCAATTTTCTGTTTGCGGCGGTGCTCTACGGCATCGCCCAGCAGCGTGCTTCCTACGGGGTGTATTTTTTGGCGGCTGTCAGCTTTTGCACCGGCGCATATAATTTGCTGCCGCTGGAAGTGCTGGACGGCGGGCGGATTTTGCAAAATTTGGCAGCGGGGCGCCATACATCCTTGGCGGTACGGTTGCAGCGGTGGGTGCTGTTTTTGTTTTGCTTATTGTGTGCAGCGGCCGGGTGCTGTTCCGCGCTGGAATGGCGTGCCCGTATTGCTGCGCTTTTGGCGGCAGCTTATATTGCGGTGCAGGAATGGGGGCCAAAACGCTCTTTTCGGTATTAAGAAAGACCATCAACAAGTGCGCAGAGCAGCAGCTTTGCGTGCTTTTTGCCTTGCAGCCTCGCACATCTTACGAAAAATCTGTACATTTCTTTGTTTTCAGATACGCCCTAGGGCAATAAACGGTTCACGCAAGAAAAACATTTCAAATTGCTTTTTGATGTAAAATCGAGTATAATAATACCACTCATGTGCAAGTGTCAGGGCTATGCCCGCGCTTGCAGCGAAACGCACTGTGACCAAAAGAAAGGATGTCAGAATGGACGAAGCACTGAAAGCCGCCTTATCCGCTGTGCAAAAGCCCGGACGTTACACCGGCGGTGAGCCGGGATGTGTTTACAAAGAAAAAGAGCAGCTAAGCTTGCGGTTTGCCTTTTGCTTTCCCGACACTTACGAAGTAGGCATGTCTTTTTTAGGCATGAAGATTCTGTATGAAATTTTGAATGCGCGCGAGGACATTTGGTGTGAGCGCTGTTTTATGCCGTGGGTGGACATGCGCCGCGAAATGCAGCAGCGCGGACTGCCCTTGTATGCGCTGGAAAGCAAAGACCCGCTGAGTGAGTTTGACGTGATCGGCTTCACGCTGCAATACGAGCTGTCTTATACCAATATCCTTGCCATGCTGGATTTGGCGGGGCTGCCCTTGCTGTGCAGCGAACGCACGGACGACATGCCCATTATTGTGGCGGGTGGGCCGTGTGCCTGCAACTCCGAGCCGCTGACGGATTTTATCGACCTGTTTATGCTGGGCGAAGGGGAAATTCAGCTTCCCGCGGTGTGCGACACCATTATTGCCGGGCGCAAAGCGGGCTTGTCAAAACATGAAATCTTGAAAAATTGTGCCGCCATTCAAGGCGTTTATATCCCGGCTTTGTACGACGTGGAATATCACGAGGATGGGCGCGTGAAAGAAATTCGCGCCAAGGAAGGCGCACCGATGCCCGTGCGAAAGGCCATCATTGAGGATATGAACACGCAGCCTTTGCCGCAGAATTTTGTGGTGCCGATGATTGGCGCAGTGCATGACCGTGCGCAAATTGAAGTGCTGCGCGGCTGTGTGCGCGGCTGCCGTTTTTGTCAGGCGGGCTTTTTGTACCGCCCGATGCGCGAGCGCGACGCAGCTTTGCTGAGTACGGCGGGCAAGGCGCTTTGTGAAAATACGGGCTATGATGAAATTTCCTTAACCAGCCTTTCTACCAGCGACCACAGCGATTTGGAAACGCTGCTCGACGATATGCTCGACTGGACGCAGAGCGAGCATGTGAGCATGTCTCTGCCGTCTTTGCGCGTGGACAACTTCTCTCAAAGTTTGGTGGAGAAAATCAGCCGTGTGCGCAAAAGCGGGCTGACCTTTGCCGCTGAGGCAGGTACGCAGCGTTTGCGCGATGTCATCAACAAAAACGTCACATGGGAAGAAATTGAGCGCACCTGCAAGCTGGCATTCGGCGCGGGATACACCTCGGTGAAGCTGTACTTTATGATGGGACTGCCCACCGAAACCATGGAGGATATTGAGGGCATTGCCGAAACGGCACAGCGCGTGGTGGACCTTTACTATGCAAACCCCGACCACCCGAAAGGAAAGGGCGTACAGGTTTCCATCAGCGTGGCGTGCTTTGTGCCGAAGCCGCACACCCCGTTCCAGTTTGTGCCGCAGGATAAACCCGAGCTTTTGCAGGAAAAGCAGCAGCATCTGCTGCACAGCGTAAAAAGCCGCAAAATCAGCGTGAGCTATCACGACAGCAAAACCAGCTTTTTGGAAGGTGTGTTTGCCAAAGGCGACCGCCGTTTGGGCAAGGTATTGCTGGAGGCTTACCGCCGCGGCTGTGCCTTTGACGGATGGGAAGAACACTTCTTGTTCGATACTTGGATGCAGGTGTTTGAGGACTTGGGTGTTGACCCCTCGTTTTATGTACACCGTCCCATCGGCTTGGACGAGGTTACGCCGTGGAGCCATATGGATTACGGCATCAGCCACGATTATCTGGTGCGTGAATACAAAAAGGCGCTGGAAGCGAAAACCACCCAGCCGTGCAACCGTGCCTGTGCGGGGTGCGGCGCGAATCAACTGCTGAAAGGGGGCGTGTGCTTTGATTACAGCAAGAATGTGGTTCACCAAAACGGGTGAGGCCTCCTATATTTCCCTGCTGGATTTGCAGCGTGTGATGCAGCGTGCGCTCAAGCGTTCCGGCTTGCCGGTTTGGTACACGCAGGGCTTTAACCCCCATATTTATATGACGTTTTCTGCGCCGCTTGCCTTGGGGCAGGAGAGCCTGACGGAATCGCTTGACTTCCGCTTGACCGAGGAAGTGGACTGGACGGCAGCGCGTGACACGCTGAACGGCTGTCTGCCGCGCGGCATTCGTGCAGTGCGCGTAGAAGAAGCCAAAATGGACCCCTGCGAAATTGCGGCGGCTTGTTATGAGCTGAGCGTGGGCAAGGAGTATGCCGGAAAAGCGCGGGAAGCGTTTGACGCTTACAACGAAGCGCCGCAAGCGATTGTGGTGAAAGAGGGCAAGCGAGGCAAGAAAAAAGAGCTGGATTTAAAGCAGTATGCCCCGGCGCTTGACTATAAAAATAAGGATGGCGAGCTGGTAGTTCGTTTAACGCTTCCGGCGGGCAACACGTTTACGGTAAATCCGGCCATGATTTTGGCTTGGCTTTCCGAGCATCATGGGCTGGAAAGCTACCGCGTGCGGATTTTGCGCACCGGATTGCAGACAGCCGAGGGGAAAGCGTTTGTGTAAACAGCTGTTTTTTAAGTTTCTTGCTGAAAATGGCGATTGTGCTTGCTTTTTTAAGCGGTTTGTGCTATCATATTACAGCGTTATGTTCCGCTGTTCCATCAGCGGGGTTAATGTCGAACATTAAACAGGCAGTCCTCTGTCGGCGTATGCCGGGTATGAATGTCGCAACACTATGGAGGAAATGAAAATGGACGCAATGAAAGTATTTACCGAAGAGCTTTTGAAAAAAGACGCTCCCCAGTTCAACGTAGGTGACACCGTGCGTGTTTCCGTTCGTATCAAGGAAGGCGAGCGCGAGCGTATTCAGGCCTTTGAGGGCACTGTCATCGCAAAGAAACACGGCGGCATCGCTGAGACCTTCACGGTTCGCCGCACTTCTTACGGTGTTGGTGTTGAGCGTGTGTTCCCGGTTCACTCTCCGTTTGTAGAGAAGGTTGAGGTTGTGCGCAAAGGTAAAGTGCGCCGTGCCAAGCTGTTCTACCTGCGTGAGCGCACCGGCAAGGCTGCAAAGGTTAAAGAAGAACTTCGATAAGCTTCAAAAGGGGAGAATGCAAATTCTCCCCTTTTTTGCCATTTATGGCGAAAAAGCAAGGCTTTTCCGTGGCCAAGCCTTGCGTGATATGTCAAAAGGGGGAGAACCATATGCAGAAAGCATCCCGTGCTGCCACCGAAGTGTTTGAGTGGTATGAGTCGATTTTGCTGGCGTTTTTGGCCGTGATTCTGATATTTTTTCTGGTGGGGCGCGCTGTCGGCGTTTCGGGAGAATCCATGTATCCGACATTAGACGACGGCAATCAGCTTTTTGTTCAAACATTAACGTCCAAGCCGACTTACGGCGACATTGTGGTGGCGGACAATTACACCGGTTACGGAGACCCGATTATTAAGCGGTTGATTGGAATGCCGGGCGACGTCATCGACCTGGACCCGGTGACTAATCGTGTCATCCGCAATGGGGAAGTGCTGGACGAGCCGTATCTGTCCGTGCCCACTTACCCCGAGGATGTGCCGTTCCCCATTACCGTTCCAGAGGGAAAGGTATTTTTGATGGGCGACAATCGGACAAATTCACTCGACAGCCGTTCTTCGCAGGTTGGCTGTATTGACCAAAGGGCGCTTTTGGGCAAGGTTGTGCTCAGATTTTCGCCGTTTGAAAAAATTGGGGGATAAATCATGAGCGAAAATATCAACCATCGGCAAATTCATTGGTTCCCGGGCCATATGATGAAAACGCTGCGCGTGATGGAAGCGAGCATCCGGCAGGTAGACGTAGTGCTGGAACTGCTCGACGCGCGCATTCCGCACAGCAGCATGAACCCGGAAATTGAGCGCATTGCAGCGGCAAAGCCTCGGCTGTATCTGCTCAATAAGGCGGACTTGGCCGACCCGAATATCACGGCGGCATGGGTGCGCTATTTGAAAAGTCTCGGCTGCGGCTGTGTGGCAATTACGTCCAAGAACCGAAGCGGCATTGCCGCCATCAAAAAAGCCATTGATACAGAGCTGGACGAGCTGCTCTCCCGCCGTGCCGACCGGGGAATGCTGGGGGCTAAGATCCGCATTATGGTAACGGGCATTCCCAACGTGGGAAAATCGACATTCATCAACGCCTTTACCGGTTCCAACCGCGTACAGGCCGCTGACCGCCCCGGTGTAACGCGCGGCAAGCAATGGGTGAATGCGGGCGAATATGAGTTGCTGGATATGCCCGGCGTGCTTTGGAAAAAGTTCGAGTCGGACGATGTGGCGTCTAATTTGGCGTTTATCGGTTCCATCAAAGATGACATTCTGGACGTGGAGGAAATTGCCACGCGCTTGCTTGGGCAGCTGCAAAACACCTGCCCCGACCGCTTGGAAGAACGCTATCGCTTGTCAAAGGAAGATTTGTCGCTCGATGCCTACGACCTTTTGGAATGCATTGGCCGCAAGCGCGGCATGATGATGAGCGGCGGCGTGGTGAACACTGAGCGTGCAGCGCAGATGCTGGTAGATGAATTCCGCGCCAGCAAGCTGGGCAGAATGTCGCTGGAAAAACCTCCGAGAGCCGAAAAAGGGGAGGAAACGCAGAGTGAATGAGCTGTATGAGTTTGACGCAGAGATGCGCAGCCAACATGGTATGATTGCCGGCGTAGACGAAGCAGGGCGAGGGCCTTTGTGCGGGCCGGTGTGTGTGGCCGCCGTCATCTTAAATCCCGACTGTCTGCCCGAAGGGCTGAATGATTCCAAAAAGCTTTCGGAAAAAAAGCGCGAAGCACTGTTTGATGAAATTTGTCAAAAGGCGCTGGCCTACCACATTGTGATGGTTGGGCCCGAAGCGATTGACGAAAAAAATATCTTGGGTGCAACGATGTTTGGAATGCAGCAGGCGGTGGAAGGCTTGCAGCAAAAGCCCCAGTATGTACTGATTGACGGCAACCGCTGCCCCCAGCTGGATATCCCGTGTGAAGCCGTGGTAAAAGGCGACGCCAAATCGGCCAGCGTTGCGGCAGCTTCGGTTTTAGCGAAAGTGTCGCGTGACCGTCTGATGATGGAACTGGCGAAAGAGTATCCCCAGTACGCACTGGAAAAGCATAAGGGCTATCCGACGAAGCTGCACTATGAGCGGTTGGATCAGTACGGCGTTGCGCCTATTTACCGCAAAAGCTTTTTGAAAAAGCGCGGGTATGTTTGATGGATGCGCGTACACTGGGAGCCTACGGGGAAAGCTTGGCGGCGGCGTATTACCGCAAGCAGGGCTTTGAGATTATAACAGCCAATTACCGCACTCGAATGGGCGAAGTGGATTTAATTGTTTCCAACGGAAAGCTGCTTATTTTTGTGGAAGTAAAAGCGAGAAGCCGCGGTGCGTTGGCGCCGGGCCGCTGTGCGGTGACAAAGTCGAAGCAGCGGCGTGTGATTGCAGCGGCCAAAGCATATTTGGCAAGTCACCCCGAGTGGGACTGCGCCATGCGTTTTGATGTTTACGAGGTGACGCAGTGCGGCATGGATTACGAAGAAATTTGCATTGAGAATGCCTTTATGGTATAGTGAAGGGGATCCGAAGCCGTGATAGGGCTTTGGTGTGGATTATGAGGGAAAGTAAACAGGCCTTGGCAAGCCGGTAACGCTTGCGGACAAGGCCGCCACACAAAACGAGGGGAGTGCAAAACAATGGAATATCGCAGCACACGAGGAAACGACCAAAAGGTAAGCGCCGCAAAAGCCATTACAACAGGGCTTGCGCCGGACGGCGGCCTTTATGTGCCGTGCGCGTTTCCGAAAATGCAGGCCGATTTGTCCGGCCTGACGTATGAGCAGACAGCCGTAGAGGTGTTAAAGCTGTTTTTAACCGATTATACGCCCGAGTTTTTGCAAAGCGCCGCTGAAAAAGCATACCGCTCTTTTGGCGACGGCGCGGGCAAAACGGTGTCTGTGCCGGGTCACGGCGTGTTTTTGGAGCTGTGGCATGGCCCGACTTGTGCATTTAAAGATTACGCTTTGCAGTTGATGCCGCATCTGCTGGTAGAAGGGAAAAAGCTGCTGGATGACAAGCGCTTAACGCATATTTTGGTGGCGACCTCGGGCGATACGGGAAAAGCAGCGCTGGCCGGTTATGCCGGTTTGGACGGTATTCGCATTTCCGTGTTTTATCCGCAGGACGGCACCAGCCGCATCCAAGAGCTGCAAATGGTCACACAAACGGGAGAAAATGTGGCCGTCTATGCCGTAAAGGGCAATTTCGACGATGCACAAAGCGGCGTGAAACGTGCCTTTGGCGACAAGGAGCTGGCACAGGAGCTGGCAGAAAAAGGGGCGTACCTGTCGAGCGCAAACTCCATTAACTGGGGTCGACTGGCGCCGCAGATTGTTTACTATTTTTACTGCTATGAGCAGCTTGTTGCACAAGGCACTGTGACACGCGGCCAAGCCGTTGATTTTTGTGTTCCCACGGGAAACTTTGGCGATATTCTTGCCGGATGGTATGCAAAGCAGATGGGCCTTCCCGTCGGGCGCTTGATTTGCGCTTCCAACGAGAACGATGTGCTGACGGAGTTTTTGTCCACAGGTGTGTATAATGCCCGCCGCCCGTTTTATAAAACGGAAAGCCCGTCGATGGATATTTTGGTTTCGTCCAATTTGGAGCGCCTTCTGTATCATGTCACCGGTGACGCTGCACAGGTAAAAGAGTGGATGGACACCCTTTCCCGCGAAGGACGCTATGAAGTGAGCGAGGCCGTGCTGCAAGAGATTCAAAAGACTTTTGCCTGTGCAAGTGTGGATGCTGCCGGCGCGGCAGAGGAGATTGCAAGCCTTTACAAGGAAAGCGGCTATTTGATGGACCCGCACACCGCTGTGGCTTACGCAGCAGCAAAAGAGCAGGCAAAGGAGAATGTGTGTGTGGTGCTTTCCACGGCAAGCCCCTATAAATTCCCGGGTAGTGTACTGAAGGCGGTGGGGCAGCCTGTGCCGCAAGACGAGTTTGAGGCGCTGAAAGAGCTGGAACAGTTCAGCAAGCTGCCCGCACCTGAAGCTTTGAAAAACCTGCAAACCATGCCGGTTCGCTTTACACAAACCATTGAAAAAGAGCAAATTTTGGATGTGGCACGCGGCTGAGCAGGAGCCGAACATGAAAATAAAAAGCCCCCGCGCTTTTTTGAAAAGCGCAGGGGTGCTTTGAGCGCGGTTTAAGCGCGCTGGTAAGTGTCGCACATGGTTTCTTCTCCCAGAATATCCATGCGGTTTTTTACTTTAATGCTGTTGGCTGTGCAGCAGCAGTGGCCGTCGTTGTGGACGCAGGTTTCTACCTCACAGCTGATACCATTCAATTTCTTTGTTTCGTTTTGCATGTTTTAACGCCTCCTTTGCCTTTATTTTGCGTGCACAACGGCAAAAATATGCAGGGGGTTTTATGGCAATTTTTGTAATTGGTGATTTGCACCTTTCGATGGATGGCAAAAAGAGCATGGAGGTGTTCCCCGGCTGGGAGCATTACATGCAGCGCTTGGAAGAAAACTGGCGCGCCGCCGTGAAGCCGGAGGATGTCGTTGTTTTGCTGGGGGATACCTCGTGGGCGATGTCCTTGCAGGAAACGGTGCAGGATTTTGCGTTTTTGCATACGCTTCCCGGAAAAAAAGTACTCATTAAAGGCAACCACGACTACTGGTGGACAACGATGGCAAAAATGGAGCGTTTTTTTGCCGAGCAGGGCTGGGACGACTTTATGTTCCTGCACAACAATTGTGTGATGCACGATGGCCTTGCTCTCTGCGGTACGAGAAGCTGGATGTTTGACGCGGCGGCTATGCAGGACGAAAAAGTAATGGCAAGAGAATGCGGCCGTCTGCGCATGTCGCTGCAAGCGGCGGGAGACGCCGAAAAAGTGGTGTTTTTGCACTACCCGCCTATCTACCCAAACGCCAACGCACAAGAGGTGGTAAGCATCCTGCACGAGTTCGATGTGAAGCGCTGTTTTTACGGCCATTTGCACGGCGGTTCGATCCGATATGCGGTGCAGGGATGCGTCGATGGGGTGGAATATCGCCTTGTAAGCGCCGATTCTTTAAGATTTTGTCCTGTAAAAATTTGATTTATAGTAGCAATCTTCAAAAGTTTGTGCTATAATGTCTCAATGTAAGTTTCAATATTGGAGGAAAAACCATGAAGCTCGTTAAAAATGAAAAACTGGAAAACAATCGCCATGAACTGCAATTTTCCATTGACGCCGAGACTTTCAATGCCGCTGTAAACGAGGCATTCAAGCGCGAGGCCGCTAAGTATAACATCCCCGGCTTCCGCAAAGGCAAGGCTCCCCGTCATATGATTGAAAAAATGTTTGGCGCGGACGTGTTCCACTATCCCGCAATCAATGACCTGTTCCCGGCAGCTTACGATGCAGCTGTGAAAGAGAGCGGCATCGACCCGGTTGACCGTCCCGAGGCGGAAGTTGTTTCTTCCAGCACAGAAGACGGTGCTGTTTTGAAAGTGACCGTTACGGTAAAGCCGGAAGTGAAAATCGGCAAATACACCGGTTTAAAGGCAACCAAGAAGGCCAATACTGTTGAGGACGCTGAGGTAGAGGCAGAAATCGACCGTATGCGTGAGCGCAATGCACGCATCGTTCCCCGCGAGGGCAAAGCTGAGAACGGCGATACCGCTGTGATCGACTTTGAAGGCTTTATGGACGGCGTTGCTTTCAACGGCGGCAAAGGCGAGGAGTTTCCGCTGGTGCTCGGTTCCGGCCAGTTCATCCCCGGCTTTGAGGATCAAGTGGTTGGCCACGAGGCAGGCGAGGAGTTTGACGTGAACGTCACCTTCCCCGAGGAGTATCAGGCAACTGAGCTGGCCGGCAAGCCCGCTGTGTTCAAGGTGAAAATCCATGAAGTAAAAGCGAAAGAGCTGCCCGCTGCCGACGATGAGTTTGCAAAGGACGTTTCCGAGTACGACACGCTGGATGAGCTGAAAGCAAGCATCCGCAAGGGTATGGAGGAGCAGAAAGAAAGCCGCAATGAGCTGGAAGTGGAAAACGCTCTGGTCGATCAGATTGTGGAAGGCATGGAAGCAGACATTCCCGCTTGCATGATCGAAACCCGCATTGACGAGATGGTGCGTGACTTCGAGTTCCGTTTGCAGCAGCAGGGCCTGAAGCTGAAAGACTATTTGAAGTACATCGGCGGCGACGAGGCAAAGTTCCGCGAGGGCTTCAAAGAGCAGGCTGAAAAGCAAGTGAAAATCCGCTTGGCTCTGGAGAAGGTTGTGGAGCTGGAGAACATCGAAGCCAGCGACGAGGATTTCGACAAAGAAGTAAACCGCATTGCTGAGGCATACAAGATGGAGGCCGACAAAGTGCGCGCCATCGTGCCCGAAGCAGAGGTAAGAAAAGATTTGGCTGTCAACAAGGCAATCGACTTCATTAAGTCCAACGCAAAAGTGACGGCTGAAAAAGCGACCAAGGCAAAGAGAACCACAAAGAAAGCTGCGGCCGCAAAAGCGGAAAAGACCGAGGAAAATACGGAAGAAACAGCTGAATAAATTTTGTTTCAAACAGTGCTGTCAGCAGACGCTTTGGCGTATGCTGCGCGGCACTTTTCCGAGAAGGCTTTGCAAAACCCTGTTTCAAGGGCAAAGCATTTTGAAAAAACAGTGCTTTGTCTTTGGCCGGGAGTGGTAAAACACCGGGCTTTTTCGTGAAGAAGAATCGAATTTTGCCCGATACATGCCCGTCGGCGTGTATCGGGTAATTGATTATTTGCATTGGAGGTTCCTGTATGAGCTTAGTGCCTTATGTAGTAGAACAGACTGCCCGCGGAGAGCGTTCCTACGATATTTTTTCACGCTTGCTGAATGACCGCATCGTTATGCTGTCGGAAGAAGTGAACAATACAACGGCAAGCCTGATTGTGGCACAGCTGCTTTACTTGGAAGGGCAAGACCCGGACAAGGACATCAGCCTGTATATCAACAGCCCGGGTGGCTCTATCACGGCAGGCATGGCAATTTATGACACCATGAACTATATCAAATGTGACGTTTCCACTATTTGTATCGGCATGGCGGCATCGATGGGTGCATTTTTGCTGGCTGCCGGTGCAAAGGGAAAGCGCATGGCGCTGCCCAACAGCGAAATTATGATTCACCAGCCCTTAATCAGCGGCGGTGGATTGCAGGGTCAAACAACGGATATTAAAATTCACACCGATCACCTTGTGCGCACCCGCGAAAAAATGAATACCATTTTGGCGCAGCGCACCGGAAAAACCGTGGAGCAAATTGCCCAGGACACTGAGCGCGATAATTATTTGAGCGCACAGGAGGCAATGGAATACGGCTTAATTGATTCGGTTATCACAAGCCGTTAAGTGAGGGAGCTTATGCCACAAAAACGCAATAAAGACAAAGAAATGATCTGCAATTTCTGCGGCAAATCGCAGGCGGACGTAGAGCGAATGATTATTGGCCCGGGCGTCAATATTTGCAACGAGTGCATTGAGCTGTGTTATTCGCTGCTGGACGAGGAAGGAAAGCCCGACGTTCAGCGCAAAAAACAGCAGGGTGCACGCCGCACGGCGCCCCCTGCCAATCAGGATGTGCGTATTTTAACGCCCGCGCAGATTAAAGAAGGGTTAGACCAGTATGTGATTGGGCAGGATTCCGCAAAAGTTGTCTTGGCGGTTTCCGTGTATAACCACTATAAGCGCATTTTGTCCGGCGAGGAAACAGATGTGGACCTGCAAAAGAGCAATGTGCTTTTGCTGGGTCCCTCCGGCGTCGGCAAAACTTTGCTGGCGCAAACCTTGGCTAAGATGCTGAATGTGCCTTTTGCCATTGCGGACGCAACCACCTTGACAGAGGCCGGTTACGTTGGTGAGGACGTGGAAAACATTCTGCTCAAGCTGATTCAAGCGGCGGATTTCGACATTGAGCGTGCGGAAAAAGGCATCATCTATATTGACGAAATTGATAAAATCACGCGCAAGAGCGAAAACCCTTCCACCACGCGCGACGTGGGCGGCGAAGGCGTGCAGCAAGCACTGCTGAAAATTTTGGAGGGAACAGTCAGCAATGTTCCGCCGCAGGGCGGCCGTAAGCATCCGCAGCAGGAGTTTATTCAAATTAACACCAAAAACATTCTGTTCATCTGCGGCGGCGCGTTTGAAGGCTTGGAAAAGCACATTCAAAAGCGTACAGAGCAGTCCTCCATGGGCTTCGGAAGCCAGCTGAAGAAAAATGCCGAGGAGCAAAAGAAGGAGCTTTTGCGCTTGGTTGAGCCGCACGATTTGGTGAAATTCGGCTTGATTCCCGAGCTGATTGGCCGTATCCCTGTGGTGACGGTGTTGGATGCGCTCGACGAGGATGCGCTGGTTCGCGTACTGCAAGAGCCGAAAAACAGCCTTGTGAAGCAGTATCAAACATTGATGAAAATGGATCAGGTGGATTTGGAGTTCACCGAGCCGGCTTTGCATGAGGTGGCCAAAAAGGCCATTGCGCTGAAAAGCGGTGCGCGCGGCCTGCGCAGTGTGATGGAACAGGCACTGATTTCGGTGATGTTCGACATCCCGAGCGATCCCACCATCCGCAAAGTAAGAGTGACCGAGCAGACGATTGACGGCGGCAAGCCGGAGATTGAGCACGGCGTTCCCGCAGTGCGTTACAGTAACTCGGCAGAATAAAATAGGCTTATGAAAAAGCGCTGGATGTCATGCAGAAAATCTGCGTAACATCCAGCGCTTTTGTGCTTACCAATGCTTTAAGAGAGCGGCGCATGGGAAAGACACATGGCTCGCTGTTCCATTTGTGCAAAGCGAAGCTCAAACACCAAACGAGGAATACGAACGGCACCTTTTAACGGGTCGTAAACGTCGTAATAAAATAAATCAAAGCCATATAAAACAAGACAATGCAAGTTGCTGTAAGGCTGGTATTGCGTGCCGTCTTCCAATATCGTCCAAGTACGTTCGCTTTTTTCAATGGCGGCAAAATCGAGCGTGGCCCAAAAGACAACGGGAATGCCGCCCGAAACTAAATTTTTTAAAACATAGGTGCTTTGTCCGGTGAGATCCAATGCTCGAAGGGTGGAATTTTGCTCTTGCAAATAGCGATTGGCGGCCTCACAAAGCGGCCCTGCAAAGCAATAATATCCAAGCGCCTCGGCATCGCCGCAATAGGCAAGAGCGGGGTCGCCCGAGTAGTAGCCGTGCCAAGTGCGTGCCAGCGGCTTGGCAGAGAGGTAGGATTCAGAAATTTCTAATTTATCAACAGCATATCCATAATATTGAAGAACAATGGAAAGGCTGGTGGCTTCGCAGCCGTTGGGAAGTTCCGGCAGCTGTGAGTAACCGGAAAGCGGCAAGGTGCGTGGCGCATAGGTTAACTCGGGATGTACCAGAGAGCGTTGTGAGGAGGCTTCCCATAACGGTTGATATACTCCCGGAACGCCGAATAATAAGGCACAAACAAGACAAAGAAGCCCCAACAGCACACTGAAAGCACGACGAAGGCGGTTTGATTTTCGTTCTCTCACAGCCGTTTCCATCAAACTCCCCCTTTTTCGCACGATTTATTCTATGGTATCACAAATTTCGACAAGGTGCAATGCCGCAAGGTATCCTTTGATATGACGTGCTTTTTATGTTATAATGAAGAACACGAAAGCGAACAGAAAAGGAGCTTAACGGTTTGAAAAAATATCACGCTGTTTTATTTGATTTAGATGGAACGCTGGTAGACTCCCAGCGCGGAATTTTATTTTGCTTTGAGAAAACATTTTCACATTTTGGTATTACGCTGAATGAAAATCAGCTGCGCCGTTATTTGGGCCCGCCGCTGCGCGAGAGTTTTGCCGAGCATTTGCCTGCCGAACAGGTGGAGGAAGCGGTGACGCTTTACCGCGATTGGTATGATCAATATGGTATTGCCATGAGCAGCCCTTTTGAGGGCGTGCGAGAGATGCTGAATACCTTGAAAGAGCATCAAATCATTACGGCGGTGGCCACTTCCAAAACCCGTACAGTGGCTCAAAAGGTATTGGATTATTTCGATTTGAGCCGCTATTTTGACGTGATTCAGGGCGCTTCGGAGGATCGCACATTGGACACAAAAACGGCTGTCATGCAGGCAGTGCTTGCAGATGACGCATTAAAAGGGTGTACGGCTGTCATGGTGGGTGACAGAGAGCACGACTTAACCGGGGCAAAAAACTGCGGCATTGACGCAGTAGGCTGCACTTATGGCTATGCACAGCCCGGTGAGCTGGAAGCAGGAGAAACGGTCTATTTGACCAAAAGCCCGGAGGATTTAACAAGCTGGCTGCTGGATTTCTGCTTTGGGAAAGGAGAAATGGAACGATGAAAGTGACGGTACTCGGATGCGGAAGATGGGGTTCGTTTCTGGCGTGGTATCACAGCCGCTGCAACGAGGTGATGGTGTGGGGGCGGGAAGGCTCACGCGGGTTGGCCGAATTGGCGGAAAATCACGCAAACCGTTATGTCACACTGCCTGAAAGTGTGCGCTATACCACCAATTTGGAAAAGGCAGTGCAATTTTCCGATTGGATTGTCATTTCCATTAGTGCACAGCAGCTGCGCTCGCTGGCCGCGGCACTCAACAGTTATTCGTTGGCAGGGAAAACCGTAATTTTATGTATGAAGGGCTTGGAATGCGAAACCGGAAAGCGCTTGACGCAGGTGTTCCGGGAAGAAGTAACACAGCCGGTGAATTTAGCTGTCTGGGTAGGGCCGGGCCACGTGGAGGACTTTACTGCCGGCATTCCCAACTGCATGGTGGTGGATTCCGATAACCCGCAAACCGTGGAGCATATTGTGGATACCTTCAGCTCAGAGCTGATTCGTCTGTACAAAGGTGCTGATTTGATTGGCACAGAAATCGGCGCTGCGGCAAAGAATGTCATCGGCATTGCTGCCGGAATGCTGGACGGAATCGGCGTCAGCAGCTTAAAGGGGGCGTTGATGGCACGCGGCGCCCGCGAGATTGCCCGTTTGATGCGTGCAATGGGCGGCAATGAGCTGTCGGCCTACGGCCTTTGCCATTTGGGCGATTATGAGGCCACGCTGTTTTCCCAGCATAGTCACAACCGCTTGTTTGGCGAAAGCTATATCAAGGGCGAGGACTACAACGCATTGGCAGAAGGTGTGCCGACCACGAAAGCGCTGGTACTTTTGGGAAAAGAAAAAGGCGTAGACCTACCCATTTGTGAAACGGTTTACCGCGTGATTTACGACAAACAGGACGCAAAAGAGGCGCTGAAAGCGCTCTTTGCCCGCTCGGTGAAAAACGAATTCGCTTTGTAAAATACATTGGGGCAGTTCGCCCGTTTCAAAAAGCCTTTAGGCACAAAACCCTCTCAGGCGGCATATCGTGTTAAAAGGCGATATGCCACAAAAAAAGGAGGGGTTTTCATGGCAGACGATAATATTTTTTTAAACAGCGACCCTGTAATTGACGAAAAACTTTATCCCAGAGAGGCAGACGGAATTCTGCGCACGACCATTGAGGAATTTGATTTGCAAGATTGGAACGACCCGCCCGTTTGTACCGAGTGCGGCAAATGTACATGCGGCAAGTGCTCGTGCAGCTGTGCGGAATGTGAGCAGGAAGATTTGCCCGAAGGCGAAACGGAAGAAACAGAGTTTGTAGACCCGTAAACGCTGCTGGGCGCTGTGCTGACAGGCGGTGTGCCGCACCCGAATAAACCTTTTTATTGGGGTGGGGCACACCGGGTCGGCGGAAAACGTAAAAACTGCCGTTTCGCCGCAAAAGGATGGTTGACGCGGCACCCAAAATAAGGGATAATAGAAAAAGGAACAATAGGCGTTCCGATTGTATTTCAAGAAAGAGGGCGAGTACCTTTGGCATATTATCACTGTTTGCTGTTTGATGTAGACGGCACCTTATTGGATTTCAACGCTTCGGAAAAAGCGGCGCTTTCGGAAATGTTTGAGCATTACGGGTTTGACCGCCGCGAAGAAATGCAGCGCCGTTATCAGGAAATCAACGCTTCTCTTTGGGCGGCGCTGGAGCGCGGAGAAATCAAGCAGGACAAGCTGGTGGTACAGCGCTTTGAAATGCTGTTCCATGAGTTCGACATCCAAGCAAAAGCCGCTGAGGTCAATGAATTTTATTTGGCGCAGCTGGCCGCACGTGCGGATGTGTTTGAAGGGGTGCAGGACATTTTACAGGAGCTTGCCGAAGTGGCGACACTTGCCGTTGTAACCAATGGGGTGGAGCGCGTCCAGCGCAAGCGACTCGACCAAGCTGGGCTGACGAAGTATTTCGATGGCTTTTTTGTTTCCAGCAAGGTGGGCGCAACAAAGCCGTCCCGCAAGATTTTTGACGCTGCGCTGCGTGAGCTTGGCGTGGAAAATCGGGAAAAAGTGCTGATGATTGGCGATTCTGTAAAAGCGGATATTGCCGGAGGGAAAAATGCGGGGCTGGCAACGTGCTTTTGCAATTTTTCAGGGCAGGATGCAAGTACGGTAAAGGCAACGCATACCATTGAGCATTTGCACGAATTGATGAATATCGTCATGGAACCGGAGGAGCTTGCCAATGTTGGAAACCCGGAAAAACGCCATCAAGTTTAACTCCTCAAATGGAGTGAATCAAATTGCCGGCTACTGGTTTGAGAATGAAGGCGTCAGGCCGAAAGCTATTTTGCAAATTTCGCACGGCATGTGTGAATATTTTTTGCGCTATGAGGAGTTTGCTGTGTTTATGGCGCAGCACGGCTATCTTGTGTGCGGCAACGACCATCTTGGACACGGAGAAAGTGTGCCGGACGGGCAGGAGGGCTTTTTTGCCCCGCAGGATGGCGCCGATTATATTTTGCGTGACTTATACCAAATGAACGCGCTGGTGAGCCGAAAATATCCGGGTCTTCCGGTGTTTTTGCTGGGACACAGCATGGGAAGCTTTTTTGCACGGCGCTATGCGGTGCTGTACCCGGAAACCATTAAGGCGCTGATTCTCAGCGGAACCGCCGGCCCCAACCCCATGGCAAAGCTGGGCATTGCTTTGACGGAGATGCTCGGCAAAGCAAAAGGGCCGCAGCATCGTTCTGCGCTGGTGCATCGGATGGCGTTTGGACAATATCTGAAAAAAATTCCGCACTATGCAACGCCCTATGATTGGATTACGCGCGATGAGGAAATCATTCAGCGTTATGCCAATGACTCCAAGTGTACGTTTATGTTTACCGTCAGCGCGTTTCACGATTTAATGCGCACGTTAGACGCGGTCAGCAGTGAACACTGGGCCAATCGTTTGCCCAAGACGTTGCCGGTTGCGCTCTTTTCCGGTGATATGGACCCGGTGGGAGATTACGGCAGAGGTGTGCGAAAGGTGTATCAAATGCTTCGTAAAGCCGGAGTGAAGGATGTGGAGATGAAGCTCTACCACGGGGCTCGCCATGAAGTGCTGAACGAAACCAACCGTGCCGAGGTGTATGAAGATATTTTAGCTTGGTGCGAGAAACGCCTGGGAAATCTGTAACACGAACCGGAAAAGAGGGGGAAAGCCCCTCTTTTCCTTTGAATCGTTTTCCGTACACGATGAATAAAGGAAGGAATCACAGAAGCGATGATATTAACAGTACAGCACCTGCATAAATATTTTGGTGCACAAATTTGTTTAAAGGATATCAGCTTTCAGCTGGATGCACAGGATCGTGTGGGTATCATCGGCGAAAACGGCGCCGGAAAAACAACCCTGATTCAGTGCATCACCGGCGAGTATGAGCCGGACGACGGCGAACTGGTGTTTGCCCGTGGAACTGTGGTGGGCTATTTGCGCCAAAACAGCGTACTCGACCCCACCCAGACGGTCTACGGCGAAATGGAAAATGCCTTTCGCCCGGTGCTGGAAGCCATGGAAGAAATGAAAGAGCTGGAAAAGCGCATGGAGCAGGGCGAACACGATCAAGCGCTTTTGGAGCGTCATGACCGGCTGCAATCGGTGGTAGACGCCGCCGACGGCTATCATATGGACACCCAAATCAAGAAAATTTTAAACGGAATGGCTTTTTTGCCCGAAACGTATGACAAGCGCGTTTCCGTATTGTCGGGCGGTGAGCACACCCGCTTATGCCTGGCGAAGCTGCTGTTGCAGCGCCCGGACATTTTAATTTTGGACGAGCCGACCAACCATTTGGATTTTGCCACGCTGGAATGGCTGGAAGAATATTTGAAAGGCTATCCCGGAGCCATTTTAACTGTCAGCCACGACCGCTATTTCCTGGACACGGTGTGCAACCGGATTTTTGAAATTGAAGACCATACGCTCACGGCGTATAAGGGCAATTATTCTGCCTATTTGCCGCAGAAAGAGGCCGCCGTTGCCTTGCAGCAAAAGCAGCACGATGCCGACGTGGAAAAGGCGGCAAAGCTGGAGGACTATATCGCGCGCAATTTGGTGCGTGCTTCCACCACGAAAATGGCGCAAAGCCGCCGGAAGCAGCTGGAAAAAATGGAGATTACCGAAGCGCCAAAAAGCACACACCGTGCGCTGAAATTCCGCTTTGAGTTCGATGTGACTCCGTATAACGACATTTTAACGGCGAAAGATTTAGGCATGAGCTTGGGCGGCAAAAAGCTGTTTGAGCATTTAGACTTAAAAGTGCTGCGGGATGAACGCCTTGTGATTGCAGGGCCGAACGGCACCGGAAAATCGACTTTGCTGCGTGTGTTGGACGGCAAGCTGCGTCCGCAGACGGGGACGGTGCGTCTTGGGCCGGGTGCTAAGCCCAGCGTGTTTGAACAGCAGCAGCTTCGGCGCGGCGGAACCGTGCTGAGTGCGCTGTGGGATCAATACCCCAAGATGACAGAGCTAGACGTGCGAAGCCATTTGGCGAAGCTGAATTTCCGCGGTGAAGATGTTTTCAAGCCGTGTGCCGCGCTGTCGGGCGGTGAGCTGGCGCGTCTGCGCTTTGCAGAAATTTTGCTGGAACGCCCCAATTTGCTTTTTTTGGACGAGCCAACGAACCACTTGGACATTTATACACGCGAAACACTCACGGAAGCATTGAGCGCGTATGAGGGCGCTTTGGTGCTGGTGACGCATGACCGTTATTTGATGAATGCGCTGGCGTGTCCGATTTTGTACTTAGAGGACACCGGCGCGGTGCGGTACGACAGCTATGACGCCATGATGCATCGCGCGCAAAGCACACCGGCCGAAGTGAAACCGGAGAAAAAAGAACCGGCAAAGCCTGCCTATGGAAAAGAGCAGCGCAGAAAGCGCGCCCAGCTGAGGGAAAAGATTAAAAAGCTGGAGGATGAGCTGGAAGCGCTGGAACTTCAAATTATGGATTACGAAGCGCAGGTCAGCGACCCGGAGGTGCTGAAAGACCATGTGAAGCTGCACGAGGTGTGCGACGCGCTGGAAGATGCACGTTTTCGGCAGGAAGAAGCGCTGAATGAGTGGGAGCAGGCCGTGGAGGAGCAGGAAGCCTATGAGCAGGCAGAAAATAGCGCAAATGCTTGATACGTTCGCACTTTCGTTTTTGCCCATATAGATAAAATGAGACTGTCGAAAAACTGCCGCCTGATTCAGAAAGAACCCAGGCTGCAAGGGGAAAAAGGCTTGGAAAAGGGGGGGAGCCCTCTTTTCCATTTTAGATAAGGCTTCGGTTTGTGAAAAAGCGAAGCTTTTTCGACAAACTGAGACACGCCGCTGGGTTCAGCGGCGTGTCTGTTTTTATAGAAAGCAGTTAACCGGCAATACCGATTTTTCCCGCAAGCGTGGTATCCGTTGCAAAGCCGTTAAAGCTGTAAAGAACCAGCACGCGGTCATAATCGCCTTCGCTTAAAATCTGGTCGATGCGCTGGTTATTGGCGCGGAAATCGACAACGGAAATTTCGGCGTAATGATCGACGAGATAGGGGATGAACGAGTTTGCATAGCTGTCCTTTACGACAAGCAATTTTCCCTCGCCATTGCCTTGGATGGTGGAAAAGGCGTTATTGCCGCGCAAAAAGGCGCGGTATTTGTCGCGTGTATCGAAATAGGAAAGCTCATATAAGCCGCCCGTTTCATCCTTGACGCTTCCATCCTCTTGCACTACATCATATACGGTCAGCTGATTGGCGAAATCAGGATAACGGATGACATCGGGAACGGCATTCCATTTGCGCGCGGAAGAATAATTGGTGCCATAGAAATCTTCTACCGTTTTCCAAGGAATGTTATCGCGGGAAAGCGGCGTCATTCCTTTGGAGGAGACATAGTCTTCATAAGCGTAGAAAGCGCCGTCGGCCGTCCAGTGGTGGTCGGTTCGATAATAAATATATTCGTCTTGATGTGCGCCCAAGGTGCCGCGCAGGTCGTATACCGTCGCTTTTTCGCCGAGACGGGCAGTGACCTGATCCAAAGCGGCTCCTTCGTCGGCAATCGGGGCGTCCATAGGAAGAAGATCGCTTAAAACCAAGCTGGCCGAAGGCACAATCATCACATCCACAAGGCCGGGATGACGCTCACACATTTTTTCCAAAGCGTTCAGGTTGTTTTCAAAGCGTGTGCCAATCGACAGCATTTTGGAAAACATCATATCATTTTTGCCGTACCAAACACCGTTGTTTTCCGTTTTCAGCAAAAGCCCTTCCGTGATGCTTTTCAGGTTAATCCATTCATCGCGCAGGGCGACCTGATCGCGCGTGTAGGTGTCGTACTTTGCCATCCACGTTTGGGTGGAATCCTCCTCTAAAACGCTTTGAAGCGAAAAGGCTGGGCGTTGTGCTAACGAACGGTTTTCCAGCTCCGAACGTTCCCGCTTCGGCCAAAGCTCGTCCACCACGGCGAAAATGCCGAGAAACGCGAGGAACAGAAAAACAATGGGAAACTGCTTAAAAGCAGTGACAAATTTACGCATTTTTTCTCCTCCTCAGAAACGGAAATACAAAAACGGGCTGTTGGTGGCATCCACCATATAGGCTACTGTAATCAAGAAAACCACGGCAAGCACCAACCCGCGCACGGCGACATGACGCTTTAAAAACGCATAAATCTTTGTGGTGAGCGGGGTGCAGGCCAGAATGCTGACCACGAGAAGCACGCCGTAATTGCGCAGATAATAAAGCGCAGAAACGCCGCCCGAGGGCACAAACATTTTTTGCAGCAAAACGTCGAGCGACACGCCGTAGTCGCTGCCGACAAACAGCGCCCAGCCGATGACAACAAGCACCATGGTGTAAATATGCGGCCAAACGCGGCCTTTTTTCAAGTGGGGCAGGAGCCACAGCTTTTCAATCATCAGAAGAATGCAGTAATAAACGCCCCAGAAAATAAAGTTCCAGTTTGCGCCGTGCCAAAAGCCGGTTAAAAACCATACGACGGCGATATTAAACAGCTGGCGGCGCATCCCCAGACGGTTGCCGCCCAGCGGAATATACACATACTCGCGGAACCAGCTGGAAAGCGTCATGTGCCAGCGGCGCCAAAACTCGGTGATGCTTTTGGAAATGTAGGGCAGATTGAAGTTGTCGGGAAAATCAAAGCCCAGCATCTTGCCCATGCCGATGCCCATCATAGAATAGCCGGAAAAATCGAAGTAAATTTGCAGCGAGTACGCCAAAATGCCAAGCCAAACCAGCGGGGTAGAAGCGTTGGAAAGCCCGATGGAAGCGTCTGCGCTGCTTTGACCGACAATATCATACCAAAGCTTGGAAATGCCGTCTGCCAAAAGCACTTTTTTCGCCAAACCGAAAATAAAGAGGGAAATGCCTTCGTCCACACGGTCTAAGGTGACGCGCTGATGATATACATGTAAGCGGTCGGACACATCGCGGTACTTGACGATTGGCCCGGCAATCAGCTGCGGGAACATGACAACGTATGCGCCGAAATCAATGATATTTCGTTCGGCTTTCACATCGCCGCGGTAAACGTCGATGGAATAGCTCATGGTTTGGAAGGTGTAAAAGCTGATGCCCAGCGGCAGGACAATCCAATCCAGCGTCGGAATGGAAGCGCCGGTGAGCGCGTCAATGTTGCGGATGAAAAAGTTGGTGTATTTAAAAAAGCCAAGCATACCAAGGCTGCCTACAATGCTGTAAATTAAAAAGGCTTTCTTCAGCTTGATGTTGTCGGCAAACTTTTCGATGGCGAGGCCGGCGGTGTAGTTGATCAGAATGGCGACGGCCATCACCGGGAATAAGCGAACTTCGCCCCAGGAATAAAATACCAAGCTGCACAGAAACAAAACCGTGTTTTTCCATTTGCCCGGCGCAAGGTAATACAGTGCCAGCGTGATGGGCAAAAATCGAAAGACAAATAAGATTGTACTAAAAACCATGGAAGGATACTCCTTTATGCGAAAATGCGCACAGCATGAAAAAGCGCTGTCATAAAAACCCCGCAAAACATGCGTTTTTGCGGGGTTTTGGCAGAATTTGATCAAACAAGCTTTATTTCAGCGCTTCGTCGATTGCTTTATCGACGTCATCATAGCTGACATCAGCGCCAGCCAGTGCCATCACGGCGTAGTCGCCCTTGGTGACCACACGGCCCTGCTTGTTCTGTTCGTATCCGACGGGGAAATCTTCTTTATAGGTTTCAAACTGAGCCACAAGGCCATCGCGGTAAGCCTCCATAGCGGCTTTCACATCGTCTACTTTGCCGGAAGCGGCTTTTACCACCAGAACGGCGCCGGACTGGCCGTTCACTGTGGTGTACTGACCGGCAAACTCCTCGTACAGTTCAGCGGGAATGCTGACGGTAAAGGTGAGGTCATCGGCGGTATAATCCGACGGGTTTTGAATATTGCACACGGCGGCAACCGAGCTTGCGACATCGGACACATTATAGTTTGCCGAGGAGCCCGAGCAGCCCACCAGCGCGATACCCATCAGACAAACGGAAAACAAAGCGGCAAAAAAACGTTTCATAGCACACAGTTCCTTTCTGAGAAAAAGTTTCCTTTTTTCATATATAAAGTTATTTTACACGAAGCGGCCTTGATTTTCAAGGCTTTTTCAAAGCATCGCCCGCTTTTTTACCTTTTATACACATACGCATAAGACGCAGGGAAGATTGCACAGGATTCTTGACAGGGGCGGTGCTTTCTTCTACAATCAAAGCTTGAAAAGTGCAAAAGAGAGGGCTTTGCCCATAACACAATCATACAATAGAAAAGAGGGAACGAATGAAAATAGGCAAAGCGGCAGCTGTGCTGGGAATGGTTTGCTTGGCTGCGGGGTGCAGTGTTCAACAGGCGAATACGACAAACTATGCGATGAGTACGATTGTATCGCAGACCGTTTGGGCCAAAAATCCGCAGGAAGTTTGCGAAAAGGTGCAGCAAACGCTGACAGACTTTGAAAACCAATATTCGCTGTATCGCTCTCAAAGCGAAGTAAAAGCAATCAACGATGCAGCGGGCAAAGAGCCGGTTCAGGTTTCACAGGAAATGTACCACTTTTTACAAAACGCCCTTCGCTTGGAGCAGGGATATGAAGATTGCTTTGCTTTAACCATGGCGCCTGTGACGCTGGCATGGGGCGTTTATACAGAGTCGCCGCGCGTTGTGCCAAGCGAGGAGCGTGCCGAGCTGCTTGAGCTGGTAGATGACAGCGCGTTGAAGCTGCTGGAAGATGGAACGGTGCAGCTGGAAAAAGAGGGCCAGGGGCTCGACCTGGGGGGCATTGCCAAGGGTGCAGCGTGTGACGTGGTGCGCGAAGTTTATGAAAAGGAACAGGTGACAGGCGCGCTGTTCGATTTGGGAGGCAATCTGATGGCAGTGGGCCGAAAGCCGGACGGACAGGCGTTTCGCGTGGGGTTTCGCGACCCAGCCGAAGGGCAAGGCAGTGCGATGGTGTCGTTTGAGCTTTACGACGAAGCAATTGCAGTATCCGGCGGTTACGAACGCTTTTTTGAAGCCGACGGCAAACGCTATGCCCATATTTTTGACCCCAAAACCGCTGCGCCGGTAGAAAGTGATTTGCAGGCCGTTGGTATTGTGTGCGAAAGCGGGATGGAGGCGGACTTTTATTCTACCGCTTTGTATGTAGGCGGGCTGGATCGGGCGCTTTCCTACATGCGCCAAGGCGGGAAAGCGCTTGCTCTTTCGACCGACAACGTATTGTATGTTTCCCAGGCTCTGAAAGACACCTTTCGCTGGGAAAACGGAAAGGAAAGCATGTATTCTGTCGAGTGGATTGAGGAGGACGCGGCATGAAGCAGTTCTCAACGCAAAAAATTGCCCGTTTGGGGCTGCTGTTTGCGCTGGCCATGGCGTTTTCTTTTTTGGAAAGCCAGGTGACGCCGCTGCTTGGCTTGGCGCCGGGCATAAAGCCTGGGCTGGCAAATGTGGTGGTCATGTATGCCATGTTTGCCATGGGCGGTGCTTGCGCGGCGGTGTTGACGCTGTTGAAAGCTGCGTTTGTGCTGATGGTGCAAGGGCCGATGGCAGCCGTGCTGAGCTTATGCGGCGGCTTGTGTGCTTTGGGCGGAATGCTGGCAGTAAAACGGCTGCACGGAACCGAATGGATGCTCTCTGTAACAGGGGCGCTGCTGCATAATATTGGGCAGCTTGCCGCGCTGTCCATTTTGTTTGTTCAAAGCGCATACGCCTTCTATTATGCACCTGTTCTGCTGATTTCCGGTTTATGTATGGGAACGCTGACGTTTTGGGTATTTCAGCAGACACAGCGCTTATGGAAGCGGTGCGAAAAAGGTTGAAAAAAGTTTATTGATAAAAATTATCAATAAGCACTTGACATTATTAACAACCTGCGCTATAATAGCATCAGACAGCAGGAAGGCTGTCAGTTCGATGAGAACAGATAGATGAAAAAATAAAAAAGTTATGAATGTTTTGGAGGTAATGAAAATGGCAAAGTTTGTTTGCACCGTATGCGGTTATGTTCACGAAGGCGACGCAGCACCTGAGTTCTGCCCCATCTGCAAAGCTCCCGCTGAGAAATTCACCGAGCAGAAAGGCGACATGACTTGGGCTTCCGAGCACGTTGTTGGCGTGGCAAAGGGTGTTGATGAGGAGATCATCCAGGGCCTGCGTGAGAACTTCATGGGCGAGTGCACTGAGGTTGGTATGTACTTGGCAATGGCTCGTGTAGCACACCGCGAGGGCTATCCCGAGATCGGCCTGTACTGGGAGAAGGCTGCTTACGAAGAGGCAGAGCACGCTTCCAAGTTTGCTGAGCTGCTGGGCGAAGTGGTTACCGACTCCACTAAGAAGAACCTCGAGATGCGCGTAGAGGCTGAGAACGGTGCAACCGCTGGTAAGACTGCTCTGGCTAAGAAGGCAAAAGAGCTGGGTCTGGATGCAATCCACGACACTGTTCACGAGATGGCTCGCGACGAGGCTCGTCACGGCAAGGCTTTCGCTGGCCTGTTGGCTCGTTACTTCGGCTAATTACAAACGACAAACGCAAAACGTCTGCCTTTCGGCAGGCGTTTTGTGCTTTGATCTTCTCGTGTAAACAAAAAATCCGAAATCTCTTTGAGTGTGTTTTCCTCAAAAAGATTTCGGATTTTTTTGATGCCGTCAATTTGTTTGTGCGAAAAAAGCTGAAAATTTTAACCGTTGAGAAAGCCCCTCAAGAATGTTTTCGGGTTTCTTTTAAACGGTAATCAACCAGCATTTCAATCATTTGATAATCAGATGGGGTCAATTGCGAAATTTTACCGGCCAAGCCGCTGCAATCATGGGCGGTATGCTGTCCGGTTAAGAGATAATCGGTGCTGGTTTTTAGAATGCTGCACAATTTCAGCAGATTTTCAATTTTGATTGCTTTTTTGCCTCTTTCGATGTTGGAAAGCATTTGAATGGAAGCATTCATGCGCTCTGCCACCTGCTCTTGCGTCAAGCTTAATTCTTTGCGGCGCCGGGCAATGCGCGCACCAATTTTTGCTAAATCTTCCGAATTCATATCCCCACCACCTATTCTTTGGTTTTAGTATAGGGGCTTTACTGCTTACTTGATAAGCATCTAAAAGTTCATATAGTTAACTTATAGGTGCATTTAAACTGAAGCTTGTTCTCAGTTCTGCATTGTTTACAGATAAGAAAAAACAACACTTTTCGCAAAAGAGGCTGGCGGTAATTTTCCGCGGGGTTGTTCCGTGCATCTTTTTATGTTACCATAGAGCTAAAATGGGTAGGCTCGGCTTATTCAAACATTTCATGCACCATGCGCGCACCGGTGCGCGGGCAAACAAAAATCTCCTGTTTGGCGTTGCAGGTGGCAAGAAAGACATCCTCCAGCGCAAAGCCCTGCTGTTTCAGCTTTTGAAGCAGGGTGGTCTCGTTTAACGTGCAGAATTTGAAATTTTGGCGTAAAATGCGGCCATCCATCACCAAAGTAGTGCACGGATGCTCTGCGTCCGGGTAAATGGAGAGGTCGGCAGGTGTGGCCGGGCGATGTTCTGCCTTGGGCAAAATGCTGATGTGGCCATTGGTTTCCAGGATGGCGGTGTCCACCTGAGACAAATCAAAGTAACCGGCGGTGCGGCACTGTGTTAAGAATTCAGCGGTATCAATGCGGGCGTGCAGCAGATTTTTTTCGTAAAGTTTGCCGTGTTCAAAAAGAATCATGGGCTTTCCGTTGAAAAAATTGCGCAAAAGCGCCGATTTGCAGCTGGAAAAATTGATGAAAAATGCAAAAGCGGCATACACTGCAATGGCGACTAATGCGGGCCAATATTCGCCTTCGAGGTCAATGGCGAGGTCGGCGGCAATGGAACCAACCGTAATGCCGCTGATGTAGTCATAAAGATTCATTTGGCTTACTTGACGATTGCCTGCGATTTTTGTGAAAATAAACATGGCAATCACGGACAGCACCGAAGTGTAAAGAATACGCATAACCATAAAAAACTCCTTTCCGATATGAAGGGGATAACATACAGCGGATGATTGTTTTTTATTTTTGACCGTCCGCAAGCAAGTTATGCCGATAGGGTACATTCCAGACAAGTGGAATTTTTCCGCTTTGAAAAAGTCGGTTGGAGCAGAAAGGATGGAAGCATTGAAACATATTTTTATTGTAAATCCGATTTCGGGAAAGGCAGATGCGGGCCTGTATCTGGTGCCGGATTTAATTGAAGCGGCAAAGCGCAATGAAATTGACTATGAAATTTTGGTGACTGAGTATCCCGGCCACGCCAAAGAACTGGCGATGGATTTTGCCGAGCGTTTAGACGCGGTGCGCATTTATGCGTGCGGCGGCGACGGCACGCTGAACGAAGTGACCGAAGGTGTGTGGCTTTCCAAAAATCCTCATGCGGAAATTGCCTGTGTGCCGTGCGGCTCAGGAAATGATTTTATCCGAAATTTCGGTACGCAGAGCGACTTTTTAAATCTGGATGCGCTTATCCGCGGTCATGCGGTTGTCATTGACTTGATGCGGACACACCGCGGTGTGTCGGCTGCGATTTGCTCTGTTGGAATTGATGCCGACATTGCCTATGGAATTCCGCGCTTTCGCCGTGTGCCGCTGTGCGGCGGCCACATGGCCTATAATCTGTCCATTCTGCAAAGACTGTGCGGCAAAATGGGGCGTCGGATGCTGGTGGACTTGGATGGCCGAAGGATGGAGGAAACTTTACTGATTGCCACGGTGTGCAACGGCTCTTACTATGGCGGCGGCTTTTGCGCCGCGCCGCAAGCCGATTTGCACGACGGTCTGCTGGATGTCATTTTGGTGAAAAAAATCAGCCGTGTACACTTAGCGGGTGTGCTTGCGAAATATAAAAAAGGGGAACACATCGACGGAACAGAAGTGGCAGCACCGTATCGCTCCATTATGCAGCATTACCGCGCACGCCATGTACGGATTCAGCCCTGTGACGGGAAAAGCGCCATTGTCAATGTGGACGGAGAGTGCCGCCGAGAAAAAATGCTGGATGTCCAAGCGTTGGAACGTGCCGCCGCATTTGTTTTGCCGGAACATCTTTGCGAAAAAAGTAAAGTAACGGCGCAGAAGGCAAGTTTTTGAAGGGTGAGCGGTTTGTTTTTTGCAGTCGAAGAAATTGTGTGCAAAATTTCATAAAAATTTTATGGTTTACCCCCTTGATTTTTGCAGAGAATGAGGTTAAAATAAACTTAGCACTCAGGAAACAAGAGTGCTAAGTTGTTTATTTTGTTGATTTTAAATTTTCAAATAGGAGGAAGCAGGTATGAAAATCAGACCGCTTGCAGACCGTGTAGTGATTAAAAATGTGGAAGCCGAGGAAACCACCAAGAGCGGCATTATCCTGACCGGAAGCGCCAAGGAAAAACCCCAAGTATGTGAAGTGCTGGCAGTTGGCCCCGGCGGCGTGGTAGACGGCAAAGAGGTAGAGATGACCGTGAAAGAGGGCGATAAGGTTCTGATTGCGAAGTATGCCGGCACCGAAGTAAAGGTAGACGGTGAGGAATGCGTCATCGTTCGGCAAAGCGACATCCTCGCAGTGGTCGAGTAAGAAAATTAGATTGCCGCTATTTTGGAAAAGCGCGGCATTTGACACATTGGAATCCAGATTGATAAAGGAGTATGACAACTATGGCAAAGCAGCTTTTGATGGGCGAAGAAGCGCGTAAGGCACTCAGCGCCGGTATTGATAAATTGGCAGACACCGTGAAGGTAACTCTCGGACCCAAGGGACGCAACGTGGTATTGGGCAAGAAATTCGGCGCACCGCTGATTACCAACGACGGTGTGACGATTGCAAAAGAAATCGAGCTGAAAGATGCGTTTGAGAACATGGGCGCTCAGCTGGTGCGCGAAGTCGCCACCAAGACGAACGATGCTGCCGGTGACGGTACCACGACGGCAACCGTTTTGGCACAGGCTCTGGTCAGCGAGGGTATGAAAAACGTGACCGCCGGTGCAAACCCGATGGACGTGAAGCGCGGTATGCAGAAGGCTGTGAAGGCAGCTGTGGAAGCATTTGCCTCCAACAGCAAAAAAATGTCCGGTTCTGAGGATATTGCCCGCGTTGCAACCGTATCTGCCGGTGATGAGGAAGTGGGCCGCCTGATTGCGGAAGCAATGGAAAAAGTGACTGCCGACGGCGTCATTACCATTGAAGAAGGCAAAACCGCTGAGACTGACGTTGACGTGGTAAAGGGTATGCAGTTTGACCGCGGTTACATCACCCCGTACATGGTGACCGATACCGAAAAGATGGAAGCTGTGCTCGATGACGCTTACATTCTAATTACCGACAAGAAAATCAGCGTGATTCAGGACATCCTGCCCCTGCTGGAGCAGATTGTACAATCCGGCAAGAAGCTGGTCATCGTGGCGGAAGATGTTGAGGGCGAGGCTTTGTCCACCCTGATTGTCAACCGTCTGCGCGGCACCTTCACCGTTGTGGCTGTAAAAGCCCCGGGCTTTGGCGATCGCCGCAAAGAGATGCTCCAGGATATTGCTATCCTGACCGGCGGTACCGTAATCAGCGAGGAGCTGGGCTATGAGCTGAAAGATGCTTCCGTAGAGATGCTGGGCCGCGCACGTCAGGTTCGCGTGACAAAAGAGGATACCACCATTGTGGACGGTATGGGCGACAAAGAGGCTGTGGCCGCTCGCGTGGCACAGATTCGCACCCAGATGGATGCAACCACGAGCGACTTTGACAAAGAGAAGCTGCAAGAGCGTTTGGCAAAGCTGTCCGGCGGCGTTGCTGTGATCCGCGTTGGTGCTGCTACCGAAGTGGAGATGAAGGACAAGAAGCTGCGCATTGAGGACGCTTTGAACGCGGCAAAAGCAGCAGTGGAAGAAGGCATTGTAGCAGGCGGCGGCACCGCTCCCATCAATGCGATTCCCGCTGTTGACAGCGTGGTAGAGGCTTTGACGGGCGACGAGCGCACCGGTGCAAAGATTGTGCGCAAAGCTTTGGAAGCTCCGCTGCGTCAGATTGCTGCAAACGCCGGCTTGGAGGGCAGCGTGATCATTGATAAGATCTTGGCTTCCGGCAAGAGCAACTACGGCTTTGACGCACAGAAGGAAGTGTACGGCGACATGATTGCTGCCGGCATTGTGGACCCGACGAAGGTGACCCGTTCTGCACTGGAGAACGCTGCTTCTGTGGCAAGCATGGTGTTGACCACAGAGAGCCTCGTGGCAGACGAGCCGGAAGATCCGGCGGCAGCTGCGGCGGCCAATGCGGCAATGGCAGGCGGCATGGGCGGCATGTACTAATTCGCCCACAGCACTTTGGCATAGCAGTGTGAGTTTGCCAATGCACGCCGCTTGAAATGGTCATGCAGCAAAAGCCCGTTGCCAGGTGCGCTGTCTTTCGATTTTTGAGACCGATACCCACCACAGGCGGGTATCGGTTTTTTTATCTTTTGCAATGCGTCAAAATGGCGATATTTGCCACCCGCTTGAGCGTATACTTGCCTTTGATTCGGATACGATAAGCGAGGGAACACAAAGGGAAGCCGAGTGTGTTTCCAAGCGCGTATTTTTGTTAAGGTGTTTGATTGAAAAAAGAAATAGACTGTTTTTTTGAATAGATGGGCTGCAAGGCGAAAAACGCAGGAATGCTTTGCAAAAAGCAGGCATTTTAAAATGCAGATACCACGTTCAAAAGAAAAAGCGGCGTATTTCTACTTTTCAAAAAAGTCCCGAATAACAAGAGTACGAAATGGTGAAATCGAGAATCAAAGGAGGGCTTTTTGATGAAAAAGCAGCTGACAAGCATGGAGCTGGAGGGCTTTTCCAAGCTGTTGACCACCGAGGCCAACACCATCCAGAAGTACAAGTCTTATGCGGCGTCTTGTCAAGACCCGGCGCTTTGTGAGCTTTGCGAGGATATGGCCGCAAAGCATAAGCGCCATTACGACATGATTTTGAACGAAATCAACAAGGGCTAAGGGAGGAATCAGCTATGAAAGAGCATTGCTTTGACGATTGCGCGATGATGACCGATGCGCTGGACTCGCAAAAGATGATTGCCCAGCAGTATAACCACTACGCCGGCGAGTGTTCCACCCAGCAGAAAAAGAACAAGCTTCTTGGTTTGCTGAATGAGGAACACGAAATGCAGTTCCAGGTATTTCAGGAAATGGAAAAGCGCGGCTGGTATGAGCCGAAGGATGCCGACGCAAAGCAGGTAAGCCAGGCTTGCCTGCAATTCCGTCAAAAAAAGAAGAACCTGTAATGGATTGGCAGGGCGCTGTGCTTTCCGTTTAAGCACGGCGCCCTCTTGCAGCAAAAAAGTACATGGAATATATTGGTGGGAAAAAAGTGAAAAAAGGCGGATGTTTGCGAAATTTTGGTGTATTTCTGCGCTTTTGCGAGGGTGTTGGTTGCATTATTTTTACTAATCAAGTATAATTATGAAAAATCACTTTCCAAGGTTTCAACGGCTGATCGATTGGCAGATCAGTGTTTTTACAGGATAAAATATCAGGCGCGTGTGCAGGGGGGTACGGCGCCGGTAAAAGGAGATCACATATGGCTGACAAAGTAAAAGTTGTATTGGATAAAACGGCGGATATTCTGCGCTTGCCTGCCATTGCCTTGCGTGGTTTGGTGGCGTTTCCGGGAAATGTGATCCACTTTGAGGTGGGACGCAAAAAATCCGTCGCCGCGATTGAGTGGGCAATGAATAACCATAACTGCGTGTTTTTGACTGCGCAGCGCGATATGGATGTGGAGGACCCGGGCACAAAGCAGCTGTTTGCTTATGGCGTTGTGGCGGAAATCAAGCAGGTGCTGCGTGTGTCCGACGATTTGGTGAAAGTTCTTGTGGAGGGCCGCTATCGTGCCAAAATGCTGACGCTGGATTCCAGCGGACGCTTTTTGCTGGCTTCGACCAAAGCCGCACCTCTGCGCGGCGTGTACTCGGCAGACCCGGCGCGTGTGGAGGCGCTCATGCGCTCTATCCGCGAAATGTTTGAAACGTATCTTGCCTTGACACAGCGCATGTCCAAGGAGGTTGCTTATCAGATTTTAACATGTGAGGATGCGGCGCGTTTGTGCGACTATCTGCCCGCAAACATCATGCTGAAATATACAGATAAGCAGGCAATTTTAAACGAGAGCCTGATGACCAACCGCTTGGAAAAAATTGTGGAAGTGCTGAAAAAAGAAATTCAAGTGCTTCAAATTGAGCGTGATATTCAAGGAAAAGTCAACGAGCAGATGGACAAAAATCAGCGCGATTACTATTTGCGTGAGCAAATGCGCTTGATTTCCGACGAGCTGGGCGACTACGAGGACACCCGTACCGAGGCCGAGGAGTACCGCAGCAAGATTGCGGCGCTGAACTTGGGCGAAGAAGCAACGGAAAAACTGACAAAAGAAGCGGACCGCCTGGCGAAAATGGCGGGAAGCTCGCAGGAAGCGGCAGTCATTCGTACTTATTTGGATACCTGCCTTGGCTTGCCGTGGAATATTACGACCAAAGACCAGCTGAATATCAAAAAAGCGCAGGCGGAATTGGAGCGCGCTCACTACGGCTTGAAAAAGGTGAAAGAGCGTATTTTGGAGCTGTTGGCCGTGCGCACCTTTGTGCCGGATATTAAGGGCCAGATTATTTGTTTGGTGGGCCCGCCGGGCGTGGGCAAAACCAGCATTGCACGCTCTATTGCGGCATGTCTTGGAAGAAAGTATGTGCGCATGTCTTTGGGCGGTGTGCGCGATGAGGCCGAAATCCGCGGCCATCGCCGGACGTACATCGGCGCAATGCCCGGTAAAATTATCAATGCTGTTATGATGGCAAAAAGCTCGAATCCGCTGATTCTGCTGGATGAGGTGGATAAGATGGCAAGCGACTTCCGAGGCGACCCTGCTGCCGCTTTGCTGGAAGCGCTGGACCCGGAACAAAATTCCGGTTTCCGTGACCATTATCTCGATTTACCTTTTGATTTGAGCAAGGTGCTTTTCATCACAACGGCAAACAGTCTGAGCACGATTCCGAAGCCGCTGCTCGACCGTATGGACGTGATTGAGCTTTCCAGCTATACACGCACAGAGAAATTCCATATTGCAAAGAAGTATCTGCTGCCGAAACAGCTGGAGGCAACGGGGTTGAAAAACCAGGTTCGTGTGCAAAACAGCGCGTTGTATGGCTTGATTGACGGCTACACAAAAGAGGCGGGCGTGCGCAGCTTGGAGCGCGCTATCACAGAGCTGCTGCGCAAATGCGCCAAGAAAATTGCATCTGAGGAAGAAGAAACCAAGATGACCATCGGCGCTTCTCAGCTGGAACCCTTGATGGGGCCGCAGCGTGTCAAACCCTCGTTTTTCAGCCGTGCCAATGAGGTGGGCATCGCCAACGGTTTGGCATGGACGAGTGTCGGCGGCGAAGTGCTGCCCATTGAGGTGGTGGACATTCCCGAAGGCAGCGGAAAGCTGGAAGTAACAGGCTCTTTGGGCGATGTTATGAAGGAAAGCGCAAAGCTGGCGATTACTTATGCCAAGGTACATGCGGATGAATACGGTATTTCCCGCGAGAACTTTAAAACGCGCGACTTTCATATTCACGCGCCGGAGGGCGCTGTGCCGAAGGATGGCCCGTCTGCCGGCGTAACGCTGACAACAGCGCTGATCTCGTGCCTGTCGGGGCGTCCTGTGCGCTGTGACGTGGCGATGACCGGCGAAATCACGCTGCATGGGCAGGTGCTGCCGATTGGCGGCTTGAAGGAAAAGAGCATGGCTGCTTATAAGGAAGGCGCAAAAACAGTGCTGATTCCGAAAGCGAATGTGCCCGATTTGGAGGAAGTGGACGACGAGGTGAAGGCCAACGTGCGTTTTTGCCCGGTGTCTACTTTGAAAGAGGTGCTGGACCATGCGCTGCTTCCCGCCCCGAAGATGAAAAAAGCACAGAAAAAGGAACAGCCGCAGCTGGCGCAGGAGCCGGTGGCTGCTATTGTGCCGCAGAACAGCGCGGAGTCCGGTGTGCAGATTACACAGTAAGGAGCAAAACTTATGAATTACGCGAAGGCGAGCTTTCAGGCGTCCTATGGCCTGTCGTCTCAGCTTCCCGCCGCCGACCGCCCGGAAATTGTGTTTTCCGGGCGGTCAAACGTGGGAAAATCCAGTTTGATCAATAAATTGTGCAACCGAAAAAGTCTGGCCAGAGTGTCGGGAGTGCCGGGAAAAACCGCGACCATCAATTTCTATGAGGTAGACCATGTTTACTTTGTGGACTTGCCCGGCTACGGTTACGCGAAGGTAGGGCGTGAGGAGCGCCGCCGCTGGGACGAGCTGATCAACAGCTATTTTGCAAAGGCGGAGCGAAGCACGCTGTTGGTGCAGCTGCTCGACAGCCGCCATGCCCCCAGTGCGGATGACAAAACGATGCTCGAATATCTGCATCATTACGAGATTCCGTTTATTGCGGTGCTGACCAAAGCGGACAAGCTGAAAAAAAGCCGGTTTGAAGCCACGGTCAAAGAGTTTGAGCAAATTTGTGCGCCGTATGGCTGTAAAGGCGTTTACTTAACCAGCTCTGACAATGGATATGGAATGGATGCCTTGCGCGAGGTGCTGGACTGCGCCGCACAAGCCGATGAGGAGCAGATGCAGTAAGGGGAGAAGAACGTGGCATACGAAAGTTTAGCGGATGTATACGACGCTTTTAATGAGGATGCAAACTATGAAGCGCTGTATGAGAAAATTCAAAGCGTGCTGCATCGCGCCGGAATCAGCAAGGGGATTATTGCCGATTTGGGCTGCGGAACCGGCGATATGACGCTCATGCTGGCGCAAAGCGGCTATGATATGATTGGCATTGACGCTTCGGAGGAAATGCTGTGCATTTTGCGGGAAAAAGCAGCCGAGCTGGAAGTGGAAGGCTTGCTGCTTTTACAGCAGGATCTCCGGCAGCTGGATTTGTATGGCACGATTCATGCGGCGATTTCGACGTTTGACACGTTTAACCATATCGGCCCTTATGAGGAGTTTGAAAAAGCACTCGTAAGGAGTGCGCTTTTTATCGAGCCGGGCGGCATTTTTCTGTTTGACCTCAACACGCCCTACAAGCACGAGCATATTCTTGCAAACCACACTTACGAGATGGAAGCGCAGGACGTGCTGTGCTTGTGGAAAAATCGTTATGACGAGAAAACCCGCGCAACGCATATCTCGGTGGAAATTCAAGACAAGGAGACAGGCGAGCGGGAAACCGATGCCTTTGTCGAGTACGCCTACGACTTGCCGCAGGTGCACCGCGCCTGTGAGGAGGCGGGTTTGGATATTCTGGAGATTTGCGATGGGGAAACATTTGGTGAACTGACGCCGACCTCACAGAGATACTGCATCACCGCTGTGAAGCGCAGCGACAAAAATTGTAATGCCATTTATCAATCGAAGGAGAATGAAGCATGGGAAGATTGATTCGTGCAATTTCTGAAAATGGCGGCATTTTATTTTGTGCCGTGGATTCTACCGATATTGTGCGCCAAGCGGAAACCTACCATAAAACCAGCGCAGTGACAACGGCCGCACTGGGGCGTTTGCTGACGGCAGGCGCGATGATGGGCGCGATGCTCAAACACGAGGACGACAGTTTGACATTGCGCATGAAAGGCGACGGCCCTGCCGGAACCATGTTGGTGGTGGCAAACGGCGCAGGACATGTGAAGGGCTATGTGGCAAATCCGGTGGTAGAGCTGCCGCTGCGCCCGGACGGAAAGCTGAATGTAGGTGCGGCAGTGGGCCATGACGGAACGCTGACCGTCATTAAGGATATGGGCCTGAAAGAGCCGTATGTGGGGCAGATTCCTCTTGTAAGCGGCGAAGTGGCCGAGGATATTACACAGTACTATGCCGCGAGCGAGCAAATCCCCACGGTGTGTGCGCTGGGAGTTTTAGTAGCGCCTGACCTTTCGGTGCTTTGCGCGGGCGGTTATCTGCTCCAGCTGCTGCCCGGTGCAACCGAGCAGGAGATTACCATGCTGGAAAATAATATTGCCAAAATGAAAAGCGTGACGGAGATGCTTTCCGAGGGAATGACGCTGGAAGATATGATGGAGTGCGCCATGGAAGGCTTTTCGCCCAATATTTTGGATGAAAGTGTCACAAGCTATGTCTGCGATTGCAGCGAGGAACGCATTGAGCGCGCTTTGCTCAGCTTAGGAAAGCAAGAGCTGGAAAGCTTGGCAAAAGAGCAGCCGGAAGCTGAGGTGTGCTGCCAGTTCTGCGATAAGGTGCGCAAATTTGATATTTCTACCTTGCTGGAAAAGCTGTAAGGCTTTCGGCAGTTAAGAGTTTGAAAAAAGAAAGAATGCGGCAAAAGCGGTGAGAGGAAAAATGTCCCTTTCATCGCTTTTCTTTTGAAGCGGGAAAGGGGACAGGCTTGAAAAGACTTTAGATTTGCTACAATGAAAAACATACCACAAGAGCTGCTCAAGCGCTCTTAGAAAGGAAGCTTGCTATGATGAAGCAAAATAAAAACACAGTTCGTACTCAAGGAGGTGCAGCATTGGATACCGGATAGAATTGCAATGAATTGAGGGAGAATAATGATCAATTTTTTCAGAAAGAATCGCTTTTTTGGCGGAATGATTTGTCACAGGGTGACGATTAACCTGGGAGATAGTTTCTTTTATATCGTTGTCATGTGGGTGCTGTATGACTTGACAAAAGATCCGTTTTATACGGCAATGGGTGGTTTCCTATTTTCTATGGCGGATGCACTCAACTTTTCTGTGGCCCTATGATTGACCGGTGCAGGAAAAAATGGCTGCTTTTGATGACCAGTGTGCTTCAGTTTTTTGTGATATTGGGGTTATATCTTTTCTTGCTCCATGGCGAACTTCCCATTGGATTGCTGCTGTTGAGCATCCCGATTTTTGATTTGATGTCAAAAATGACATACTCCATTCACAATGCGCTGATTCCTGCTTTGATGAAAAAAGAAGATTTTATCACAGCCAATACCGTTCTTTCTGTTACCAATACCGGAATTGATTTCATATTTAATGCGGTATCAGGGTTTTTCTTGGCCTTCTTGTGCCTCGAAACCATTTTTATGATGAATAGCTTAATCAATTTGACGGCGCTTGTAATAGCAATCTTTTTATTTCGCAAAATGCCCCTGCAAGACAAAGTCGGCGAGAATGAAACGAAAAACGCTTTTGGCGCTTTGCAGGATGTTTGGAAAAACTATTGGGACGATTAAAAAAAGGGGATGGCTTTTATAACAAATAAAACCATTCTTTCACTAATGATTCCTTTAATTGGTCTCAGTTTGTTTTACGCTGTGATGCTGGTGAATTTGCCGGTATTGTCCGACCGTATTTTTGGCTCGGCAATGGGGTATGGATTCATGCTCACGCTGTTGGCAGTGGGTTCGATGAGCGGCGCTGCGTTCAGCAGACATCTTACAAAACGTTTTACGCTTGGAAAGCTTTTTCCGCTGCTTTTCCTCTGGGGTGGGGCTTCTTGGATTTTGGCAGCGTTTTTGATTCATTCGGCGCCGCTGCTGGGTATGGCGTTTCTTGTAAGCGCCTCCACGGCCTTGGGAGCTGTTAATATTATTTTCGGAACAATTTTTCAGCAAATTCCGTCCGAAAACATGATTGCACGGGTGAATACCGTGAATTTAAGTTTGATTGCAATTGCCTCACTGCTCGGTTCTTTATTCGGCGGGATGATTGCGAAACTTTCCGCTGATTTTGCACCGTTTGTTTTGTGCGGTGTGGGATACTTGCTCATTGCTTTGATGATGAAAGCTAACATGCGAGTGAAAACACTTCCCAAGATTGATGCGGTCGGTGAAAACATTTTATAATTTGTAATAGAAGACTGCTCCCATGGCAAGCGATGCACTTTTGCTGTGGGAGCAGATTTCCTTGCGATACAGACAGATAGAGCCAGAGGAAAAAGAGCGTTTGAAAGCGGCTAAAACAGGTGTATTTTTAGGCCGAAAACTTTTTTTGGTTTTTTTGAAAAAACTCTTGACTTTTGTAGAAATATCGGTTAAAATAAATATCGTCGCTCGGGGAGAGCGGACGAAACACGCGGATTTAGCTCATCTGGTAGAGCGCCACCTTGCCAAGGTGGAGGTAGCGAGTTCGAGCCTCGTAATCCGCTCCATTTGTTGGCTTTCAGAAAAAAGTTTTTGAAAAAGAATGAAAAAATTCTTGACAAAAGCTTGCCGGTGTGATAAAATATAAAGCGTCGGCTCTGAGATGGAAGTTTAGCTCAGCTGGGA
>DCEX01000017.1:0-469 GCA_002315015.1 Faecalibacterium sp. UBA1819
GTGGATATTGATAAACTGATACCCAAACCGGAATAATCAAACCCGGTAGGGAGTTTTGGTTCTCTGGTGGATATTGATAAACTGATACCTATCAGCTTTCTCAGCTTTCTAATGTTATGTTTTGGTTCTCTGGTGGATATTGATAAACTGATACTTGTCTAAAAACAAAGGCATAGAAATTCCGTTTTGGTTCTCTGGTGGATATTGATAAACTGATACTTAAGCGACGATGAATACATGAACGCCGTCGGTTTTGGTTCTCTGGTGGATATTGATAAACTGATACTTTATAGGTAGTTAGTAAGTCTGTTTCTGTGTTTTGGTTCTCTGGTGGATATTGATAAACTGATACCAAAATCAGCGTGATAATCGGCAAAAGTTCGTTTTGGTTCTCTGGTGGATATTGATAAACTGATACTGAAGCTGTCGCTGTCCGCGGTCTTGTCCGGTTTTGGTTCTCTGGTGGATA
>DCEX01000017.1:528-58335 GCA_002315015.1 Faecalibacterium sp. UBA1819
TGGATATTGATAAACTGATACCTTTAAGCCCCTGCTTTTAACTTGTGAGCGGTTTTGGTTCTCTGGTGGATATTGATAAACTGATACATGAAGGAGCTTTACAAAGCGGCGTATCGGGTTTTGGTTCTCTGGTGGATATTGATAAACTGATACTGACCGCATGTATCTGGCGGTACTTGTGCTGTTTTGGTTCTCTGATGGATATTGATAAACTGACATAAACACACAGCTCCCCTGCCGTTTGGCAAGGGAGCTGATTTTTTGTATCTTCTTTTTTAGAAGCCGCCTGCGGTGCGGGGGAAGGGGATGACGTCGCGGATATTGGGAATGCCCGTTAAATACATAATCAGGCGCTCGAAGCCAAGGCCGAAGCCGGCGTGTTCGACGCTGCCGAAGCGGCGCAAATCAAGGAACCACTCATAATCTTCGCGGTTCAAGCCCTTTTCCTCCATCAGCGAAAGCAGCACATCCATGCGCTCCTCACGCTGAGAGCCGCCAATCAGCTCACCGATGCCCGGCACCAGCATATCGGCCGCCGCCACGGTTTTGCCGTCGTCGTTCAGGCGCATATAGAAGCTTTTAATCTCCTTCGGGTAATCGGTGACGAACACGGGCTTTTTATACACCTGCTCGGTCAAATAGCGCTCATGCTCGGTCTGCAAGTCCACGCCCCACTCCACAGGATACTGGAATTCGGCGTTATTCTTCTTCAAAATTTCTACTGCCTCGGTATAGCTGACACGCGCAAAGTCGTTGCTTACCACATTGTTCAGCTTATCGAGCAGTTCTTTATCGAAAAAGCGATTGAAAAATTCCAGCTCGTCGCGGCAATGCTCCATCACATAGCCGATGACGCTTTTGATCATCGCCTCGGCGCAGTCCATATCATCGCGCAGGTCGGCAAACGCCAGCTCCGGCTCAATCATCCAGAACTCGGCGGCATGGCGCGGCGTGTTGGAGTTTTCGGCGCGGAAGGTGGGGCCGAAGGTGTACACGTTGCCCATAGCGGTTGCCATCGCCTCGGCTTCCAGCTGGCCGGACACGGTCAGATTGGTGCTGCGGCCAAAGAAGTCCTGCGAAAAGTCCACTTTTCCATCTTCGGTGCGGGGGACGTTGTCAAAATCCATTGTGGTGACGCGGAACATCTCACCCGCGCCCTCGCAGTCGGAACCCGTGATAATGGGCGTGTGAACATACACAAAGCCCTGCTCTTGGAAAAACTTGTGGATGGCATAGGCGGCGGCACTGCGCACGCGGAACGCTGCACTAAAGGTATTCGTGCGGGCGCGCAGGTGCGGCATAGTGCGCAAAAACTCCACGGTGTGGCGCTTTTTCTGCAAAGGATAATCGCTGGGGCAAGTGCCAAGCACTTCCACGCTGTCGGCGTTGATTTCCAGCGGCTGCTTTGCCTCCGGCGTCAACACGACAACGCCTTTCACGCGCAGGCTGGTGCCGACGCCTGCTTTGGCAATCTCTTTATAATTCTCCAGCTTTTGCGCTTCAAAAACCACTTGAAGCGAAGAAAAGCACGAGCCGTCGGAAAGCTCGATAAAGCCGATGTTTTTGGAATCGCGGACGGTTTTTGCCCAGCCGCATACAGTGATGGTTTCGCCGCCTTGGAAGCTGCCGCGCAATAAGCTTTTAATGGGGGTGTGCTGCATGGTAATTTCCTCCTTAAAAATAAAAAAATCCGACAGCCTTGGTTCCTCCTTGTGACGGACACAGCAAACTGTGCCGCACTTTAGGACGAATCGCTGTCAGAATCCGCGGTGCCACCTAAATTACCGAAAAAGTGTTCGGTCGCTTTTGACGTTCCGTTGTTGAAACGCTGCCGCTGTAACGTGCGGCTCACGGCGCACCTACTGCCGCCGGGGCGGGTTCGGCTTGCGGCTCGGGAGGGTTCTTCGGCGCGGCTCTTTGCGCAGGGCTTTCACCATCCCCTGCTCGCTTTGGCGGAACACCGCGTGTACTTTTCTCCGTCGTTGCCTGTATCGTTTGGTATTGATTGTATCACCGCCTTTTGCCCTTGTCAAGCCTTTTTGCCGTGCGGTTTGGGCTGTTGCTGGGCAGGGGCTGCTTTTGAAACAGAAACCCCTGCTTCACACAACATTTTTATATGGTGAAAACAGCGCTCTTTCCTTATAATAAAGTAAAATAGTTTTGTTTTTTGCTACAAATTCGCAGCACATGGAAATGGAGGACTTTGTTATGAACAACACCGCCCAAAACATCGAGCGGCTTTTGCAGTTTGGTGTGCAGCACAAGCTGATTGCACCGCTGGATGTACTTGTTGCACGCAATACGCTTTTGGATTTATTCGGCTTGGCAGAGCCTTACGAGGGTGCCGTGCCCGAAGAACATTTCGACACGCCCACCGAGCTTTTGGAGCTTTTGCTGGACGATGCCGCCGAAAAAGAGCTGTTTGATAACGAAGTACCCGCTCTGCGCGTAAATTTTGAAGCGCGTATCATGGGTGCGTTGATGCCCCGCGAAAGCGAGGTTGCCACACGTTTTCATCAGCTGTGGAAAACCGATGGCATTCAGGCTGCTACCGACTATTTCTATGACCTGTGCATTACGTCCAACTACATTCGCACTGCGCAGATTGCCAAGAATATCAAGTGGGACTATCCCTGCAAATACGGCAATCTGGAAATTACCATCAACTTGACCAAGCCGGAAAAAGACCCCAAGACCATCGCACTGGAGAAGCTCCAGCCCGCCGCCAGCTACCCGAAATGTATGCTGTGCATTGAAAACATCGGCTATGCGGGCCGCGTGAATTTCCCTGCGCGCCAAAACCATCGCGTTGTACCGATCAATTTGTGCGGCAAAGAGTGGTTCTTGCAATACAGCCCGTATGTATACTACAACGAGCACTGCATTATTTTCGATTCTGAACACGCCGACATGCGCATCAACCCCGGCACGTTTGCACAAATTTTCGATTTTGTACGCCAATTCCCGCACTACACCTGCGGTTCTAATGCCGATTTGCCCATTGTTGGCGGCAGCATTTTGAGCCACATGCATTTCCAGGGTGGCCGCTATGAGTTCCCGATGCAGCGTGCAGCAGCTTTGGCGCATTTCAAATGTCCCGATTTGCCCGACATCACGGTGGAAACCATCCGCTGGCCGGTAAGCACCGTGCGCGTAAGCGGTCACGACACCGCTCAACTGCTCGCTTTTGCTGAGCGCGTGCTGTCCACATGGCGCGGTTACTCCGACCCGGAGGCCGACGTGCTGGCATACACCGAGGAAAACGGTACTGCTACTCCGCACAACACCATCACGCCGATTTTACGCTACGATGCCGAAAAGGGTTACATTCTCGATTTGGTGCCGCGCAACAACCGCACCACAGAGGAGTACCCGGAAGGTATTTTTCATCCGCATCGTGAAATCCACCACATCAAGAAAGAGAACATCGGCTTAATTGAGGTGATGGGGCTTGCGATTCTGCCCGGCCGCTTGGAAAAACAATCGGCTGAGATTGCGGCTGTGCTCTCCGGCAAAGCCGACGCGGCAAAAGCCAAAGAGGAAATGCCGGTTCATGCTGACTGGATTGACTTCTTGGTGGAGAAATACGGCACCGCACTTTCTGCATCCGAAGCACAAAACGCTGTACGCACCGAGATTGGCGCCAAGTTTGAAACTTGCTTGGAACATGCCGGTGTATTTAAGCAAACCCCGGAAGGAAATGCTGCCTTTGCCCGTTTCCTGTCCAAAGTGGGCTGCGTAGAAGTATAATTACCCTATCAATCAAAAAGCGCCCTCGATCTGCTGCAAGCACATCGGGGGCGTTCTTTAAATTCTCTTTTAGTAATATTTTTACTATTTATTCCAATTTGTAATTTTATATAACCTAAAGTAATTTTACTTATAAAATATACTATCAGTTAAAATGTTGGGTGATTTTTGGCCTCTTTCCAACGGGCAAGCTGCTGCTCATATTGCGCGGCAATCCAGCTTTCGGCTTCGCTCAGCCCTTCTTCGGTAAGGTCAAATTGTTCGGTTGTTTTTTCGCTTTCATCTGTATGGGCAAAGTTCCAGGGCTGCGGCCAAACAGCTGCACAAAAGCGCTCCTCATCAATCCAAACGCGCCAGCGCATTCCTTGATAAGAGCCGGAGTAAGATTTGTTGGCCCGAATAAATGTCATTCCCGGAACTTTGGCAATCTCGTTTGCCATTGTTATCCCTCCTGCGCCGTGTCCAGCATGGCACACGCTTTTTCGGCGTCGAGCAGCACTTCGCCGTTTTCCATTACAAAGCACGGAATGCCGATATTCCCTGCCGCTCGCAGCTCGTCAAACACATGGTTTTTATCACGCACCGCCAAAAAATCTTTTAAGTTCTGTGTGCTTTCGGTAATATCGACCCATGTCCAGCCGCCTTTTTCCGGGTGTTCACCCAGCCACTGCTTTAATTCCACACAATCTGCACAAATCATGGTGCCGTAAATGGTTGCTTTCACCGTTCATTCCACCTTTTTGCATTATTTTCTTGATTATAGCGTACACTGGAGTGAAGTGCAAGCACACAGAACGATGCCCGCAAGCGGACGAACCTGCGGGCATCGGAAGAAACACATATTAAATTGTCGAATACCTTTTCCAAAAGAACCAAACGGGCGATTTCACTTTTGGTGAACCTTTGGAAAACAAGTTTCACAGGCAACTCTGCTTTGTGAAAAAGAGCGGCTATGGACGAAACCGGTTCAGCCGGAAAACGTCATGCTTATTTGCCCTCGTACATGGGAATCGACCCTTTCTGGAAAAGAGAAACAAAAAAGACGAAAGACGATTTTTTACAGGTAGAAAAGGTAGCTGCGTAAACAACTCAGGCATTCTACTTTGCCTTGGGGAAATCACAAAACATGATGTCCACCTACCAACTTATTTTTTAACGTGCGGTTTAAACACAACCCTGTTTCAAAACTTTTATTGTCTTAGAGCCTTTTCTTTTGGACTCCCGAACGAAATGTCTCAGTACATGGGACTCTACCCTTTCCTTTTAATATTCAAGCAGTCTCGCTAACCTCAAAACCATAGGCATCGCCGCTTTCTTTTTATGATCGAAAGGGCTTACACCACTTTCTATCTATCCAAACCGAAAACTCGGTTTGTTGTGTCCGAACAATCGGAACACTTATAGGCAATTCAAAAGCGCTTTGATTGCTGCTTTTAACTGCCCCCAGCCAACAATTCCTCATCGTGCCAAACACTGCCTATCTGTGAATGATATAAAACAATCATAATCTTCTAAGGGCTTACTTTGCGGCTCCTTTTTTCATGCAGATTATCTGCGAAACGAAAAGCTGAACATTTAAAAATATGCAAGCACATCTGCTGCTTATCCCAACTCTGTCCGGGGCTTTTCGGTTGTCCGCTGCGGCCTTAGGCTCACAAGGCACTGGTACAATATTCTTTGTTATGGCTTACCCTAAACTCCCCTTTTCAGCTTATCATTGAAAGATGGTAATCCACTCTCGAAACTTTTGGGGGAACTTTGCGGGCTTCCCGGTCGAAACCATTTCAAACACTTCGAAACCTTGTGCCAAAACAAAACGGGCACGAATGATATTCTTTGATTGTTGTTTTCATGGCGGTCGCTGTATCCTTTCTTTACAAGATACAGAGTCAATACATCGGGATTTGTGCTCGTTGCAAGAAAGCCAAAGAAAATAAATTTTAATTTTTTCTTTTTCTTTCTTTTATGCAGAGCGCATAAGCTCCAAACGATTTTTCCGCTCTATTTTGTATTGCAGCCTCATCTCCTGCCGGCTTTCTCGTCACCGTACAACTCCGGGCTGTCAAACAAGTTCTAATCACTTCGATGGAAGCGGTTCGTTATGAGTTATACGCCCTGCACCAACTGCACGGGTTCTTCAGTGTGGTACATGGGGCTCAACTCCTTTCTGTTATCTTGGTTATATTATACCCCCGTTTTCCGCCCGTGTCTATTCGCATATCGCATGGATTTGTGCTGCTTTTTATGGAACTTTCGCGCATATCTTTTTCACCTGATTTGTGCTATAATAAAAATGTTGCGGTGTCAAAAGATACCGCTTTTTCGTTTTCAAAAATTCGCGCTTTCCTCTTTCCCCACCGACACTTCCGTGATATAATGAGCAAAGAGCGTCGAAATATGGCGGCGCCCGATTGTTGACACAGAAAAGGAGCACTGTTCATGAAAGCTCATATTACGTCTGCGCCTCCTACCGCGCTGTGCTATGGCGTCAGCGATGATGTAAAGGCCGTTTTGCGCGAGCAGGAAATTGTAATGAAAGAAATTCGTCCCGATGAGCTGGGATGTGAGGTAGGTTCTTTTTTAGGGCGTGGACGCACGCGCACCGGTGCACCCGCTGTTCCGCCGACGGAATCTTTGCTGCTGATGGCTGATTTCAGCCGCGCACAAATGAACCGTTTGCTGGATGCTTTGCGTGCTGCACAGGCTGCCGTAGACTTCAAAGCAGTGCTGACGCCCACCAACCGTGATTGGACGGTGGCAGATTTAATGAAAGAGCTGGCACGCGAGCGTGCCGCGATGCAAGGGAGAGTAGAAGCATGAATCCATCCAACCTGTTTTCCGAGATTCGCAACTCAAAATGTGCAGCCTTTGTGTTTGAAAAATCGCCGGGCGGCGCAAACCGTTTTCGTGACCGCGTCATTTTTTATTATGACGGCAAAGTTCGCTTTGAACGTTACTGCATGGGCGAAGCCGCAGGCAAGGTGTGCGAGCTGACCGCCGAGTCTCTGGACGAGCGCGGCGCGATTGCATGGAATTACGACGATTGTTCTTACAGCAAAAAGGAAGAAGCCCCAAAGGTACTTACCGGTGCGGGCCGCGGCGGCCTTGTGTTTGACGGCAAAGTGTCGCTTTGGCAAAAGCACAGCGAGCTGAAAAGCGACCCCGACCACGGGTATGGCTTTTTCAAAATGCTGTGGTGGCGTTTATTTAAAAAATAAAGGAAAAATGTTTCAAAAAAGGATGGGCAAACGAAACGCTTCGTTTGCCCATCCTTTTTTAAATCCAACCCAATGCGGCCGCGTTGCGAAACACGCAAAACAGCACTAAAATCACTGCACACACCGCAACCAGAACATCTGCCCAGCGCGGCAAAGCCCAGCTGCCTGTGCGCAGCCAGTGAAGGACGATGTATCCCCCAAGAAAAAAGAAAACCGGTAAAAGCAAAAATACTGCGGCATTGCTTTGATAAGCTGCGGAAAAGTCCCCCTTCAAAAGCGCTGATGTCATGCGCGTCACGCCGCAGCCCGGGCATTGCAGCCCGGTCAAGCTGTAAAACACGCAGGGGATGCCCATACCATGGTCGCTCAGCCACACGCCAAGCAGCAGCAACAGCAATAAAAGCGGCACAATGCGTGCCGCTTTCTGCAACCGTTTTTTCAAACCATTAACCTTCTGCAAATTGGTTCAGCTCACTTTGCAGCAATGCCCAAGAAACAATGCTCAGTTTAAACAGCGAAAGCAGCAAATACAGCAATCCATTATTTTCTGCGGGCAAATTGTTGTTTAAACGAATGGTATCTATTTTTTCACCTGCTTTGTATAACCAATATAGCTCATAAATACCACAAGTTACAATTGAAAGCAAAATTACCATTCCGCCGGATGGGCTATCATATTCACCATAAACTCTGTTCAAATCATTTACTATGCAATAGATCCAATACAAGCCATAAATGCCGCATGTCACCAAGCTTAAAATAATGCACAGGGGAACACTTTTCTTTTGGAGCACAATACCACCATCCTAAAAAATGCTGAAACCGTTTACACAGCTTGCACTGCCATCTTATCGTGTTTTTTGTCGCTTGTCAACAAATTATCATATGAAAGTGTATTTTTTACATTTTTTCACGAGACTATGCGCAAAACACCTTATTGCTTTGCCGTCAAGCCGCCGTCCACACACAAAACCTGCCCGGAAACAAAGGCCGCCGCATCGCTGCAGAGGTAAAGCGCGGCGCAGCCCAAGTCCTTCGCGGTGCAAATCCGGCCAAGCGGGATGCGCTTCACCAGTGCATCATAGAACACGGGGTCATCCAGCTGGAAGGAATTGATGGGCGTGCGCGTAAATGTGGGCGCAATGGCGTTGACGGTAATGCCGTACTTGCCCCACTCGCAGGCCAACTGCTTGGTGTACATATTCACTGCACCCTTGCTGGCACAATAGGCGATGTAGTCCTGGTCGGTTCCAATGATGGATTTGACCGAGGAAATGGACAAGATTCTGCCGTAGCGGCGGGCAATCATGCCTTTGCCGACTTCGCGTGTGACAAAATGCAGCCCGCGCAGGTTTACCCCCATGACAAAATCCCATGTTTTAGCGTCGTACTCCTCGGCCTTTTTCAACTGGTTCACGCCGGCGGCGTTCACCAAAATGTCAATTCCGCCGGTTTGCTCCTCGGCTTGGCGCACCATTTCAATGATGGAGTCTTCGTCCTGCAAATCAACATGCAGCAATAAACAGTTTCGGCCCAGCGCGCGTGCCTCGTCCTGCAAGGGACTTTGCGTAATCTTTCGGTCTGCCAATACAAGATCGGCGCCGTTTTGCAAAAGTGCCTGGGCAATTGGTTCACCCAAACCGCCCACGCCGACAACCAGCGCTGTTTTTCCTTCTAAAGAAAATACATTCGTAAAATCTAAGCTCATTTGTTTGCACTTCCTTTTCTGTTTGATGATAGTTTCATCATACCACAAACAAACGTCCGGTTCAAAAAGATTCAAGCCAGCAGCATTCTATCGTTGTCCAGCGCTGCGCCTGTTTTCTCTCGGAACAGCTCCAAAAGCCCTTCTACGGTCATTTTTTCGCGTTCTTTGCCCTGCAATTCCAGCAAAATATTTCCCGCCGTCATCATCACGGTGCGGTTGCCTGTGGTGAGCGCACTTTCCATGTTGTGCGTTACCATCATACAGGTAATGCCGTTTTCCTTCACAATGCTCTTGGTTAAGTCCATCACCTTTTCTGCCGTGCCGGGGTCCAATGCTGCGGTATGTTCATCCAAAAGCAGTAATTTTGGCGGGACAAGCGTTGCCATCAACAGGGTAAGCGCCTGCCGCTGTCCGCCGGAGAGCAGCCCCACGGGCTGCCCCATGCGATCCTCCAGCCCCAAGCCCAGCCGCGCTAACCGGCTGCGAAAAAATTCGCGGTCTTTTTTGCCAATGCGCGAAAACGGCGAGCATTTTCCGCTTGCACGCAGATAGGCCAGCGCCAAATTCTCCTCAATTGTCATATGAGGCGCCGTTCCGCGCATGGGGTCTTGAAACAGGCGGCCAATGGAGCGGGCGCGTTTATAATCCGGCAAAAAGGTGATGTTTTTGCCGTCCAGAACAATCTGCCCTGCATCCGTGAAAAACTCGCCGCTGACTGCGTTCAGCAAGGTTGATTTTCCCGCGCCGTTCGAGCCAATCAGACAGACAAAATCGCCCTCATCCAAGTGCAGAGAAACACCGTTTAGTGCCTTTTTTTCGTTGACGCTTCCGGGAAAGAACGTCTTTTCTAAATTACGAATGTCAAGCATGTTTGGAAGCCTCCCTGCGTTTTTTCAGCCATTTGCATTTCGCAATCACCGCGGGGTAAGAAATGGCTGCCGCCACAATAACCGCTGACACCAGCTTGAGGTTGGAAGCGCCGAGGTTGGATGTGAGTGCAAATGCAGTGATGATGCGGTACAGCACCGAGCCCAGCACGGCTGCCGCCACCGCACCGGCAATGCCGCCGCGCCGTGCCGTTACCACTTCTCCAATGACAAGGCTGGCCAGGCCAATCACGACCATACCGGTTCCCAGTGTGGTGTCGCCATAACCCTGCTGCTGTGCCAGCAGCGCGCCCGACAGCGCGATGATGCCGTTTGCCACGCAAAGCCCCACCACAGTGGTAAAGGCCGGATTGATAGAGGACGCCGCCACCATAGCGCGGTTGTCGCCTGTGGCACGCAGGCTTAAACCCAGCTGTGTCCCTAAAAAGAGTACCAGCAGCACGCCGCAAAGCAGCGCCGCAGCTGCCGCCACACATAAGCCGCCCTGATTGCCAAGCAGTTTTTGTGCGGCAGTGAACAGCGTTTCCACCCGCAATAAGGTTTGGTTCGATTTTCCGCCCAGCACCATAATATTGATCGACACCAGCGCTGTCATCGTAATAATACCGGCCAAAATAGGCTGAACACGGAACACCGTTTGCAAAATGCCCGTCACGAAGCCCGCCAGCGCACCCGCCGCAACCGCGAGCAGCAGCCCTAAATATGGATGCCCGGCGGCCGTACAAGCCGTGCAGGTAACCAGCCCCAGCGTAAACGAGCCGTCGGTGGTTAAATCGGCAATATTCAAAATGCGGAACGATAAATACAAGCCCAGTGCGACAAGACTATAAATTAAGCCTTGTTCCGTTGCGGTTAACAGCACGGAAAGATTCATGAGTATTTTCTCCTTTTACAAGCGCATTTCTTGCTTGCGCCTTACCGCTGCAAAGCGCAAGCAGCGCACTCTATTGTTTGCTTTATTGAACATAAGCGGAAACATCCACACCAATGGCCTGTGCCGTTTCCTCATTCACTACCACAGCATTCTCCGTGAGAATTTCTACGGGAAGCTCCGACACCGGCGTGCCGTCCAGCACCTTCGCCGCCATATCTGCCGTTTGGGTGCCCAGCTGCGTGTAATTCACACCCACTGTGGCAAGGCCGCCGTCGGCCACCATGCTGTCTGCCGCCACATAAACGGGCTTTTTCGCGTTGATGGCTTCCTGCGCCAAAACAGGCATGGCCGAAGCCACCGTATTGTCGATGGGGGCAAAAACGGCATCACATTGACCAAGCAGGCTTTGTGCCGCCGTCTGCACTTCACCCGTTGCCGTTACAGCGCCTTCCACATAAGAAATGCCTTTTTCATCCAAATAGGCTTTCGTCTGCTCAATCACAGAAACACTGTTCGGCTCGGCATTGTTGTAGATTAAGCCATAGCTCTTGACTTCCGGGGTCAGCTCGGCAGCCAGATCAAAAATCTTATCCACGGGGATGGCATCCGACGTTCCCGTAATGTTGGCGTCGGGCTTTTCGGGATCTGTTACCAATCCAGCTGTCTGCGGGTCGGTGACGGCGGAAAAGATAACGGGAATATCTGTTCCCTCCACGGCTGCCGCTGCGCCCTGGGCCGCATTGGTGGCAATAGCGATAATGACGTCGACATCATCTGCCACAAATTTTTGGCAGATATTCGCAATGGTGGAGGTGTCGCCCTGTGCGTTTTGATAGTCGTATTGATACGCATTTTCGCCCAGTTTTGCGTCCAACTCCGCTTCAATCGCCGTGCGAATTTCGTCCAAAGAAGGGTGCTCCATCAGCTGAATTAACCCCACCTTGGGGCCGTCGGCAGAAGTTTGTGCGCCGGAGGCGGAAGTTTGTGTTTGTGTGCCGCCACATGCGGTCATGGAAAATAAGAGTGCCGCTGCACCGGCTGCTGCAAAGGTTCGTTTCATCATTTGTTTCAAGTTCATCATGGTTCTTCCTTTCGTGATTAACTGGTTTGTGTGGTGAATGCGGGCGTTCGTTCGGCTTTGCCATCGCCATCGTTCTCTCCCTTGCAGCGTCATATCTTTGCGCCTCCTCTCTGCGTTTTGCAATCAAAAAACGCCTGCCCTTGTGTTTCCACAAGGACAGGCGTTGAAACCTGCGGTACCACCTTGATTGCCGGCATTCTTTGCCGACCTCTCTGTCAGGATGCCATCACACCCCGCGCCCTGTAACGTGAGCACACGTCAGAAGCTACTGCGCCTTGCGGCGGTTCACTCTGCCCTCTGCGGCCCATTTTGCCGTCCCGCGTTTCGGCCTCACTTCCACCACCGGAGGCTCTCTGTGCGTGCGCTTACGGCTTTATTCCCGCATCGTCGGTTTTGCTTTTGTTTATTAAAGCACGAAATCAATCGTTTGTCAATCCCTTTTTTTCGTTTGCCGATCAGACAGGCGCATTTTTGTATGAATGGGAGAAATCCAGCGCTTTTTTTGCAGCACTTCCCGCAGCCATGCGCGCTGAAGCGCATCCCCAATAAATACCGCGCGGGAATCTTCCATCGGGTCAATTCCGGTAACGGTGTAACGGCGGTCTACCACGTCGAACCGAAGCCAGCTTTTCCCCACCGGCAAATACCCTTTTGCCCGGCAGATGCTGCCGAATACGCCGCTGACAACGCCCTCCAAAAACAGCAAAAGCTGGTTTTCGCTTTCCAGCTCCAACCCGGTAATGCCCAAATGATCCAGCCCGGCCAATATGTCCTGCGTTGTCGAAAGCTGCTGCCCGTTTTCGCCTTTGTTCAGCAAACTTTCAAACCATGCATCATCCTGCTGACTGTAATGACTTGTGAGCAGCTGGGCGTTCGGGTTCCACTGCCGAATGCCCTCTTGCAGCTGTGCAAGGGTTTGGGCATCGGCTCCCTCCATTTTTGAAACTAAAATGGTTTCCGCCGCTGCAATCTGGTCAATATAAATTTCTCGAAATTCCGTTTGATAGCGCTCAAAGGAATGGCCGTCCAGTATGGTAACGGGTGCAAGCAGGGTAATGTGTTCATATTGAATTTGACGAATATTTTCCATCACCTTGCTCAGAAAGCCAACACCCGTCGGCTCTACAATGAGATACTCCGGGTCAATGGTGTTGGCGATGGTCAGAAGCGAGGAGGCAAAATCCGACTTGGTGGAACAACAGATGCAGCCTTCCGTCAATTCCCAAATATTCAGCCCGGCGGAAGAATCGGGCCCATCCTGTGAAAGGATGGGCCCGTCAATGCCAACCTCGCCATATTCGTTTTCCATCACCGCAAAATCGCGGCGGGTTCGGCGCGCCAGTTCCTTGATGAACGTGGTTTTTCCCGCGCCCAAAAATCCCGAAATGACTAAGATTTTCATATCAAATACTCACTTTTCCAAACAGTGCCGCGCTGTCTCAGTCGGCCAGTTTGACGACAGGTTTAATCAAATCGGCGGGTTTATCGCGCATCAGGAACAAGGCTTCTTCCAGATGATCCCAGCCTTCAAACACATGTGTGGCCAAAGGATGCACATCCAGCTTGCCGGAAGCCACCAAAGCGCCCAGCTTCTCCATGCGCAGACGTCCGCCCGGCATTAAGCCGCCGTTAATCTGCTTGTGGCCCATGCCAACGCCCCACTCTGTACGCGGAATGGTCACATAAGTGCCGCTGCCGAGGTAGTTCACGTTGCCGATTTTTCCGCCCGGCTTCAAGCAATTGACAGCCGGTTCAAAGGTTTCGCAGCCGCCGCCGGCGATAATCACTTTATCGACACCCTTGCCGTCGGTCATTTTCATTACCTGCTCATCAATGGGGCCGTTTTTATAGCTGATAAAATCGGTTGCACCATAGCCTTTTGCTGCTTCCACACAAACGGGGCGTGTGCCGACCGCGATGATGCGGGACGCGCCGCGCAGATTTGCACCGGCAACACTCATCAAGCCAACAGGGCCGATGCCGATGACCAGAACGGTATCGCCGTATTGAATGTCTGCCAGTTCTGCGCCATGGAAACCGGTGGGAACCATGTCGGACAGCATACAAGCATCTACGGGAGAAATATTGGAGGGCAGCAGCGCCAAGTTGCCGTCTGCATCATTGACATGGAAAAACTCGGAAAAGACGCCGTCTTTAAAGTTGGAGAATTTCCAGCCCGCCAGCATACCGCCGGAATGCATCGAGTAACCTGCCTGAGCCTCCAAAGAGTTCCAGTCGGGGGTAATGGCAGGAACCAGCACGCGGTCGCCGGGCTTAAAGTCTTTTACCAGCGAACCAACTTCCACAACCTCGGCGCAGCACTCGTGGCCGAGAATCATGTTGTGGCGCTCACCAATTGCACCTTCCCACAGCGTGTGAATGTCAGACGTACAAATTGCCACGGCCAGCGGCTTACAAATGGCATCCATCGGCCCACATGCCGGACGCTCTTTTTCAATCCAGCCGGACTCACCGATTTTCAGCATTGCATAACCCTTCATATTTCAATCACTCCTTCAATTTGGTGGTTACGAATCAGCGTCGTAATCTCTACCCCGATTATACTGAATTGCGTTCAGAATATCAATCTTTTTTATGTCTTTTTCGCAAATTTTTTAAACTTAAAATAAAAAATAGGTCTATTTCACCAAAATACATTTTTGTTTTTGTACGTTCTTTACAAACGAAATGGTTGTGCACTATGCAACTTTCTTTATTTGTTTTTAGAAATTTTTTACACTATGCCACTTATCCAATTTGCCCAAGCATTTTCATTGCAGCAGCTTGTACGGCCGCGGCTGTTTTTTCACCATCAGCTAAATCGCTTTCTACCGGCAGACGCAAAATATAGTCGGTATGTTTCGGGTCATCGGTGAGCTGTCCCGTGTAAGCGGCTTTTGACAGCTTTTGCGCCCATTCCCACTGTGCTTTTCGATTGACCCCGGAAAGCCATACCTCCAATTCAAACTCCCGATGACAAAATGCCACCACAATTTTCAGCCCCGCTTTTTTTAGTGCTTCGTCCGAAAATTGGAAGTAGGAATAATCCATCGCGTTTTCCACAATGGCAGCTTGAAAAGTGTATTCCGGCATTCGCTGTTCCAACTCTTTGCGCAAATAGCGGAACGCACGCACCCATTCCTGATAAGACACAAAGCAAAAAACCCAGCGCTTGCCGAAAAGTGGCTAAAACACTGGGAGATTTGACAATCTACTACTATATTACTCGGCGAGAAGCTCTCTTGCCCTCTGTTCCACCATCTTTTCAATCAGCTTCAATCGATTATCAGGTAGATTGTACCGAGAGTGCTTCTTAAAATGGAACGTCATCAAATGGCGAAGGCTCTCTTTATGCGCCGTGGTCATCACTTGTTTTGCCGCGCCAACATAGTCATCGTAAACGCAAGGCAAAAGCGTATCCGCATATTTCTTCAGTGTTTTTTCGGAAGAAAAATCGTCTGAACCCGCAAAGTTGAACAACGAATTGCCATGATCAAATAAAGGAGCCGGAGCAGCAATTCGATTTGTTTTGTTGTCTACCAAGAACCCAAAATTACCGAAGTGACGATCGGTGTTAAAAATCAAAGCGTCCAGAACCAGCATATCACCCAACGCCTTCACAAATTCTTCTCCCAAACGCTGATAGTATTCTTGAACCGCTTTCATTCCACCAGATGTAACGATATGCCCAACAGGAAGAAAGGCATAGTCTTTGCTGGTAAACAACGCACAAGTGGAGCAAAGAGTACCTTTCCATTTGGACAGATTATATGAAACCGCATCAAATCCCATCGCCTGTGCCACCTGATAAGCATAATATTCCGAATACGGTTCATTTCCTGTATTAGACGCACCGAATGTGCCGCCCTTGTACAGCTTAACAATACCACTTTCTCGCCGCCAGCATTTGGGCAGCATACCGTTGGTCGTAAACTCCGGGCAGGATGCTAACGAGGTACGGATTGAGCTGCCGTATCCGGTAAAAGCAATCAATGCCAAAACCCGACTGAACCGATTATCATACAGGTTGAAATCAGCAAATTTTCCAGCAAATCCTTCTTCGACTACCCAATAACAGTCATTCAAAGAAAGCCCCTTAGAAACTTTGATAATATTGACAGGACGATTCAGATTCAACCCGCACTTGCTGAGAAAATTTCTCACATAAGCACGGTTTTTGGGGATTGTACGATATCTTAGCCACTTGGAAATCCCCTCTCCGCTGACATCCATATTTAGTGGAAAAAGCTCACGCCGCTCCTCATTCTTCCAGAGAATCTCAATCTCAGGCTCTGCGGTATCTTCTGCCGCGGAAAAGCGCAGCAAAGGTGTATCAAAGTGTCGGATTTCATAATTCATGTGGATATCTCCTCATCACCAATCGACCACTTACAGATGATATTGACATGCTTTTGGTATATTGAAACATATGAGAATATTTTAACATAAATGAAGCTCAAGCTCAACGGTTGAGCCCAGCACCCATCCAATAGGTGTTTCACTTAACCGCAAAACACTGTGACAAGAAAAATTTATTATTTTGACTTCTAACTAAAAATTTAAGCAATAGCGAGCAAACTCACGCTGTCAAGGCAACACGCCATAGAACCGGGCGTGTTATTTTTTTAGGTGTCAAGAGTTTTTCGTTACTTTGTTCGTAAAACCCAGCACGGGTGAAATTAGCCAGTAGTACTTGCATTCTCACGGAGCATCTCCAAGCACCCCATACCTTGCATTATCTATTTGCGAACGACAAATTCCCGAGGGTATATCCTCACAAATGATCACAAAGAACTCCTGGTTAGCAGTTGCTTTTTGAGATACTGCTTTTATATTTGATAGGCGGCTTTGCATCCTTCGGAATATGCCATGGTGATCCCTTTTTATCCTGTGTCGCACCAGAAATCAAACCATCTCGACACCATTTTTGCACCTGTGCAGGTTTACATCCCCACAGCTCAGCCGCTTCTCTTGTTCCCATATCGGCCATTGTGCTTTACTCCTTCTTTTATTGGGAAACATTTTATTTATAAGAATCCCTTTTCCTCTTTGCTTCGCAAATCTTTGCCCATAAAATCTTTTGCATCTCACCCGCCTCTTGTTTCATCTTATACCAGATTACTCCACAGAAAATCCCCAGTATTAAACACACAGAACCAAGTACGTCCATCAGCGTATCGTCTATCAAAAGACTTACTATCCATATTAGCCCACTGAATACAGTCGGTATCGAATAATAAAGATTCTTATCATTTATTATATCCATCCTTCTTACTTCCAACCCTCTTGCCATGTCGGCATATTTTTCATACAAAAAGTTTTTTACATATGTATAATTCGCATCATATTTTCTGATTTTCTCGTCGTAGCTTTCTAATACACTGTCATAATCGCCACCGACGCTACCTAACCACTTAACAGATAATTCAACTCCATATTTCCATGCAATTGCCGCCATTGAAACCAACATCGGTTTCTCTGCAAAAATTCTCTCTATTTCATCGCCGCATGTGTACAAAATATTATGTATTTCCAACGTATTACTCTGATGCTCAGAGAAACTCATATCTGATTTTTCCCACCAACTTTTTGAATTTTCATGTAGAAGAATTGCAATACATTTGTTGCGTTCAATAATTTCTTGAATGATCGCTGCTTTATCATTCAAATCCTGCACATGCTCTTTGACCATAGTCAGTACTGTTTTTTGGCAATTCGACATTGCCATTGCAGCATTCTTTATCTGAGCGATTTTACACAACATTGCAGAAAAATACACCTGATAAAACGATGCCTCCCAGCTGGTGGGGTCTTTCATCTTTATCATATCGTAATATTTAGCTGCATTCTGTTCGTTGTCCTCATCCCTTGCTCGGCGGGCAATTTGGTATAGATTATCAATTTCGGTGCTTGTATCCATCTGGACCGTACCGGTAACTTCTACTGTACCTTGTATCTCTACTGTACCCTCTACCATCATCTTTTTAGCTTCTTCAACGGAATATTTCGTACCGCAAGATTGGCAAATGTACAGGCCATTCTGTTTTATTAAATCTGTGCTTCCACACATTTCACAAGTTAGCTGTTTCATTCTTTCCCTCTATCTCCTTTATGTATTGAGCCGAGTTATTTTTTGCTTTTCCTATGTGTCTGACATAAGGTATCTGTTGAAGTTCAACCTTATTCTTAAAATATTTACCAAATCCTAGTCGATCTCCTTTGGATAATTGATTCCAAAAATATCCTTCAAATAAATCCTTAAGCACAAATACTCGTCCGAATCTTACTTCTGTTAGGCGATAAAGCGCCATCTCTATCAATTCATCGTAATCCATGATGCCTCATTTCCTCAATCTGCACTTTTTGTTTCGCTCATCCAAAAGCAAGTTGATTTCAGTTATGATCTCCATCCTACTCATAGTAATTTTCAGCTCCGCAGCCTTATCACAGATTTTACTTTCCAAATCTACTAACTGCTCACTACTCATAGGATCAGAAAAACGTATTTTTTCTGCAAGCTGATGCAAGGCCGCTTTGGTGCTGGTATCCGTTTCTGCATCGGCAAGCAATTCAACATCGGCTTGCAATTCTTTAATAAAGGAAACCTTTTTCTGCACTTTTTCTTCTACACGCTCAATCTCTCCACGGCCTGCTTCTCCGGCGACCATAAAAATTACAGAAAAGGCAAGGATAGCTCCACAAACTACGATTGCACTCCAAATCGGCAGTGTAGGCACGGCTGTAAACACAGCAAAAGCAACAATCTGAGCAACCAGATATACGATACCGATATAGACTATCGGCAGACCCAGAAATTTACTCTTTAGTGTATCCTCTTTTTCAAAAGCATTTTTCCAAATTACAATTTGAGCCACAATTGCGATAGCGGTAAAAAAATAAGCAATCCAGAATGTTGTCGTTTTCATTGTTGGAACAGCAAAAGCGATAATGCTGATTAGAAGAAATATAATTCCAAGAATTGCATATCCTTTTGTACTATTCTTTTTCATCCTCAGCCCTCCCTTTTTGCACCGCATTTAGGACAGAATTTGCCGGGCTTTACAAATTTAAATCCGCATTTAGAGCAGGCATTAGATAGCACTTGCGGTGCACCGCATTCATCGCAAAAAGCCGCCCCGGGGGTCAATTCAGCACCGCATTGATCACAGAATTTGTTTGCGGCTGTAGACAGCTGCGCTGGAGTTGCCATTCCAACAAAAGCATCGGCAACGACGCCACCTACCATACCGCCGACTGTACCGCCTACGCCAGTCATCATACCAAGGCCAATGCCCATGTTGGAGAACTCACCAACAGCTTCATTCTGAGCAGCTTTTTCCGCCACATCATAGCTGCGTTCCTGCTGGTAGGTGTAGCCCTCCTGCATCCGTTTCTGGGCAATCGCCTGAGATTCAATGACCATCTTCTGTGCTTCGGTCTGTTGTTCGATAATTCCCACTCGTTGCTGAAGCTGTGCTTCAGCAACGTCCGCATACTGACGGAAATGCAATTCTTTGAACCTTTCGTATTGAGGATCACCGTCCGGTTTAACTATCGTGGTCACATAGAAGCGTTTGAGTCGAACGCCATAATCAAGGAAATCTGGTACAAGGCGATTGCCAATATCTGTAGAAAAAGCTTCAAGCTGTTCATCAATTTCAAAAATATTGATGGCATTGGCGCGCATAGTTTGCGCTATATAAGCTTTGACCTTTGTCATCAATATACTACGGAAATAGGTGGTTAACTGCTGACGGTCAAACACTCTCTCCGTACCGACCAATTTAACCAGCAATTTTCTGGAATCATCCACGCTGAGAGACATCTCACCGCTTGCGCCAATGGAAATAGGGAACTTGTATGTAGGCTCTACATACTGTACTTTGCTGTCTGTTCCCCAGCGAATTGCCATTTGCTCTGTTTTGTTAATGAAATAAACTTCGCAGTGAAAAGCTGATTCACCACCTGTGGGAATATTGATCACCCGGCGCAGCAATGGAATATTTTGTGTTTCCAGCGTGTGCCTCCCCGGTCCAAACAGATCAAGCGCCTGTCCATTCAGGAATAAAATTGCTTCTTGTGATTCATGAACGATCAGCTGTGACGTTGTATTGAAATCTTCACAGGGATGTTTCCACACAAAAGTGCTATTATCGCCCTCATATTTGATAATGTCGGCAATCTTTGCCATAGCATTGTCCCCCTATTTTGATAATAATTGAAGAGGTGTGCTTTTTTGTAAAAGATAGGAAAGTTTAAACAAAATTATTATATCATAGAACGACAAAATTTTCCATATTGACTTGACTCTTTTGCAAATCAGTGAACAAAAAACTTGATATATTCTCTTTTCGAATACCTCTTCAGTGATTTTTTCTTGCAGTCTTAGTCATGGACTGTATAAAGGAACCTATTCAAATCCCTAAGATATCCTTTCCAACCGCCAGAGAAATCAAAGTATAAATAAGAAAAAATATGCTGGCCACAGTTGAAATCAACCATGACCAGCATATTTACTCGACCCTATTTGGCAGATACCACAAATCTAATTTCAAATCAACTACTTGCTTATAAGCACTCAACCAACCCTGGCGTGTTATTTTTTAGGGGTAAAATTGGGGTAAAGGGCAAAACTCTGTAAAAAAACAAAAAACCCAGTGCTTGCCGAAAAGCGGCTAAAACACTGGGTTTTCTTCTGGTTGCGGGAGCTGGATTTGAACCAACGACCTTCGGGTTATGAGCCCGACGAGCTACCGGACTGCTCCATCCCGCGTCATGTTACTTGTATATTATATCTCCTGTGCGGTAAAATGTCAAGCACTTTTTTAAAAAAATAATCTTTTGACAACGTTCTCCTTCCTATTATATAATAAATTGTTATGAAATATGCAATATTTTTACATGAAAAGGATGGAGTGAAGAAAATGACAATCGGCGCACTGATTGTCCTTGCCCTTGGGCTTTCGATGGATGCTTTTGCGGTATCGGTTTCAAACAGTCTTTGCTGTGCCGGGCTGACGAAACGCCAAGCCGTTCAAGCCAGCGGGGCATACGGATTTTTTCAAGGGCTGATGCCTTTACTGGGCTGTTTAGCAGGCACGCTGTTCGCCTCTATTGTACAGCAATGGGATCACTGGCTGGCGTTTATTTTGCTGGTTTTGATCGGCGGAAAAATGCTGGTAGAAGCCATTCGGGAAATGCGCAGCAACGAGCCCGAAAGCTGCCCGGCCTCGCTGTCCGGCAGGCAAATTTTAGTACAGGCGGTTGCCACCAGTATTGATGCACTTGCCGTCGGCGTAAGCTTGGCCGCTCTTTCGGTAAATATCTGGAGCGCCAGCGCCTTAATTGCTGTCATCACATTTGCCTGTTGTCTGGTTGGTCACGCCATTGGAAAACGTTTTGGTGCCATGCTGGGAAAAAAAGCGGAAATTTTGGGCGGTACCATTCTTGTTTTGCTCGGTGTCAAAATTTTAACCGAACACCTTGGGCTTTTGGGGTAAAGAGCCACACTTTATGCCTTTCTTTTTTCGGTTAATATACAAGAACATTTCAACACAATAGCGGCATGGGAACACACGTTTCCCATGCCGCTTTGCTTATCTTATAATACTATAAGTATTAAATATACAAATTGTTATCAAAAGAATTTTATGATACGTCAGCAGAAAGCTCCTGCTTTTTATCTTCCTCTTTTTCATCCGTCTGCACAGTTTCGTCTGTTTGTGTCTTTGCCGCTTCCTGCACTTCTTCTGTCACGTTGGAAAGCTCTTGGCCTACCTGTGCAGTCAGGCTTTGGGCTTTGTCCTCCAGTTCATCAAGCTGTTCCTCTTTTTTCTCAATCATTTTTTGCGCACCCTCAAGGCCGTTCGCGTTCTGCTTGTCCAGCTCGATTTCCGACTTTAGCACCGCGCTCTCGCCCTGCGTTTGTGTCCGCACACGGTCAACGGTTTTTACAGTTTCGATGCTTGTGGACAAGGTCATCATCGTGTTGAGCTTCTCCTGTTGAAGCTCCTCCTTTGTTTTAGGCTGCTTATTTTCCGGCTTTTCCTCTGTTTGCGTTTTTTGCATGGTTTCTTGTGTCTGCTGGGCTGTAATTTGATCAATTTGGTCATCAATTGCTTGAATCTGTTCCTCGTAGATTTCCAATTGAGGACGCATACTGTCCATGGTGCGGCCTTCTTCCAAGGCAGTATTCATAAACTCATTTTTTCGCTCTTTAATGGCTTCTTTCTGTTTTAAAAGCTGTTCAATCGCCGAAGCCGCTTTGCCTTGGGGCGAAATGGTTAAGCTGTCCTGTGCAGAATTTTGAAAGCCGAACCCTTTTTGGATGTGATTTCCCTTTACACCCGTTTGCCCCGCTGCGTAGGGACTGCGCAGTCCAAACGGGTAGCCCGTTACTCTTGATGCAATCATAACAATACCCTCCTGAAGGCTTTCTGAACCGTTGAAATGTTCAGATACGCCCTAAAAAATTACGCTGACTTTTTCGCGTTAATAAAGTTATCCAACTGTTTGAATGATTTTCAAGAGTTTTGCACGTCATTACCCACAAAAATATTCATGCCCACGGGAGCTGCCCGTTTCCTGCATTTTGCAGCGATTATTTTTCTAATCCGTCCTTGTTTTGCTGTTTAGAAAAAATTATAATGTAAGAATTGAAAAAGTAGAAAAATAATTGATGAATGGCTGTTATATTTCTTTGTTATGGGAGGTGGCACAGATGAGTGCAAAAATACTGATTGCCGACGATGAAAGCGATATTGTTTCTATGCTCGGCAGATTTTTTCAAAGCAAGGGGTTTTGCGTTTTGCCCGCTTGCAATGGCGCAGAAGCACTGAAGCAAGCCCAGCGTCAGCCGGATATTATTCTGCTGGACATCAATATGCCCGGAACGGATGGGCTGGAAGTTTGTAAGCGTATTCGAGACCACATTTCCTGCCCGGTTCTTTTCTTAACCGCCCGCATGGAAGACAGCGATATTGTAAAGCCTTTTTCTCTTGTAGAGCTGGAAGCGCGGGTACGCGCTCACCTTCGCCGGGAAGCACGGCACAGCTTTGAAGCGCAGGTCAAGTTTTCCGGTGATTTAACAATCGACTATTCCGAGCGCTGTTTGTTTTTCAATGGGAAGCGTGTAGAACTTGCAAAAAAAGAATTTGATATTGTAGAACTGCTTTCGCAAAACCCCGGACAAGTCTTTGACAAAGAACGAATTTATGAGCGCATTTGGGGCTATGACAGTGAAGGAGACAGCAGTGTTGTAGCGGAACATGTGCGCAGAATACGGCTCAAAATTGCAGCGTACACCGATTGTGCATACATTGAAACGGTTTGGGGGTGCGGGTACAAATGGGTCAAATAAGCCGCCGCTGTGCGCTGTCTCTGCGCAAAAGCCTTGTTTGCTATGTCATTGCCTTTTCGGCGCTCGCCGTTTTCCTCTCTATGGGGACTTTTTCTATCTGCAATCATGCCGTCGAAGGGATTCGAGCATCCTATCCCCCATCGGGAGAAAAATACTATTTAACGAATGAGCAGGGGGAACAATTGGGCGAAGGCGTTTACATTGGGGAGGTGTCCGCCCCGCTGTCCGCACAAGACGAGCCAAAACGCGATGCAGTCCGCAGCCTTTGCACGGTTTGCAAACCAAGACGGAACCTGGAATGGGCAAAGTGTTTCGGATGTGTTCGGTGACGAACAAATCAAAATTGGTTATGTGGATGGCTGGCTTTCCACCAGCAAAAACATGGTGCGAACCTTTGTTTTGCTTGCACTCGCAGTCATCGTTATGATTGCCCCCGTTTTCTCCGGCGAATACGATGGCGTTGACAGCATCCTGTTAGCGACCAAATACGGCAAAGCCAAATGCACTGCTGCCAAGGTGATTGCGAGCATCGTCACCGCTCTTGCCGCTGCTGCGTTGTCAGCGGCCTGTCAGCTGCTGCTTGCGTTGATTCTCTACGGAACGGAAGGGCTGGATTGCAGTATTTTATTTGCTCCAAACGACTATGTGGAGGCGTTTATCCCGTTTCCTATCACTTGTGGTACACTCATCCAATATCAAATTCTGCTGGCATTTACCTGTACGCTTAGCGTTACGGGAATTACACTGTTCCTATCTGCAATCAGTAAAAATCAGATTGTAGCTTTGGTTGCGGCGATGGCAATTTTTCTTTTTCCCGTTTTGCTGCCGATCACCGAAGTAAATCCATTGTTCCGATTGGTTGGACTTCTTCCGATCTATCATGTACTGGCCATTTCGCTCCTGTCGGTGGAACAAATGAGTAACGGGATGCTGTATGCGATATGGGCAATCCCGGCAGCACTGCTCTTTTTGGGAGTTGGTGCAGGTATCTCTCGCCGTGTATTTGCAAAGCACCAAGTTTCATAAATCTGGAATAATCTGCCGGACGACGGCAAAAGNNAAATTCTGCTGGCATTTACCTGTGTACTCGGCCTAACGGGGATGACACTGCTTGTATCGGCCATCAGCAAAAACCAAACCATCGCTTTAGCTGCATCAATGGCAATTTTTCTTTTTCCGGCGTTGCTTCCCATCTCAGAAAGCCACCCCTTGTTCCGATTGGTCGGCCTTTTTCCAATCTATCAGGCGCTGGCAGTTTCCCTTCTTTCTGTGGAGCAAATGGATAAGGGCATGTTGTATGCGGTATGGGCCATTCCGGCATCACTGCTCTTTTTAGGAATCGGTGCCGGTCTTTCTCGCCGTATATTTGCAAACATCAAGTTGAATAGAGAAAAGGGCGCGCTGCAAAATGAANNTGAATCCATTTTGCAGCGCGCGCTTTTTGGCCGCTTTTTTCATCGCCGCACAAATGAAACAATTTGTATTGTGCAGGCTAAATTATACAGCTTGGCAAGCTTTTTCCAACCATGCTTTTTCCTGCTCGTTCAAGTAGGGAGACAGCGTTTTCAGCACCATGGTATGGTAAGCATTCAGCCAATTTTTCTCATCCTGTGTCAGCATTTCTGCCAGCACGGGTTTTGTATCAATGGGGCAATAAGTAATCGGCTCAAAGCAATAGAACTTTCCGTACTCGGTTTCCTTATATTCTTTGCAAAGCAGCTCGTTTTCAATGCGAATGCCCAGTTTTCCCTCTTCATAAACACCCGGCTCGTCGGTAATGGTCATGCCCGGTACAAACGGTGTTGTGCCGCGTGCAGAAAGGCTTTGAGGGCCTTCGTGAACACCGCCGACAAAGCCGACGCCATGTCCTGTGCCGCAGCGATAATCCAAGCCTTCGCGCCACATCGTTTCACGCGCCAGAATATCCAGATGCATTCCGGCCATGCCGTCCTTAAACACCGCACGCGCAATATCAATATGGCTTTTCAGCACCAAGGTGTAATAGCGCTTTTCTTCTTCCGTCAATTCGCCGGTAGAATAAGTGCGGGTAATGTCCGTGGTGCCGTCGCGGTACTGTGCGCCGGAATCCACCAGCAAGAAGCCGTGCTTTTCAATGACAGCACAAGTCTCGGGTTCCGGTGCATAGTGCATCATAGCCGCATTGCCGCCATAGGCTGCAATCGTGTTAAAGCTTTCGCCCAGATTGTCCGGCTGAACCGCACGGGCTGCACGAAGCCATGCATCGACATCGCACTCTGTCACGCGCTTATTTTCGGCCAGCTGTGTTTCCAACCAAATTGCAAAGCGCACCATCGCCACACCGTCTTTGACATGGGCATTTTTGAGGTTTTTAATTTCCGTTTCGTTTTTAACACCCTTCAGCAGGGCAACCGGCTCCTCGCCATCTTGCAAGGTGATGGCAGAATTTTGCTTCATGGTGCAGTACAAATGGTAGGAAAGCCCTGTCTTTTCGTACACCATCGTAACCGATTCTGCAATCTGGCCAAGCACGGCGTCAATCTCGTGGTACTCACGCACTTCCACGCCTTGCTGAGCCAAATCGGCAATAATCTCTTGCGGCACACGGCTGGTGTCAATAAACAGCACCGCTTTCTGCGGCAGCACCAAGCAATAGGCCATTGCAAAGGGGTTGTAGGCAATATCGCTTGCGCGCAGGTTTAACAGCCACGCAACACTATCCAAGCGCGTTACCAACGTTGCATTTGCCTTGTGCTTTTCCAAGGCAGCGCGTACATCGGCCAATTTATCCGCAGCGCTTTTTCCGGCAAACTCTACGCCCAGCGCCCAAACCGCGGTTGCGGGTAAAGCCGGTCTGTCCTGCGTCCAAATCTCCTTGACAAGGTCTGTGTCACAAATCGAAATCCTTTTCTCTGCAAACGCCTTCTCCATTTTTTCCACGGAATCCACGGCATTGACATTTCCATCCAGGCCCATCACACTCTCTGCCGGGAGCTGCTGAGCCAGCCACTCCTCTACCTTCGGTACGCCCGGCTCATTCATCCGCATCAGCTCAATGCCGCTGCCGGCCAGCTCGCGCTCTGCCTGAATAAAGTAACGGCCATCCGTCCAAAGCGCTGCCTTTTCGGTGGTTACTGCCAGCGTACCGGCGGAACCGGTAAAGCCGGAAAACCATGCACGCGCACCGTAATGCAGCGGGAGATATTCACTCATGTGAGGATCGGCAGACGGAATTAAATATCCGGCAACTCCCTTGCTTGCCATCGCGCTGCGAAGTGCAGCAATCTTTTCACTTGCGTTCATCATAAAGTCCCCTCTCCAGCACACACCCTTTTCGGGATGCGGCATTAACGAAATTGTTTCTCCGTTTTTATTTACCAAAAACGGAATAACAGCCTTTTTGTTTCCCCAGTTAAAGGTATCCAAAAAGGCTTTTAGAATAGGTTTTATAGAACCCTTTCGGGGCTATTATACCACAACCAGCTCAAATGCAAAACCTTTTTCTTTCCGGCTTTTCAAGTCTTTCATGAGTTTTTCGACTTTTTAACACAAAGCCGGCGACAGAACACACTGTCACCGGCTTTGTACTTACGGTTTATCCTCAATATTTCCCCTGCTCGTCAAAAGAAGCGGCCGGAGTATGAACCATCGGCTGACTGCTCTCCGCCATCGGATGGAAAGCAGCTTCCTCATCGTCTTTCAGCGAGAAACCATCCACCAAACGTTTCAAGGTAACGGCCTGTCCAGACAACTGCTGGCTGGCCGCCGCGCTTTGTTCTGCCGTTGCACTGCTTGTTTGTACCACAGAAGAAATTTGCTCAATTCCTTGTGTAATTTGAGTAATAGCAATCGCCTGATCATTGGAAGCGGAAGAAATTTTTGCAATGGATTGTGCCACTTGATCGGCGCTTTCCACGGTTTGCGACAAAGCCTGTGCCGTGTCGTCCGCAATCATCATACCGTTTTGCACTGCTTGCAGCGAGCGCTCAATCAGCTCTGCGGTGCTCTTGGAGGCTTCGCTGCTCTTAGAAGCCAAATTTCGCACCTCATCCGCTACCACGGCAAAGCCTTTTCCGGCAGCTCCGGCACGAGCTGCTTCCACCGCAGCATTCAAGGCCAAGATATTGGTTTGGAACGCGATATCTTCAATCGTTTTAATAATTTTTCCAATCTCATTGGAGCTGTTTGTAATTTCCTGCATCGCCTGAATCATGTCCTGCATTTTCTGGTTGCTGTTGGTCATTTCTTCGCTGACCTCCTGCACCTGAACATGCGCATGATTGGCGCTTTCGGCGTTTTCCTTCACCTGAGAAGAAATTTCATTGATCGTTGCTGCCAGCTCCTGTACGGAAGAAGCCTGCTGCGTTGCGCCCTGAGAAGACGCATTTGCACCGGCGGCCACTTGGTCGGCGCCCGATGCCACCTGCTCGGAAGCATCCCGAATTTGTGCCATCGTTCTGCTGACGGCAGTCGCCGCTTTGTCAATACTTTCTCCAATACCCACAAAATCGCCTTTATAAATGACGCTGTCTTTTGTGTTTAAATTGCCCTTGGCAAAATCGTACATACGATTATCAATCGACTCGATATAAGCTTGCAGCGTGCGTGACATCTCACGCATCGAGTGAGCCAAATGGCCGCATTCATTGTCGGATTTGTAAGCAAGCTGAATGTCTAGCTTTCCTTCCGCCATTTGAGCAGCAACACGCTCCATTTCCTCTAAGGGAGGAACAATGGCCTTCGTGGTTCTTGTTGCCAGCACAAAAGCCACCAAAAGCATCAGCCCACCCACCGTAGGCAAAGCTACGTGCGTAATATTGATGACGGTTGTCATCTCATTCAAAGTGGATGTTCCATAATTGCTGGTCAGCGTCATCATCGCTTCAATTTGGGCGTCCATTTCATCCAGCACAGCGGTAAATTCCTTCTCCACTGTTTTCCAAAGCTGCTGCTGGTTTACGCTGCTATCGCCCATCGCCGTCATAATATCTAAAAAATACACGTCTGCACGGCTGATAATTTCTTCCAGGGTGCTGACATCCTTCTCATTGCCCAAATAGACCGTTTTTAATTCCTGCAAAGCATCGCGCACTTCTTGCGCCGCCTCCTGAGCAGACTGGGTTGCATCCGCAATCGTCGATGCACTTTCCGATCCGAGTCCTCGGAACATCTCTTTTTGTGCACATTCAAAATTTGTGCGAATTTCGCTCATCAAACTTACGGAGCCCTGTACTTTATTTGAGTACAAATCCATGGTATGTCCCAGCACCGCCAGTGTAATGCTTCCAATGGTAGATAAAATCATCATCGCAATACTCACAAGAGTGAAGCTGATGATTAACCGGTGTTTGATTTTCATATCCTTCATATCACAAAACTTCCTTCCCTATCTGACATATGCATCTCCTGCTGCCTGAAAAGGCGGCGTTGTTTGCGGGCAGGACGAATCTCAACAGGGCACACATGCCAAAGTAAAAACCGACGAATACCGCTCTACTCGCCGGTTTTTATTTGTTCAATTTTTACTTTTACGCAAACGCGCTGTAAAAATTGTCACCCAATACTTGATCCAGCGAAAGCAGAAGAATCACGCCTCTGCTGTTTTTTGCGAGGCCTTTCAAAAACTGGCTTGCTACACCGGAACCGATGCTGGGGGACGGAGAAACGCTCTCCTCGTCAATGGGCGCAACCTCGTCCACGCTATCGACAATCAAGCCCACATTCGCATCGTTAAAATTCATCACGATGATGCAGGTATGTGCGTCATAGGTAGCCTCCATTTTGCCCAAACGCAAGCGCAGATCCATCACGGGAATCATCTTTCCGCGCAAATCAATTACGCCCTTCGCATACATGGGAAACTCTGGAATTTCGGTAATTTCCTGCATTTGGACAATTTGCATGACATTCGCAATGGGAATAGCAAACAGCTGGCCGTCCGTCCAAAACGTGAGGTATTTTCCCTCCAGCTCACTTCCCTCTTTTTCTGTCAGCTCCGCAAAGTTCTGATTGGTATCCATCGTGGCGATCCCTCTCCTTTTTTATACCGGAACGCTTATTTACCCGCTTCCAGCGTTTTGTTGATCATTGCTTTCATCACGGAAAGCACTGTTAAGTTGGCGTTATATGCATTTGTAGAGGTCATCATGTCCAGCATTTCCTCTGTGGTATCCACATTGGGGTACAGCACATAGCCGTTTTCATCCGCGTCCGGATGGGTGGGGTCATAAACCGAAAGAAAATCTCGGTCACTTTCCACCACATCAGCCACACGCACACCGCCTTTCGTCTGTGTGCGCGAAGCCCCCGAAGCGCCGGTTGCATTTGCTTCTGCCTGCGTCAACGCTGTCTCAAAGTCCAGCTCGCGCTCTTCAAATACCACCTGCTGGCGGCGATAGGGCGTACCGTCCTCTGTGCGTGTCGTGTTTGCATTTGCAATATTTTGAAGGGTGACATCCATGCGTGTGCGCTCTGCCGACAAGGCCGAACCCACGATGTCAAGTGAACCTAAAAAAGCCATACCGCTGCCCTCCCGGTTTATTTAATCGAGGAATTGAGAACGGTTTGATAATTTTTAAATTCGCCGCTCACCTTATCCATCAGCATGCTGTACTGCACATAAGCCTTATAGAGCTCCATGCTTTCCACATCGCTGTCCACATTGTTTCCGTCTGCACGCACCTGCGTATCGGTGCGCTCAATCACTTTTGCGCTGTACGTTCCGGTAGGTTTTGTGCCAGCCAAAACCTCTTCAAACACCATGCTTTTGGCTTTGTAGCCGGGCGTAGAAACATTGGCCATATTCTGCAAATGAAGCTGTTGCTGCTGCCATGTTGCAGAAATGCCAGATTCCAACGCATTCAGCTTTTTAGAATCAAAAAACATTTGCGTCTCTCCTTTTCAGTTTATACCATTACCCCTGCTTGCGGGCGTTTTTGTCCGCTTGAACGAAAGCATCCCGAAGCTGTGTGATCATTTCGATGACGACGGACAAATTTTGCTCCGATTTTTTCACGTTCACCTTAATGATCTCCTGCAAGAAGAAATTATACAACATTTCCAAATTGTTCGCAATGTCATATTTGTGATTCAACGTGGCCTTTAAGTAGTTTAAAATCTTCTGCGCGCGAACGAACTCCTGGTTAGCAAGGGCATAGTCACGGCTTCCCAAAGCTTTTTGGCCTGTATATAGAGCCTTGAGCAGTCCGTCATACAACGTGTTGAGCATTTCGCCCTGCGTCATCGTCATAACCGACTGCTGCTTATACGCTTGGTATCTGTTTTGAAGCATCCGTGTTCACTTCTCCTCATTTTTTAATAGCTGAAAAATTGGGACGAAAGGTAATTGCTCTGTGAACTCATATTGGCCAGTACCCGCTCCATCGTGTTAAACTGCTTCCAGTAGCGCTCTTTTTGCTTTTCATAAATCGACTTGAGCTGCTCAATGCGATCTTCAATGCTGGTAATTTGCTGAGAAAGCGTATTATTTTTTTCCGAGCTATAGCCCTTCAAACCAGCCATCTGCACCAGCATACCCGGGCTGCCGCTGCTGGTGTTGGCAACGTTTTTCAAGGAATTATCCAGCAGCTTTGCCAAGCCGTCCTGTGCCTGTGTAAACAGCTGCTCTACACCGCCGGGGTTGCTGGCCAAAGCGTTGCGCAGTGCGGTTTCATCAAGAACCAACTTGCCTTGATCTTTATAGTTGCCTGTCTCAATACCGATGTTATAAAGCGCAATATTGGAACCGTCCGGTGTGGTATACATAATGGTGCGCATCTCACTCAAGAACGCTTCCACCGTAGAGTCGCGGCGAACTAAACCTTTTTTTGCCTTTTCTTCCCAAAGCTTGATTTGGTTCTCCGTCATTTCTTTTTTCTGCGCATCGGTCAGCGGTGCATAATCCTTATAATCGGGGTCTTCATCCATGTAGCCGTTGAGCTTCTCCAGCATCGCGTTATAATCTTCGACAAAGGATTTAAAGCCCTCAACAATCGTATCAATGTCTCGTTCTGTACCAATGACGATTTCTTCAGCGGGGTTCGCCTTGGTGAGCTCCATTGTAATGCCGTTGATGGTAAAGGTATTGCTGCTTCGGGTGGTTTCCACGCCATTCACTTCCACAATGGCGTCTTTACCCTTGATAGAAACTTTTCCGGTGTCCAAGCCCCCCGCGCTGCCGAAAATACCTTTCAGCAGTCCGCTTGCTGTATCATCAATTTCAATACCGAAACCTGCGCCGCTGGAAGTCGTTTCCATAACGAACGTATCAGAAAGCGAAGAATAAGAAATCTTCACGCCGGCATCGCTGTCGTTCACCGTGTTGATTAAGTCACCCAAAGTCGCATCCGCTTCAAACTCAAAGGTCTCTCCGTTCAAGTTGAAGCTATATTTTCCATTAGAGCCAGTCTGTACGCCTGTCAAGCTGCTCAGCTTTGTGGAGTAGCTTACTACGCTGGAAGAACCCGGCGTAATGCCCAGGGTGGTCAAGTCGGCACCGGTCAACGTAAAGGAATGACCTTTTTCGGTGGTCAGCTTCCCCGACATGGTGAACTTAAGGCTATAGCCACTGATGTCATCCCCCACTCTTTCGACCTTGATGTTTTGCTCGCCGCCTGTAACACCAAAAGCTTTTTTCAACTGGTCATTGATGGAATCAATCACATCAGCGCCTTGTAGTTGTGCAGCGGTAACGTCTTTGAGTGTAATGGTTTTAGTAATGCCGTCCAAGTTAACGTCAAAGGTCATGTCAACCTTGGGGTCCTGCTCAAATTCGCCTTTTACTTTAATGACGCTTTGGCCGGTTGAGTTTGTTTCAATGGTGGAGCCTCCGTTAAAGCCGGCCATTGCCATTGCGAACTGAGAGCCGCCTGCCGATTGATAAGTAAATTTGTTGTCTTTATTCACGGTAAATTGCAGCTTACCGTCAATGTTTTCCACCAATACACCGTCAACTTTTTGGGCAGACAGGGCACCAGTAATTTTTTGAACCACCTGATCCATATCGGTTGCGCCGGTCAAGTCCACATCAACTGCGACATCCTGCGTAGTACCGTCGGCCATTTTCTGCTTGAAGTTCAATGTTAAGGTATTCAGCCCCTTGGTAAACACATCGCCTTTTACCTCATCAGGGCTCAAGCTAACCGTAGACTCGATACTTGCCGTTTCAGCGAGCTGCTTAATCTTCACGCGCATATCGCCCGTCAGCGCCGATGAGTCTGCACCGACGACATTCAATCCCGAACCGCTCTTAACAGCCGCCTGCATCGTGTTGAAAAAGGCGCTGCTGGCAAAGTTCTTGCTGCTGCTGGCATCCACGGAAAAGTTGAAGTATTTATTGCGGAAATCGTTGATGGTGGTAATCATATCGCGGTAGATTTCCTGTTTCCACAGCGTCTGCTGTTTTAAAGCTTGCTGCGCATCAATTTTGCTCTGCGTACCCGAAAGCATTTGCTCGACCATGCTCTCCGTATCCATGCCGGAAACAAGGCCCGACATGCCTTTATTGGTAGAAGCAGAGGAGCTCCAATAGTTTGATGTATTGATACTGCTCATAACAATATGCCCTCCTTTTGGCTGAAATAATTCCTTTGTTTATACCGGAGTATATCATTTTTCACTAGAACTGATCCAATTATCATTTGCAGCTTACAACCGCCATGCAAAAACACAGCCAAGCTGATTCACTGATGTGAACCGGAAAAGTTCTTCTTATAAAAAATAGCTTCTCACTTTCATTTATCAAACAGTTCCGGCCGTTTGAAAGGTTTTTTCAAAAATTCCTTATTCTTCTTTTTGGAAAAACCTCGGCGGCTTTCTGCATCGAGTCCAGATAGTGCATCGCCACAGAAGAACCGCTTTTGTTCAGCTCCTCAATTTTCTTCTTGGCTTTGTCTCGTTCTACCTCCACATGTTTTCGGCGGTACTCCTCGCCTTCCAAAATGCGGCTTGCCGCTGCCTTAATCGCACGCGACACGTCGTACAGTTCGCGCAGCTGTGCATCTTCCGGCTGACTTACATGGTTTACCGCATCGCGCGCCTGCGGGTCTTCTTCGCACATGGCGCGAATCGCCTTATCCAGCTCTGCCGCCTGATCCATCAGTTTTTGGCGCTGCTCATAGGCCTGCCCCAGCTCGTCCGCATCCATCGCCAACATTTGATCCGACAGCTGTTCCATCTCGGCAAATAAGTCTTTCTTTTCTTCCAATGTTTGCAGCATTTTCATGCGCTCATTTGTCATGGACAATTCCCCCTTTGAACACCGCCAACCAAAGTCACACAGTGTTTTATTTTTATCTAATTGTCTTAATAGCAAAGGCAACCTCTTTACTTCCAGGCCATTTTTTGTTATAATCCAATAGGTTTATATTCGTTTCGTCCTTTTGGAAACAAGCGCACACGAGAGCATTTTTCAAAAGGATTCGCTTTTGGAGGCCTTTACATGTCGGTATATATCAACGAAACCTATAATGCACCTGTTTTTCACGCGCTTTTAAAAGACTTAGACGGCAAGGAGCTGGCTGTTGGCAGTGCCAGCATTCATTTGCAGGAGCCAGGCGAGGATGAAGAAGGCTATATTGAATTTACCAGCGAATTTGTGCCGTTGTATCCTCTTGGCACAAATTTAGAGATTTACCGTCTTTATGGCCGGCGTGAAGTGCATCGTTTTTCCGGGCAGGTTTACCTTTCCGATACCAACCTGATTCGTTTGATTAAAGTGCAGGACGAGCCGCTTCCGAGTGCGCTTGATGTCTGCTGTACAGATGTGGCTTTTCCGGCTGCCGTCACGGTTCCTTCGGATGAAGTTGTCACCGTAGGTTTTTTCCGCAAGAAAAAGGCCAAAGCCCCCGACGTATTTCCTGCTACCATGACAGCCATGACGCAATCGCAAGTAGAAGTGCTGATTGAATCCGGCCAAGAGTTCCCCGAAGCAAAGAAAATGATTTTAACCGTCAGCGAACCGCCGCTGTTCCAAAACGTTGTTATCAGCGTGCGCAAGGCATTTACCTATGGCGGACGAACTTCCTGCCTTTGTGCGATTGAATCGGAGTCAGACGCCGCTTATACCAAGCGGATGCAATATTTAAAAGAGCATCAGCAAAGCCATCCTTGCGTTTTTTCTGTTTAATTCAGAGTGTTAAAACCGAAACCGTGCAAAACGGTTTCGGTTTTTTATTTTGCAAACCTCTGCGGCTTACTTGTTTTTGGAAAAATATCCGGTTTAAAGCGGAAGTTTTCAAGAATTCCCATTTTCCGAGGAATCCTGTGTCTTTTTATGGTCGTGCTGCGCCATCAGCTGTTTTGCAAAGTCTGAGGTGCTTCCTTCCTTTTTGGCCGCCTGACGGTTTTGCGACACAACGTCATAAATTTCTTCGCGCCAAACGCCAATCCCTTTCGGCGCTTCAATTCCCAGCTGAACCTGCGTTGCGCTGAAATCTGTTATAATAATCTGCGCCTTATGGCCGTCAGGCGTTTCCAAAATAATGGACTCTCCCTTTTTTCTGTTTAACCTCAGCATTCTTCTTCCTCCTTAAACAGCGGCAGGCGCGTCGGAAATTCTTTCGACAAAACCACCTGCATCGCCTTGCGCGTTTGGATGTTCACCACAATGGGGCTGCGCAGGTTCACTGTGGCACGCTTTAAGTCTTGCGGAATAGAAGCAATTGGCAAACATAACAGCTCTCCCTCGCCCAAAATCTCCGCATCTTCCTGCGGGATCATCGGCTTATATTCCATGGGCAAAACAGCGGGGTCAATCAAAATAAAGCACACATTTTTGTCTTCCAGCGATTGCAGCCACACGAGTCCGGGCCCGGCTTCTTTATCATACAACAGCGTATAAGACTGGTATTTTTCATATCCCAAAATCGGTGCGGCAAACTGCAAGATGCGCTCTTGCTCAATTTCCACTTCGCCGAAATCTCTTGTTTGATATTTCATAGTTTCCCTCCATACATGATACGGCAAAGCCCGCAAAACGCAGACTTTGCCGTACGAATTAACATAATACCGGGCTGAATCACTTTCTTGTTCGAGTCACGATGAAAAGCATCAGCAGTTTTAAGCTTCCGCCTCATAGTTCGGATCAGCAGAAGGGGGAACGTAATTCGGAGTTCCTAAATATTCAATGTTCACAGACGGGTATTGAACCACTGTCACATTAAACTCTGCCGGTGTATATTCCATTTCCACGCTGGGACGCGGCCACTGGTAGTTTACGCTGCCCATCTGGTAATCAATATTGCACACCGCAGGATCCCAAGACAGCTGCGCGCCGCCCTTAGGCAAGAACTCCATTACCATCGAAGGCTGTTCATACATGCGCTGGCTGGCAAGCTGGGCAATGCTGACGCCTTTATGGAAATTTTCCGATACCTGCCATCCAAACTGCGAAGCCCGCACGGTTACGTCAGAAACCTGCTGTAAACCTTTCTGTGCCTGTGCTTTTGCAAAGTCGCTGAGGCTATACTGTCCCAGAGATTTGCGCGCCTCGTATGTATCAATTCGCACCTTGGTAAAGTCTGAATGAATGTTCATTTGGGCAGGCTCTGTATGAACGGAGTCTGCCGTAGGAACCAGCGACCTTTGCTTTACAGTAAACTGTGCCGGCTGGACATCATACTCCAACTGAATGGGGGTCGATGTAATTTTAATCAATGATCCTATCACACTGCTCACCTCCCAAAAAACTTTAGAATGTGTAAAATCATTGCCATATAGAAAAATTGGAGCGACCAAGCTCAAACAAGCTTTGCTGTGCGCTTGATGCGCTCCGCTTGTTATTTTTTATTAGGTGATGTAATCCATCAAAGAAGTCGGCAAAATCTTGCTGCCCAACTGAAGCACTGCTTTCAACGCATAGTCGTTCATCATCAGAGTCGTTTCTTCTTCGCCCGGTACAACGCCCATCAAATTGTTAATTCGCTGCGTATAGTCATCAATGGTATTTGTTAAGCGAGTTTCCATGGTCTCCAAGAACTGGGTCTTTGCACCAAGATCCGTCAGATTCGCCATAAACTCTTTTTTCTGATCCATCAGCTTGTTGTTCAGCTCGCCAAGCTTCTCACGGTCACCGTCACGCAGCGCCTTCTCAATGTCATTCAGCGCGTTGTACAGGTTGTTGGAGTTGCCGTCTTCATCTTTGCCGAAGCCCACAATATCAAGGCCGGAATAGGAAATTTTATATCCCGTGGAGGGGTCCACAGCCGTTCCCGCCATTTTAATGCCCAAGCCGATGTCAAGGTAAACATCGTCATCCATGGGAATCTCTACGCGGGCGCCGTTTGCATCTTCGTAGAAGTATCCATCCGCATCTTTCTGGATGGAGTCCACATCGACGCCGTTATATTTCAAACGGCCTGTCGTTTCATCCACGGTAAACGGGCTGGAAACAGCGTTTGTGCCGCCGAACAAGAACTTATCGCCGTACTTGGAGTTTGCAAACTGCAAAAGCTCCTCTTTCAGTGCAGCAACCTCATTGGCATAAACATCCAGCGTTGCCTGGTCATTGGTGCCGTTCAAAGCCTTCACAATCAGCTCACTGCTCACGCGCTTCAAAATATCGTTGATTGTGTTCATGTTGGACTCAGCCGCATCCAACTCTTCACGAATGCTGGTGATATTGTCCTTTTGCTTTTCTACTTTGTATTTATCATTACGGGTTTCCAGCACGCGGGCACCGGCGGATACGTCAGCGGAAATCTGCGTAAAGCGCTTGCCTGTGGCGATGCGGTCGGTGGTCTCAGCATAGTCGTTGCGCGCATTATTCAGATAAGACAAATAATTGCGAACGGTAGAGCGATCTGCAACTCTCATAGGTAATACTTCCTTTCACTCAAATTGACTTGTAGCTTACGTTATAGGCCCATCTGATTGATGATCACATCCAAGAGCTCATCCATCACGTTCATCACGCGGGCAGCTGCCTCGTAAGACTTCTGATATTGCAGCAGGTTTGCCGTTTCCTCGTCACGGCTTACGCCCGAAACCTCATCGCGGCGTGCCAAGAAGTCATTCGTCACGCTGGACGTTGCCTCTGCACGGTTTTGCTGGTAGGAAATTTCACTACCCAGCGTAGAAACAATATCCGTGGAGAACTCTTCAAACGTACCGGTAAAGGTTTCGCCAAAGGACTTAAAGGTAAAGTCGCTCTGCGTCAAATTAGTTGCAATCGACTGCGCATATTTGGGGTCAGCCTCATCCGGGTTCACCACAAAATAGTCGCCGCCGCTTGCACGCCACTCATCACTGATAGTGATGTTGCCGGCTGTGATGGAAATGGTGTTGCTGGTTTTGCCATTATCCTGTTTCGCAGCCAAAAGCGTTTTGTAAATGATGTTGCCGTCCGCATCCGTAGCGGGTGCGCCCTTATTGGCATCCCACTCAGGAATAGAGTGGTTGACCACATAAGCCATTGCATTGGCGTATGTATTGATTTTATCGCGGTAGTACGGAATACCCTTTTGCGGGGTCTCGTTGGAGCTCTGCACGTTGGTGCCGCGGCCATTGATAAACTCCAAGTCAGCCTTCAAAGCGCCGGATGTAAACTGAGCATTCTCACCGCCGTTGCGCCATGTGAGCGCCACGGTACCGTCGTCATGCTGCACATAGTTCAGGGTGTTAAAGCTGTCGCCCGTCACTACGGAAACGCCGCCCATGACAACGTCCACGCTGCCGTCGGCTTTTTGTGTCACTTGAATGTCGCCGTAACCTGCCAGCTCGTCAAGAATCAGGTTGCGCTCGTCGAGCAGCTCATTGGGCTGGTAGCTTTCGGTGCCCGTCAGCAACGACATATCCTGGTCGCTGATGGTCTTATTCAGCTGTGCCACCTGCTGGAGCAGCTGGTTGACACGGTCGGTCGTCACCTTCATATCGCTGGACTGCTGCTCGAGCACATTTTGCAGCTTGCTGTCCAGCTGATTGAGCACCTGCGTCATGTTGACAAACGCAGACATTACGATATTGGCCGTTGTGCTGGAGGTGGGGTCCTGCGCAAAATCTTGGATGCTGTCGAAGATTTTCTCCATGGCATCCGTCAAGCCAGTCATGCTGCTGACATCGTTACCGTCATCAAACACGCTTTGGATATCCTTCAAAATATCCGTTGCCTCATTGTGGTAAGCAGTATTGGCATATTCCTCACGGAAACGCTGGTCAAGGTACGAATCGCGCAGCTGAGAAACGCCCAGCGCCTCTACGCCCTGTCCCATCAGGCCGACACGGTTTTGCGAAACGCGGCCTGCACTGCTGGCAACTACTACCGATACACGGTCAACACGCTGACGTGTATAACCGTTTGTATCGAGGTTGGCCAAGTTGTTGCCCACAATATCAATGGATTTCTGGTTGGCAAAAATCGATGTTTTAGCAGTTTCAAACCCCATGAAGGTTGGTCTCATTGTATTAGCTCCTCTCTATTTCCTCTCCGTGTGCAGCACTGTGCGCTCACGGCACTTCCTTGCGGTACATTATCTTGCTTTTTAAAAGCTGCTGTTAAACTTGCTGCTGCCCATCGGGCGGTCTTGCATTTTGCTGGGTGCGTACAAACCGGCGCCGGTTTCCGGCAGCCCGGCTTTTCCCCGCAGGCTTTCAATCAAGCGCATATCCAGCTTTGCCAGCTCCAAGCTTTGGCGGTTTTGCTCGCGCAGCTCCGTAGCGCACTCTTTCAGCTTCTGTGCCAGCTCACGCAGGCGCTCCCTGTCGGCGTCCTCGGGAAGCCGATCCAAAATTTCAGAAACTGTGCAGTTTTCGTCAAAGCCCAGCGCCGTTTGCAGCTGAATGCGGCGTGCTTCCAGCGTTTCAAGCTTCATCAAGGCGGCCTGCTGCATTTTCACAGCCTCCTCAATCGCCTTGCCTTTGTTGTCCATCAGGGCGCGGCGCTTTTCGCTTTCCACTTCCAGCATTTTTACACACTGCTCGGCGCAATCTTCTACGGCCTGCAAATAATCCTGCATCGCACTCACAGCATCAAGCCTCCAATCTGGTGCAGCATTGCACCTGCAATCTCATTGGCAGATACCGGGCACTGTTCACCGCTGTACTGCTGTTTGAGCTCCTCAATGCGTGTCTGAGGCACGCTTTCGCTGCAAAGCTGCACGGCCTGGCGGCACTGGCCGGCCAAACCTGCCTGATAGGTTGCTTTTGCACTAATCTGCACGCTGTCGCCTGCTGCAAAGGCACCTTTTGTCACGGACGCCGCCGGGGTACGGGCACGAACCTTCGACGTGCTCATCGAAGGACACAGGGAAAATAACTCACTTGTTCCTTTGATATTCATCATGGTATCCCTCGTTTTCTTTTCAAAAGCACTGTTTGCACAGTACGAATCCTGCTTTCCTAACTAGTTATCCCACAAAATCCTTGCAAACGAAATACCTGTTTTTCAAATTTTAAATTTATTCAAAATTTTTTTGCTTTTTTCACAACAACATGTGCTCTAAGCGTAAAAAACATGTCTCTTTTTGTGTTTTTTCCTATTTCTCTACCTATTTTATATTACCAATTGGTGCAATATTTATCATACACGCTCCTTCGTTTCCGGGCAAAAAGCGACACAGCTCGGCTTTTTTTATTGCTTTTTTGGAATAGCGTTGCTAAAATAATGATAAGCGCCGCACTGCATCGGTGCTGTTTCTTCTGCAATTTTTTAATATTCCGTTTTTTGCAGCGGCGCAATGCGTCTCTGCTCGGAGGGATTATGGCAAAAATCGTTTCTCTTATTACACAAAAGGGCGGCGCAGGCAAAACAGCCTCCACCAACGCGATTACCGTATGCTTAAAACATCGGGGCTATCGCGTTTTGTGTGTTGACTTTGACCCCCAGGGTTACCTGTCGTTCAGCATGGCCGCCCAGCACAATCTGCCCACAGTATATGATGTACTGCGCCATACGGTAAAATGTGTTGACGCCATTCAGCATACCGAGGTTGCGGACGTGCTTCCTGCGGACGGTCTTTTGGGCAACTTTCCGTATGAGTTTACGGGCGCGGGCAGCGAACGCCTTTTAAAGGACGCGCTGCGCCCGGTGGAAAACCTGTATGATTATATTTTAATCGACTCGCCGCCCGAGCTCGGCGCACTTTCCGCCAATGCGGTTATCGCGTCTAACGTGGTTTTAATTCCGGGCCTTTCGGATGGTTACAGCCTGCAAGGCGTGATTCAGGTGCACGAGACTATTTCGCGTATCAAACAGTCGCTGAACCCGAACCTTGTTTTGGGCGGCATGTTTTTAGTGCGCTATTATCCGCGCGAGGCGCTTTCCAAAACCACATGGGAAACCGCAAAGCTGATTACGGCACACCTCGGAATGCCCCTTTTGGAAACACGCATTCGCCACAGCAACACCATCAGCAAAGTGATGACTACGCTGCAATGCGACATGGTGCGCTATGCGCCGAAAAACAATGCGGTGCGCGATTATATTGACCTAACAGATGAGCTTTTGCGAAAGGGGGTACTTTGATGGCAAAAACAAAAAAAGATTTGGACAAGGATATGATGTTTCAAAAGATCATGCCCGTCCTTGCCGACAATCCCTTCTCCAGTGTTCCAAGCCGTGATGAGCCGGCAGCTCCTTCGGGAGAGCTTTCCGCCCTGCGCAGCCGGCTTTCTCAGCCCAGCGCAGCGCCCGAGCACCCCATGCCGAAAAATTTGATGGAGTTTGTTGTGGAAGCACATATTGACGAAGTGATCCGCAAGTTTAACTGTTGCCCCTGCAACCGTTGTCGGTCGGATATTGCGGTCTTGGCGCTTAATACGCTGCCGCCTTCTTATGCCTTCGGCACGCCGGAAGAGCTGGAGCAGCAAAGCACACAGATTGATGTAAAGATCGCTTATAATGCGCTGATCAAAGCGGTGCTTCAAGTTCGCTCACATCCCAACCATTGAGCCGTCACAATATCTTTTTTCTATGGCCGAAAACCTAAAAAATACTTGTTTTTTCGGCGCAGCAGAAACGATATTTTTCATCTTGTTCAGCAGCGCTTTTTATTTTTGATTCGCGCAGCAAGGTATCTTTTTAATTAAGTGTTGCGCATCACTTCTATCGTCGTTATTTTGCTTTTTTCTCAGAGATTTAACAATATTTTTACTTTTTCTTGTCATTTCTCTCTTGTGTTTTTTCAAAAACGTTTGATAACTTCGGGTAAAGTCGCGCAGTGCGAAATTTTCCCGGACACTTTCAGCCTGTGCTGCGTAAAATTTTTTTGTAAAATCGGCGTTGTGTCCTTTGATATATCTTCTGTCCCCAAGCGCGGAGGTAGCTTGCGGCTTATTTCACGTTTCGGGCAAAGGGGTATCAATTTAGAATAATAAGTGAGAGGATGAGTTCAGTATGTTTCACAAACCACGCACTTTAAGAAGGAAACTGTTCAGCAGCTTGGCCTTTGTCGTTGCAGCACTTTTTGCGCTCACCATTATAATTGCCGTCAGCATTTCCCGAATTTCGGCAACACAGCAGCGCATTTCCAATGCCACAGAAGAAATTTCTTCTCTTTACACGGCTAAGGCAGGCCATTACAACTGGGCTTCTTCGCTGAACAACTACTTAAACTACGGCATTGAGTTTTCCGGCAGCACCGACCCCACAGAATGCGTTTTGGGCCAGTGCTTGTACGACGATAACAACAGCAATATCGACCCCACCTTTAAAACCTTTGTAAGCAATGTGGAGCCGGTTCACAATGACCTGCACGCCGTCGGCAGGGAAATTCTGGCCATGGCTCAAAAAAATCAGGTCAGCCAAGCAAAAACGCGCTATATCGAGGAAATTCTGCCCAGCGTGGAGAGCCTTGTCAGCCGTCTTGATGAGCGCATTCAAGTAATCGAACAGCAAATCAGTTCTGAAAACGAGCACCTTTCCGTGCTGATGCTTGTGTCGGTTATCGCCACGCTGGCTGCGCTTGCATTCGTTTTGATTGTTTTGGTTTTGCTGTTCCGCTTCTTGAAAAAAGAAGTGCTGCACAACCTCGACACTCTTTCCGACCGCATTGGCCGTCTTGCTTCCGGCAATCTGAATTTGGAGCTGCCGGATGAAAGCACGTTGGAAACGGTAGAGATGCGCAATATCCGCAACTCTCTTGCCGACTCTGTTTCCGAGCTTGCAAAGTATATCCAGATTATCGACCTTGGCATGGAATATTTCTCCAACGGCGACTTCACGCCCTCGTGTCCCATTGAGTTCCGCGGCGATTTTGCCAATATCCGCCGTTCTATGGAGCGTTTCCAGAAAAAGATGAATGCTTCTTTGGCTCGTATGGACCTTTCCGCCGGTTTTGTCAGCTCCGGCGCGTCTCAAGTGGCCGACAGCGCACAAACTTTGGCGCAGGGCGCTACGGAACAGGCCAGCAGCGTAGAGGAACTTTCTGCAACCATCAACGAGGTATCGGCGCGTATTTCGGAAACGGCCGAATATTCCAAAACAGCAAACGAGCTTGGCAAGCGTGCCGGTGAAGTGGTGCTGAAGAGCCAGTCCGAAATGAAGCAGCTGATGAACGCCATCAAGGATATCGCTGTTGGCGCTAAGAATATCCAAAAGATTATTAAAGTGATTGATGATATTGCGTTCCAAACCAATATCTTGGCGCTGAATGCTGCTGTTGAGGCAGCCCGTGCCGGCGTAGCGGGCAAAGGTTTTGCCGTTGTCGCGGATGAGGTTCGCAACTTGGCTCAGAAGTCCGCCGAGGCTGCACAAAATACCACTGCACTCATTGAGGAATCTTTGCGCTCCGTTTCTGTTGGCGAGCAGCTTTCGGACAATACCGAGGCGGCGTTCAACGAAATGGCCGAGTACGCTAACCAAACAGTAGAAATGATTGAAAAAATTGCACAGGCATCTAACGACCAGGCACAGGCGATCTCTCAGATCTCCATGGGCATTGACCAAATTTCTTCTGTGGTGCAGATGAACTCTGCTACCTCTGAGGAAAGCGCCGCCGCCAGTGAGGAGCTCAGCAGCGAAGCCAACCAGATGAAAGCGCTGCTTAATCAGTTCAACATTTGGCCCAACGGCACAGACCAATCCAATGCCGAATGCCCCGCAGAAAATTTGAAGCAGCACCTTGAACCCTCCGCTTCTTCTGCTGCATTTGAAGAAGTGCCGAGCAAATATTAAGTTTTTCCCAAACACCCGGACATATTGTCCGGGTGTTTCAGTTTGTCGAAAAAACTTCGCTTTTTCACAAACGAAAGCCTTATCTAAAACGAAAAAGAGGGCTGGCCCCCCTTTTCCAAGCCTTTTCCCCTTGCAGTCCATCTTCTTTCTGAATCAGGCGGCAGTTCTTTGACAGTTTTTACCCGAACATACCGTCCGGGTTTTTATGTGCTTGTCGTGAAAAAATTGACGAATCTTGCCCAAAGCATTACAATAAAGACGGGTTTCGCCTTTGAATTGCGTATCCCGATTGCTGCATTGGTTAGGAGGCTGTTTTAATGCAACCTGTTTCCCCTCATACCGAGCTTCGCCGTTTGGCGCTGCTTGGCCGCGACGATTTGTACCAACAACTCAACACCTCCCCCAACGGCTTGTCAGATTCTGCTTGCACCCATCCGCACCTATCCCATAAAAACAGCAAAAGCACGTTTGCCGCTCGGCTTTCCCGTGCTTTTTTCACACCGTTCAATTTCATTTTAATGGCTTTGGCCGTTGTCTCTTGGCTTACCACTGTCGTTTGGCCGTCCAATGAAACAAAAACGGGCATCAGCGCCCTGCTGATCAGCTTTGTACTTTTGGCCGGGGTTGTGCTGCGCCTGTGGCAAGAGCGCAAGGCGGGCAATGTCCTCAGCGCTTTATCCGCGCCGCTCTCCTGCTCGGTTACAGTACGGCGCAGCGGTGCGCTTTGCTCCATTGAGAGCGGTCAGCTTTGTGTCGGTGATGTTGTTTTGCTTTGTGCCGGGGAGCGCGTTCCCGCCGACCTGCGCCTAATTATCACGCATGATTTATTTCTTTCTCAGTCGCAGCTCACCGGCGAAAGCCGCGTTTTGGAAAAAAACGCCGACATGCTTCCCGATGCCTGCGGCGCTTTGTCCGATTATCCCAACCTTGCTTTGATGGGAACCAGCGTAGTCAGCGGTACGGCAGAAGGCGTTGTGCTTGCCGTGGGTAGGCAAACGGTATACGGCAGCCAGCTTTCCGCCCTGGGGCATAATAAGCGCACCTTTGACGGCGGCGCGTCCTCTGTGGCAGGTGTTTTGCTGCGCTTTATGGCGGCGCTTGTGCCGATTGTGTTTTTTATCTCCGGTCTGCGCGGCGGCAATTGGTTTACCTCCTTTCTGTTTTCATTGTCGGTTGCCGTGGGGCTTGTGCCGGAGCTTTTGCCCATGGTGGTCAACGCTTGCCTTGCCCGCGGGAGTGCGGCGATGGCAAAAAAAGAAACCATCGTCAAAAATATCGACGCCATGCAGGGCTTTGGCGGCATGGACGTGCTTTGTGTGGATAAAACCGGCACTTTGACGGGCGATGAAGTTGTTTTAGAATACTATCTTGACATCTTAGGGAACGAAAGCGCCGAAGTATTGGATGCCGGCTATCTCAACAGCCTGTTCCATACCGGCACGGATCACCACTTAGACCGTGCTGTGCTCAAATGCAGCTCCATGCCCGGACGGCAAGATCATTTTGCTGCGCTTTCCGCGCACACAGAAAAGCTGGACGAACTACCCTTTGACTACGAGCGCAAATTTGTCAGCATTTTGGTGCGCGATGGCGCCGAAAGCCGTCTGCTGGTCAAAGGCAGCGTGCGCGAGGTGTTTGCACGGTGCCGCTTTGTTTTCCATCAAGGGGAACGTCTGCCCATTGACCCCACAGACGACAGCTCTGTGCGCGCTGTGGTGGACGAAATGACACAGGACGGCATGAAGGTACTGGCAGTTGCCGACAAACCGATGGCACAGCAAACCGCCCTGACACAAGAGGATGAACACGGCCTCACTCTGCTGGGTTATCTCGTCTTTTTTGACGCCCCCAAGCCCTCTGCGGCCAAGGCGCTGGAAAAGCTGGCTCAGCTGCATGTTCCAGTGAAAGTGCTGACAGGCGATCACCGCCAAGCAGCGCTTTCTGTTTGCCGCCGCCTCGGGTTAGAGGCCGACCATGTAGTGACCGGCGAAGCGCTGGAACGCATGAGCGAGGACGAGCTGCTGTTTGCCGTGGAGCATCACCACATCTTTGCCGAACTTTCCCCCGTACAGAAAGGGCAGATTGTACGCCAATTGCACGCCAACGGCCATACAGTCGGCTTTTTGGGCGACGGCGTGAACGATGTTTGCGCCATGACCTGCGCAGACACAGCCATTTCCGTGGACACTGCCGCCCCTGCCGCACGCGAAGCCGCCGATGCACTGCTGCTGAAAAAAGACCTCGGCATCTTAGAGCAAGGCATTTTAGAGGGGCGAAAAGCATTTTCCAATATGTCAAAATATGTGCGCATCACGGCTTCTTCCAACTTTGGAAATATTTTTTCCGTGGTGCTGGCGGGCGCATTCTTGCCGTTTTTGCCCATGACCGCCACCCAGCTTTTGGTCTTGAATTTGCTGTACGACCTGTTGTGCATTACTTTGCCGTGGGACAGCGTGGACGAAGCCGACTACCGTTTCCCCAGCACATGGTCGGGCACAACACTGGGGCGCTTTATGCGCTTTTTCGGGCCAATCAGTTCGCTGTTTGACCTCGGTGCTTTCGCCTTTTTATACTTTGTACTTTGCCCGTGGATGGTGGGCGGCAGTTATGGCGCTTTAAACGCCGAACAGCAGCACGCCTTTACCATGCTGTTCCACAGCGGGTGGTTTATTCAATCGCTGTGGACTCAAGTGCTGATTCTGCACTTACTGCGTACACGCCATGTACCGTTTTTCCAAAGCCGCGCCTCCGGTGCGCTGCTTTTTGGCACGCTGGCCGGGCTTTCTGCTTTCACTGCCGTCCTTTATACGCCCGCCGCGGAGTGGCTGGGGCTGACGGCGCTGCCCGCCCCGTATTTTCTGTTTTTAGCCGTCAGCGTTACGCTGTATCTTTTTGTCGTCAGCTTGGCCAAACGCCGCTATTTACAGCGCTATCATGCATTGTTTTAAGGAGGGTTCCATGTGAAAAAAATGAACGCCATCACCATGGACGCCGCCTCCTTGCAGCAGCTGGAACAATGGATGCAGCCGTCACCCGCGGACAAAAGTCTGGACGAGTTTCGGCGCGGTGTGCGTGAATTGCTGGAGGGCCGCGTGGATACGCTGATGCTGGAATGCGGCCAGCCGTCGCCTTCCGACGACGGCATTACATTTGGCGACTTAACCATCTACCAAAAAAGCCGCCGTGTGGTTTTCGCCGGGCAAGAAGTGCAGCTGACGCCGAAAGAATTCGACATTCTTTTCTTTTTGGCGCAAAACCCCGGCACGGTATTTACGAAAGAACAGCTGTATCAAGCCGTTTGGATGGAGCCTTACTATACTGCCGACAGCAATATCATGGCCTTTATCCGAAAACTGCGCAAAAAAATTGAGCCAAACCCCGACGCCCCGCAATACATTCTCACCATTTGGGGCATTGGCTATAAATTCAACGATCAATTTTAATCGCATTATTTTTGCCCGCGTGGAAGCATTTCTTGCTTCGGCGCGGGCTTTTTCTGACCAAAACGCAAGAAAATCGCAAGAATTCAACCATAGTTTTCCCGCGCTTCTTCCTTTATACTAAGGCTTAGAAACGCATCAAGTGTGATGCAATTGATTTCAAGAAAGGATGTGGCAGTATGGATGCCGGACCTAGACGACCAAACAATCAAACCCGCACAGTGCTGCTGCACCGACGAAGATAAAAGCATTTTCCGTGCATGTTTTTGTGTACGGCGTCTTTTCTGCGTCTGCTTGCGGCACTGCCGAAAAAGGAGATGCAGAACATGAAAAACCGTAAAGAAATGGCAAAAGCAGCTGCGGTACAGGCTCGCCGCGAGCAAACGGCCCAGCGGCTTTCCTTCGCGGCTTGTGCCGATGTCACTACCGTGCTTGCCCATCTTCACAGCCGCATTACCGGCCTGTCGGAAGAACAAATTGCACAGCGCCGAGCTGAGTTTGGCGTCAACCGCGTCACTCACGAAAAGGCAAAACCTCTGGCAAAGCAGCTGGCCGAAGCTTTCATCAACCCGTTTACCGCCATTTTGTTTTGTTTGGCGGCGGTGTCGTGCTTCACCGATATTCTCATTCCGCTTTGGCAGAACGCGCCGCAGGACGTTTCCCCCGTTACCGTGGTCATCATTTTAACGATGGTGCTCATTTCCGGCACGCTTCGTTTTGTGCAGGAATCTCGTTCCGGCCATGCGGCCGAGAAACTGCTGGCGATGATTACCACCACCTGCACCGTCACACGCAAGCCCGGCGGCACGCAGGAATTGCCGTTGGAAGAGCTGGTGGTGGGCGACATTATCCACCTGTCCGCCGGAGATATGGTTCCCGCCGACGTGCGTATTTTAGAGGCAAAAGACCTCTTTATCAGCCAATCTGCCATGACGGGCGAAAGCGACCCGGTGGAAAAATTCTCCCACGCATGTGAGCAAAGCGGCTCCGTCACCGACTGCGCCAATCTTGCCTTTATGGGAACGAACGTCATCAGCGGCACAGCCAGTGCTGTCGTGGTTGCCGTGGGGGACGATACCCTGTTCGGCGCCATTGCCGCTTCCGCAGCGTCTGAGCCGGTGGAAACGAATTTCACCAAAGGGGTCAACGCCGTTTCTTGGGTACTCATTCGCTTTATGCTCGTGATGATTCCCATTGTCTTTTTCGTCAATGGGCTGACGAAGCACGACTGGGCGGGCGCATTTTTGTTTGCCATTTCTGTGGCTGTGGGGCTTACCCCGGAAATGCTGCCCATGATTGTCACCACCTGTTTGGCGAAAGGCGCGGTGTCGATGTCGCGCAAAAAAAACATTGTCAAAAACTTGAATTCCATTCAGGATTTTGGTGCAATGGATATTCTCTGCACCGATAAAACAGGAACGTTAACGCAGGATAAAGTGGTTTTGGAATATCACATGAACGTCAATGGCGAGGATGACCTGCGGGTGCTGCGTCACGCCTACTTAAACAGCTATTTCCAAACCGGATATAAAAACCTGATGGATGTTGCCATCATTGAACGCACCGAGGAGCAGGAAGCCGCCGACCCGCGCTTGGCTGACTTGTCTCAAACCTATCACAAAGTAGACGAAATTCCCTTCGACTTTACGCGCCGCCGTCTTTCCACCGTTGTGGAAGACCGCGCCGGAAAGCGTCAAATGATTACAAAAGGGGCTGTGGAAGAAATGCTGGGTGTCTGTGCCTTTGCGGAGGACGGCGGCACTGTGCAGCCCTTGACGAATGAGATTCGCACAAAAATTTTAGAAACCGTAGGCCGTTTGAACGAAAACGGAATGCGTGTCATTGCCATTGCCCAAAAAGGGCTAGACAACACCCGCGACACTTACAGCGTCCAGGATGAACGCGATATGGTTTTGATGGGCTATCTTGCCTTTTTAGACCCGCCCAAGGAATCCACCGCCGCAGCCATCCGCGCATTGAAAGAACACGGAGTCACCACCAAAATTTTAACCGGTGACAACGACCGCGTCACACGCTGCATCTGCAAGCAAGTGGGGCTGCCCGTCCACCGGCTGCTGCTGGGCGAGGACGTCGAAGCCATGACCGACCCCGAACTGGAACGCGCGGCACAGGAAACCGACGTTTTCGCCAAGCTTTCCCCCGCGCAAAAAGCGCGTGTTGTCACCGCACTGCGCAATGCCGGCCATACCGTAGGCTTTATGGGCGACGGCATCAATGATGCTCCCGCCATGAAAGCCGCCGACATCGGTATTTCTGTCGATACCGCAGTGGACGTGGCCAAAGAGTCCGCCGACATTATTTTGCTGGAGAAGAATCTGCTTGTGCTGGAACAGGGCATCATGGAAGGGCGTAAAACGTACGCCAACATGATTAAGTACATTAAAATGACGGCCTCGTCCAACTTCGGCAATATGTTTTCCGTTCTGGCAGCCTCGGCGCTTCTGCCCTTTTTGCCGATGGAAAGCGTCCATTTAATCTTGCTGAATCTCATTTATGATTTAAGCTGCACCGCCATCCCCTGGGACAATGTAGACGAAGAATTTTTGGCGGTTCCCCGCAAGTGGGACGCCTCCGGCATTGGCAGCTTTATGCTTTGGATTGGGCCTGCCAGCTCGGTGTTCGACTGGCTCACCTACGCCTTTTTATACTTCGTGCTTTGCCCCATGTTTGTTTCGGGCGGAGTATTGTTCAACGATTTGGCCGCACATTACAGCGGCGCCGAACTGCTGCAAATGCAGACAGCCTACATTGCGCTGTTCCACGCCGGATGGTTTGTGGAATCCATGTGGAGCCAAACGCTGGTTATTCATATGATTCGCACGCCCAAACTGCCATTTTTCCAAAGCCGTGCGAGTGCCGGTGTTACGCTGCTGACCGGGGCGGGCATTGCCCTGCTCACCGCCATTCCCTTCACACCCGTAGGGGCAGCGCTCGGGCTTGCACCGCTTCCGGCGGCCTACTTTGCCTACCTGATTCCGTGCATCGTGCTTTACATGATGCTGGCGACCAGCTTGAAAAAAGCGTATGTTCGCCATTTTGGAGAATTGCTTTAACCGTATGTTTCACACCTTGCTTTTCGGCGGCGCTGTGAAAAACCAAACATTTCACAGCGCCCCAAACAAAAGGAGGATTTGCTATGTTGAATTGGAATTTGCTTTGGCTCAAATGGTTCGGCGTCACTGAGCTTTGGGGCATCAATGTTGGCTTTTGGGCGGCACTGTTCGCCATCGGCTTTGTTGTCATCGCTATGAACCTTGTGTTCTGGACAAGGCCGCGTTTTCCCGCGTCCCGTTCTTAATGCATTTTTCATACTGAATTGCAAAAAGGGGAGGACAAAGCCTCCCCTTTTGATTGTCTTGATTTGTATGAAATTCCGCTTAGAACTCCAGCTTTTTCTCAATGTAAGCGCGCAGCTCGCTGATGGGCAAACGCACCTGCTCCATCGTATCGCGGTCACGCACCGTCACGCAGTCATCTGCCGGGGTGGTGTCATCACCCACGGTTTGGAAATCGACGGTAATGCACAGCGGCGTGCCGATTTCGTCCTGACGGCGATAGCGCTTACCAATGGAACCTGCCTCGTCAAAGTCCAGCATGAAGTGCTTGGACAGCTCGGCATAAATCTCCTGCGCTTTGCCCGACAGCTTTTTAGACAGCGGCAGAATGGCGGCTTTGTACGGCGCCAGCGCCGGGTGCAAACGCAGCACCACGCGCGTATCTTCTTTGCCCTTGTCGTCGGTCAGGGTTTCCTCGTCGTATGCGCCACACAGGAATGCCAGCGCCACGCGGTCTGCGCCGAGGGACGGCTCGACAACATACGGCACATAGTGCTCGTTTGTTTCGGGGTCAAAGTAGTCCTGCACCTTGCCGGAATGGTCGTTGTGGCGGCCCAAATCGTAATCGGTGCGGTCGGCAATGCCCCACAGCTCGCCCCAGCCGAACGGGAAGCGGAACTCAATGTCCGTTGTCGCTTTGGAGTAGAAGGAAAGCTCCTCGGGGTCATGGTCACGCAGACGCATATCCTCCGGCTTCATGCCCAGCGACAGCAGCCAGTTTTTGCAATAATCCTTCCAATAAGCAAACCACTCTAAATCCGTATCGGGCTTGCAGAAAAATTCGCACTCCATCTGCTCAAACTCACGGGTGCGGAACGTAAAGTTGCCCGGGGTAATTTCGTTGCGGAACGATTTGCCAATTTGGCAAATACCGAACGGCAGCTTTTTGCGGGTGGTGCGCTGCACATTGGCAAAGTTCACGAAAATGCCCTGTGCCGTTTCCGGGCGCAGATATACTTCGTTCTTTGCGTCCTCGGTAACACCCATATAAGTTTTAAACATCAAGTTAAATTTGCGAATATCCGTAAAGTCGGCGCTGCCGCATTCGGGGCATACAATGCCGTGTTCCTTAATATAAGCGGCCATTTCCTCGTTGGAAAGACCTTCTGCCTTACCGCCGTTATTTTCAATCAGCTGGTCGGCACGGAAACGCGCTTTGCAGGCGCGGCAGTCCATCAGCGGGTCGGAAAAACCGGCCACATGGCCCGTTGCCACCCACGTTTCCGGGTTCATCAAAATAGCGGAGTCCAGCCCGACGTTGTAGGGCGATTCCTGCACAAATTTCTTCCACCATGCTTTTTTCACGTTATTTTTGAACTCGACACCCAAAGGGCCGTAGTCCCAGCTGTTGGCAAGGCCGCCGTAAATCTCGCTGCCGGCAAAGATAAAGCCGCGGCTTTTGCAAAGGTTGATAATCTGCTCCATGGTTTTCTGTGTACTGTCCATAATCGTCCTCTTTTCCGTCAAAAAACATTCCGGTCGGCACGCTTCGTGCCGTTTACCTTTCTATTGTAAAAGGTGCGGTGCGTTTCGTCAAGGGCTGGGGTAATTAACAAGTATTACCCGTAATGAAGCAATAGAGACAGCCTTTTAAGCTATCGCAATAAAAACACACCGATTCTTTTCCTTTTTATTATGCTTTGTTTTGAAAACCGGTATAAGTTTCAAAACCTAACATATAGGCAGCCAACGCAAACGCCAAATCTTCATCTTGTATCTGTTGTTTTAAAGCTATTGTCCTTAGTTCGTCAAACACCGTGTCATTGGGTATCATATCCCCTTGGAAATCCTTTACAACTTTTTGAATTACCCCGGGGAGTGTCATGCACATTCGATAAAAAGCATCATCTCGACCTGTAACCATTGCATAAAACTGATCCATACTCACCCGCCGTATCAGTTTATGCCCCACCTTTTTCTTATCAACAGTTGTCTGCCACTTAATATTTTGAGATTTTTGCGCAATGGCTTCTACCAAAAAACAGGCACAGTCATCATCGTTTAAAAGCTGATTTTGCATTTTAATAAACGTTTTTCCTGCGGAGGCCGAATTCATTGTGTTATGCTTATTTTTCATTTCAACATATACTTTATGTACTACTCCAGCTTCTGGAATTTGAATCCCAGCAGGATTTTCATAGATGACATCCCATCCTCCTTCTTTGCCATTTTGTGGAACTCGACAATTCTTCATATATTGAAAAATACGCTGATGGAAATATCCAATATCGTTATTATTCGACTTATCTCTTTGCCGAAAAATTTCGTTTCCTACAATCTCTTTCCATGTGGCACCGTAAACGGTCTTATCAAAAATCAGCTTGATAGGATCAATAATATTTTTGTTAAACCTCTTTAAGTTGAAGGAATTTAGCTTTTCTCCATACTTCTCAATGGTTAATTTAACATGCTGGGTAAAATCTTCCTCAGCAATAAAGTCTAATTCCCACATTCATATTCCTCCAAAGCTTGTTTTATTTTAACGCCAATTTCATAAGCCAATTGAACCGGAACTGCATTTCCAACCTGCCTATACTGCTGCCCTATACTTCCACAAAATTTCCAATCATCTGGAAAACTTTGGCATCTTGCATTTTCACGAATTGTAAACGGTCTTGCTTCCAAAGGATGGCAGCGGTCAGTCTGTTTTTGAGAGGGTGAAGTCAAAACGGTTAGCGATGGCTCATCTAAACTTAGCCGACGCAGAATCCCTGTTCGTCCTCCTTCCATTTCCCAACAGCTTTTCATATATTCTCTAGCCACCTCCTGTGGAATATCTCTCCAATACCCTCCCGGTGGAACCAGTTCAAATATCTTGCGCTTATATTCCGAATATAAGGCACCTTCACTTTTAGGACAATCTAAAAGAATGTCCCGCAAAACAGGTTTGTAACTATGCTTTACAGGAAATTGAAATTTTATTTTATCGACTAAATCATTTCTAATTCCTATTACAATTAACCGTTCTCTTTTCTGCGCCACACCATAATCCCAAGCATTCAGAATATCCTTTTGAATGGCATATCCTTCACTTTCAAAAATATTTCGTATTGTATCAAACGTCCGTCCTTTATCATGGGTCAAAAGTCCTCGAACATTTTCAAATAAAAACATTTTCGGCTGTAACTGCTCTAGAAATTTTGCATAATGATAAAACAACGTTCCTCTTGCATCTTCTAAGCCTAATCGCTTACCTGCATAAGAAAACGCCTGACAAGGCGCTCCACCCGATAGTAAATCCAATTCTCCCTTTTTGATATCAAAGTACTTCTCTAAATCCAAACAGGAAATATTCGCAATGTCATCATGGATCACACGCCAGTTTGGCCGATTATACGCTAATGTATCAGCAGCAGCTTTATCAAATTCAATTAAACCAATTGTATGAAAGCCAGCTCTTTCAATTCCAAGCGCCAAACCGCCTGCTCCAGCAAAAAGTTCAATGGTACACGGAAGCCCTTCTTTTCTGCGCATCCCTTCTTTTTTTTCACTCGTAATAGAACGATCTAAAACTACTTTCACTAGTCAATCTCTCCAGATTTTCTTTGTTATTGCCTGTTTTGTTATTATACCATATTCGCTCATACAGTTAAAAGAATTTTCGTATTCGTTTGCATAAAATCGTTCTCTACTGTTTCAGCCCATACGGCCAGTCGTTGATGCCGCCAAACTCATAAATTTGCGTGTACCCCAGCTCGGCAAGGGCTTTTGCCGCCTGTTTGCTGCGGTTGCCGCTGCGGCAATAGACAAGCACAGTTGTTTCTTTGTCCGGCAAAAGTGCCGCGGCGCTTTCTTCGCTGATGGTTCCCACCGGCAAAAGCACCGCCCCCTCGATATGCCCCGCGTCAAACTCGTTTTGCTCGCGCACGTCCAATATCACCGCGTCGGGGTCAGCGTCCATCATTTCCTTGGCGACTTCGGCGGTAATTTCGGTGTAGCCGTCGGCGTTTTGCCCCGCGCCCTGCTCTTTTTCGGCTTCTTTGCGGGCATCCCCTGCTTCCAGCAGCAAAATAGCATACACATCATTGATTTGCCCCGGAAAGCTTTCCGCAATTCCTCCGTCATAATACACAGCTACCCGGTCGCCTTCATAAAAGTCGGTCATGCTGTCGGAATACTCCACATCCAGGGATACCGAGTACAATCCGCCTGTATTGGGGTCGCCCTCTGTTTTGTCCTCCGCAAGCAAAATGGACTGTTCATCGACACTTTCTACCACACCTTGCTTACACGGCTTCGTGGCAATGATATCGTTTAAGCTCGGCTTGCAGGCGCTGAACAAAAAGAGGATTGGCAGCACAACCCCCAGCAGCCCCTTCCATCGCTGTTTCATATTTGATTCCTCCCTTACTGCAACGTTGTTTCGCTTCGTTTGGCTTTATTCTACTATATCCATCGAGCCCGCACAAGCATTTGCAAAGTCTTCACCGCTTTTTCACCAAACGAACCAAAATTCAACATAACTAAGCGGTATGATAAGGGTGTCGATTAGGAATCGACTTCATATACAGTTCTCTTATCTTCTCTTTTCACACAACAATACCAAACTTCTGTTTTCCATTCCTTCCCTTTAGGAAACAGGCAAACGCGCCGCAGACGGTTTACAGTCCCCCGTCTGCGGCGCGTTTGTTTTGTATGCGTTTATGCTTGCGAGGCCGCTTTGGGGCGATAAGCCAGCGGCAGGCGCACCATGCGGCTGACCGGCGCCCAAATGGCCAGCGCAATATAAAAATCTACCATGCTGTGCACCAGGGTGCCAACCCCTACCAAACCAACTACTGTACCAAGGAAGCTGCCGTCCACAGTGCCGCCGAACCAGAACAGCGTTACCACCACGGCCTCCGATACGCCGTGAATGATACCTGTGACAATGCCAAACAGCGCCATCACCGCCGGGCTGCACGGTTTTTCTCCGCGCCGTGCGAGCCACACCGCACCCACGAGAACGAAAATCACCTGCACGGCTGCACGCAGCACCACAATGGGTGCAAAGCCCGCCAGCAAAAAGCCCAGCGTTGTACCCACCGACACCGCCAACGCCACGGCGGGCGAAACAAACATTGCCAAAAACAGCGCCACATGGCTGGCCAAGGTAAAGCTCATCGGCTCCAATGTCACTTTAATCGGCGAAATCATCGGCACCAAAATTCCTACCGCGCACAGCAGCGCTGCAATACACATCTTTTGAATTCTTTCCTGCTTCAAGTGTTATCCCCCCAAATAAATTGCCTTTCACATATCGTCTTGACATGTGTCTTGACACATATTAGCACACAAGCACCGCTTCGTCAAGCCCTATTATTTTTTGGGAGGGGACAGCGCTTATGTTTGCAAAAAGCCCTTTTCCTGCAAAGCTTTTAAAACGCGCTGTTCATGGGCGGGCGTGGGGCATTGCAGCCGGTGCAGATGCACGCCGCCCGTCAGGCAGCACAAGGGCTGCGTTACTTCCAGCCTTTTCACAAAGTCCTCGGCTTCTTCCCGGCTGAAAATTTGCAGCGGGGCACACATTTCCCCATAGACCGGGTGTTCTACCGTGACATCCAGAACGCCGCAGCCGCAATCCACAATGGTGTACAGCTCTTCCAGCACCTGCGCGGCCTCGTGGCAGCTTGCCACCGTGACATTGCCCGCCGGCGGGGTTTGCAGCACATAGCCGCGCGGGGTTGCCTGTACGGGCTTGCCCGATGCACGCAGAATGGCCACATCCCCCACGACAATCTGACGGCTGACCCCCAGCTGACGTGCCAGTTTCGTTGCGCTTTGGGGCGTTTTTGCCTCGGACAACTCCTTTAAAATCCATTCTCTGCGCTGTGCGGCTTCCATGGCAGCACCTTCCTTTCCTTTTTTGCCCATTATACCATGAACCCGTCACACTTTCATCAAGTCTTCACCCTTTTTCTGTGGCTTTTTTTACAAGTTTGGTGTAAAATAAAAACATTCCAATAAAAATATATCTTTCCCAATGCCGTGCGGCTGTTTGCCGCAGCAGAAATGGTATAAAACAGGATTGGATGAAAAGGAGTGTGTTACATGGACCCAAATAAACCGCAACCCCCCAAAAACCCCAAGCAGTCTGTCGGCATTTATCTGGCCGTCATTCTCGTGGTGATGCTTTTGGTAAATGCCTTTGTGCTGCCCACGCTGCGTTCCCGCAGTATTCACGAGGTAGACTATGGCACTTTTTTGCAGATGGTAGAAAGCAAAAAGGTTTCCAAGGTGCAAATGTCGTACGACCAAAGCGAGCTGCTGTTTGTCGCAACGGATGACAAGGGCAATGAAGCGCTTTACAAAACGGGTGCATTCCCCGACAGCGATTTAGTCAACCGGCTTTCGGAGTACCCGGAAATTCAGTTCACGCGCGAAGCCCCGAGGGAAAACAGCTTTTTGATGAATTTCCTGCTTACTTGGGTGTTCCCCACGCTGATTTTAATGCTGCCGATGATTTTCTTAATGCGTTTTATGCAGAAAAAGATGGGCGGCAATTCCATGATGTTCGGCATGGGAAAATCGGGTGCAAAAATGTATGTTTCCAGCCAAACGGGCGTTAAGTTTGACGACGTGGCGGGTGACGAAGAAGCCAAAGAAGCGTTGCAGGAAATTGTCGATTTTCTGCACAACCCTGCCAAATACAATTCCATTGGTGCAAAAATGCCCAAGGGCGTTTTGCTGGTGGGCCCTCCGGGTACCGGTAAAACCTTGATTGCAAAAGCTGTGGCGGGCGAGGCAAACGTGCCGTTTTTCTCCATTGCCGGTTCCGAATTTGTGGAAATGTTTGTCGGCCAAGGTGCGGCGCGTGTGCGCGATTTGTTTAAACAAGCCAAGGAAAAAGCGCCGTGCATCGTGTTTATTGACGAGATTGACACCGTCGGCAAAAAGCGTGACGGCGGCGGCATCGGCGGCAACGATGAGCGCGAACAAACCTTGAACCAGCTGCTCAGCGAAATGGACGGCTTTGACGGTTCTTCCGGCGTTGTCATTTTGGCGGCGACAAACCGCCCGGAAACGCTGGATAAGGCGCTTTTGCGTCCGGGCCGTTTTGACCGCCGCGTTCCTGTGGAGCTGCCCGATTTGAAAGCGCGCGAAGCCATCTTGAAAGTACACGCCAAAAAGGTGATGATGGCGGACGATATCGACTACAAAGCGCTGGCCAAAGCCACCGCGGGCTGCTCGGGCGCTGAGCTGGCAAACCTTGTCAACGAGGCCGCGCTGCGCGCCGTCAAGTGCAACCGCCGCATTGTTACACAAGCGGATCTCACCGAATCGGTCGATGTAGTGGTGGCGGGCTATCAGCGCAAAAACGCTGTTTTGACTCCGCACGAAAAAGAAGTGGTCGCCTATCACGAGGTCGGCCATGCGCTGGTGGCGGCAAAACAGTCGGATTCTGCCCCCGTTACGAAAATTACCATTGTTCCGCGCACCTCGGGCGCACTCGGCTACACCATGCAAACGCCCGATACCGACACGGTACTGCTCAGCAAAGAGGAAGCGCTGGCAAAAATCGCTACGCTGACGGGCGGGCGCAGCGCCGAGGAGCTGGTGTTCGGCAGTGTAACCAGCGGTGCATCCAACGATATTGAACAGGCAACCAAGCTGGCCCGCAGCATGGTGACACGTCTTGGCATGTCGGAATCGTTTGATATGACGGCGCTCGAAACGGTTAACAACCAGTATCTCGGCGGCGACGCTACCCTGGCTTGCAGCGCCGAAACGGCAACGCAGATTGACCGCGAAGTCGTTGCCATCATTAAAAAGGCTCACGAAAAAGCCATCGGCATTTTGAAAGAGAATAACGATAAGCTGCACGAAATTGCCCGTTATCTTTTGGAGAAAGAAACCATTACCGGCGAAGAATTTATGCGGCTTTTGAACGATACCCCCGCACCTGCTGCGGCTGAGTAAGTTCTGTTGAAAGACACAAGCAGCGCCCTCGAACAAAACGTTCGAGGGCGCTGCAGTTTGTCGAAAAAGCTTTGCTTTTTCACAAACTTTGTCCCTATTTCAAATGGAAAAGAGGGCTAGCCCCCTTTTCCAAGCCTTTTTCCCCTTGC
>DCEX01000007.1 GCA_002315015.1 Faecalibacterium sp. UBA1819
TCCAGCTCCAGCTCGGAGAGCACCGCGCCGGACAGTTCTTCCAGCTCCAGCTCGGAAAGCACCGCGCCCGATAGCTCTTCCGATTCCAATGACGAAAGTGCGGTAACGGATTCTGATTCCGAGAAAGAAGAAGCGACAGATGATGCCGATTCGGAGAGCTCTCAGGAAGAAACGGCCGGCCAAACGGATAATGCCCCGGCTGAAGATGCAAAAGCAGCTGGAAAAACAGGCTGGGAAGTCATTGGCAACAAGTGGTACTACTATGAAAATGGCGTACCTGCACAGGGAGCAAAAGAGATCGGCGGAATTTGGTATGGTTTTGACGGCAGCGGCGCGTTGATGACAAGCCGTTTCACCTACAACGGAAAAACCTATTTGCCGAACGGAGCGGGTCAGCTTCCCGGCGCCGGTTTGTATTTGGATGCAGCTACGAGTGCATGGTACTGCATCCAGTCTGACCGTTCCATTGTGCAAGACCAAGTCATTGGTTTTTCCGATGGCGCTCGTGTATTTGACACAAGCGGTGCAATGCGCACAGGATTTTATCGAGACAAAAATAATCGCCTTTTTTACACAAACGCAAACGGCCTTGTGCCGACCATTGGCTTAAATTTAATTGGAAATCAGTGGAGCAATGTTACTTGGGGTTATTTCCTTTCGACGGATGAAGCCGTATGGTTTTCCGACGGCGCCCGTGTATTTGACACCAATGGTGCTTTGCGCGTAGGCTATTACAAAACACCTGATGGAAAGTTATACTACTCCAACGGCGCCGGTATTGTTCCCAGCGGCGGTCTGCAAGTTTTAGACGGCTCTTGGAAATATATTCAAGATGACTATTCTCTTGCAACAAACACAGCGGTGAAGTTCAGCGACGGTGCCCGTGTATTCGACTCGAACGGTGCGATGCGCACAGGTACCTTCACATCGTCTAACGGAAAGCTGTATGTGACCAATGCAAATGGTGTGATTCCCACGGTCGCCGGTTTGCACAACCTGGGCAACGGATGGTACTTTGTAAAATGGGACTATTCTGTTGCGAAAGATGAGGCATTCTGGTTTGCCGACGGTGCGCGTGTTTTCCAAAATAACGGTCAGATGGCAACCAACTTCTACCGTGCACAAAACGGAAAATATTATTATGCACAGCCCACCGGCATCATTCCGCAGGGCGGCTTGCGCATCATTAACAACGCATGGCGCTACATTCAGGCTGACTACTCTTTGGCAATCAATGGTGCAGTGAGCTTTGCCGATGGCGTGCGTGTTTTCAATAATGATGGCGTGATGCTGGTTAACACCTTCTACCAAGCTCCTAACCAGAAGCTGTACTATGTAAAAGCAGACGGTTTGACCAACAAGCCCGGTTTGTTCTATGTAGGTTCTTTGTGGTACTCCCAAAAGAGCGGCGATTACAGTTTGGCGAAAAACGAGCTGATTTGGCTGTCCGACGGTCTGCGCTATTTTGGTGCGACCGGTGCAATGCAGTTCGGTTTGCAAAGTGTCGGCAGCGATTATTACTACTTTGGAAATGACGGCTTGGCCGACAGCGGCTGGATTACTGTAAACGGCAACCAGTATTATTTTGACCCGACCACCTATAAAATGCAGAATCCGCAGCAGGTAAAGATCCTCGGAATTGACGTTTCCAAATTCCAAGGGCCGATCGACTGGAATGCAGTCAAAGCAAGCGGTGTGCAGTTTGTGATTATTCGTGTGTTGGGAAGCACCAATGCAGGCCCGTATGTTGACCAGTATTTCCACACCTATATGCAGGGTGCCTTGAATGCCGGCCTGCAAGTGGGCGCTTATATTTACAGCTACGGAACAACCTATGATTATATGAATCTGGAAGTTTCTACGGCGCTGACGGCATTGAACGCATACAAAAACAGCTTTACTTATCCGGTTTATATCGACTACGAAGATCCTCTGAACTGGGATAAGAACCTCACGAAAGACCAGCACACAGATTTGATTCGCTACGGCATGAATCTTTTGGCCCAGAATGGCTATTTGCCGGGATTCTATACCTACTACAATGCAGCCAATACTTATATCAATGCGCAGCAGCTGATTGATGAAGGTTACGAGTTCTGGGTGGCTCATTACGGTGCTTCCTCCAATCCGTGGCCCAATGCCGGCATGTGGCAGTACACCAGCAGCGGCAAGGTTCCGGGCATCAACGGAAAAGTGGATATGAACTATTCCCACCGTGATTATTCCAAAATGAACCGTTCTGTAACGGTGTACGATGTGAACAGCGGCAAGCAGGTAACAGCAAAAGTGAAAGACCTCGTTCCGCAGATGGTTCAAAACGAAGTGGGCAGCGGCCTTGGCTTGAGCGGCAACGATAAGCAAAAGCTCTATAAGGCGCAGGCAGTTGCGGCAAGAAGCTATTTGGAATACTACCTTGGGATTGGACAGGTTCCCAGTGTGGGCCTGCAAGCACCGAGCAGTGAAGTAATGATGTCCTCCAATATTGTTTCCCATCTGGGTGTTTATTACAACGGAAGCATCATCAACGCGGCCTACGGCAGCTGCTCTGGGCCTTACACGAATTCCGCTGCCAATATGGGTTGGGGCAATTATGCCTATCTGACAACGGTAGAAAGCCCGTATGACTACATCATGACAGGCGCACAGCAATTTTACCCGAAGGTGAACACCATCGGAACCGACACGATGCGCAAAAATATCATTAAGATGGTGGGTCAAGCGCAGTTTAATTTGTATGCAAACGACATGAGCCGCTGGATTACTTCTGTAAACAAAGATGCTTACGGAAATATCAGCAGTGCTGTGGTTTGCGGCGTTACCATCAGCGGCGGAAAATTCTATGAAAACTGCTGGGGATTGTATGGCGTTAATTTAAACAGCTGGAAGTATAACGGCAACGGAACATGGACGTTCTCCACCAACGGAAACGGCCATGGCGTCGGTATGAGCCAGTATGGTGCAGCTGCTTACATCAAAAAAGGTCAGGATTGGCGTTGGGTTTTGAATCACTATTATCCCAATACCTCGATTCTGTAATAAAAGGCGATCAGCAGCTTAAAAAATAAACAGAAAGGCACACCCTGCCGCAGAGAAAAACTGTGGCAGGGCGTGCCTTTTTATGCAAGAAAATGTGAAATCACAGTTTGGGCTGAATGGGGGATGAGGCGGCGTTACACTTCGCTCTTTGCGGAATCCAATAATGCAAAGTCCAGCAAAACCGGATTGTGGTCACTGTATGCAAATTGTGTATCGATCACTTGGCTTTCTTTTACTTCTATATTATCGGAAACAATAAACCCGTCTACGGTCACCACAAAGCTTTCGGCCGAATAGGGTTTGTCCGCATTGCGGCACGAGGGAACGGGATTTGCTTCATCATACGGGCCAAGGATGGAAAGAAACGACGGAATCAGGCTATCGGGAATAGGCTGTGCCCAAGTGTAAGCCTGTGCGTCCTCAAAGCCAAAGCGCTCTGCGGAATTGCCCAGCAAATCCTTGTTGAAGTCACCGGCTCCAAGCATGTAATTGCCTTTTTCGTATTCCGTTTGCATATCGTCAAACAGCATTTTCAACTGTTCTTCCGCAATGGTACCGTCTGAGGTATATGCAGACAAGTGCAGATGATACACCACCAGTTCCTTGCCGTTTTCAACGGGGATGCGCTGAACGGAGTAACAGCGGTCAAGGTCTACGAGCTTCATCACACTTTCCTCAATGGGTAAACTGCGCCGAACGGCTTCCTGAATCGGAAAGCGCGAAAAGAATGCAAGCCCGGATTGATTGGCGCCGTGAGGCTCCAGCAGCGGCCAAAACAGGTAAGGACTGTCGTAGTTCTGGGCAAATACATGCGCATATTGGGAATCAGACAACAATTCACAAGCCAGCGCATACTCGTTGACATGGTGGCTGCGTGTGCCGTTGACGTCAACCTCTTGGAACATCAAAAAATCCGGTTCATATGAAGCGGCAGTGGTTACGGCACCGGTGATATTTTCTGTGACAGCTTGTTCAGAACGGGCGCGGCTTTCGGTTCCGCCATCCATAAAAAAGCTGTAATCAGCGCTGTATGCGCCAAATCCGAGATTATAAGAAAGCGCGCGGTAAACGGTTTGTGTCTGCAAGGTTTCATTCGCGCTGCCCTCGGGTGTAAGCGGAAGGCGATCTCCCAGGCGGTGATAGTCAACAAATACATATACGACATACGCCGCAATGATGGCTAAAATCAGCGCAAGCACGATAAAAGCAGAACGAAGGACGATTTTCTTCATATCAATTCTCCTGTTGGCAATCGTTTGTGCCGGCAAACAGCACAGCAGTAAAAAGATGCTTTAAGAAAGAAGACTGTCGGCACAAAGAGAAGCGTTTTCATACATTTCTTCAGAAATAGCATAGCCGACATCCTTTTGCAGCAAGCGAAGAATTTGCTGTGCGGATGCTTGCTCGCCAAGCTGTTGTGCATATTCCGTGCAAAGCAGGGCGGTGCGTGTCAATTGTGCACTTAGCGGAATTGCCTCTCCGCCTTCACCCACAGGCCAGCCCGCGCCGTCATAGTCTTTGTGGTGCCAGCGGCAAATATCGGAAAGATGCTGGAAAAGCGGATGCATAGATGCGCTTGTCTCAAAAATTTGTGCTCCCAGCTCGGTGTGCTTCTGATAAGTACTTTCTGCTCGGGTAGAAAGTACCTCATCAGGCAGTGCCAAAAGGCCAATATCAAAAAAGGAAGCGGCAATACCGATCCACACGGCGTCAGTGCCGCTGAGAGGAACGGTGTGGCAGTAAGAAGCGTATGTTTTTGCCAAAACAGAAACCATGTGAGCGGTACGCCGCATTGATTCAAAAGACAGCGTGGGGCGAAGCGAGCACAGCAGGGAAAGGCTTTCCAGCCAGGGTCTCAGAGCAAGCAGAGCCTGCTTGGAGGTGATGGTTTCCGGGAAAAGCGTAAAGGTATCTTTTGAGTCGTCGGAGGACTGCTTTGACAAAAACAAGGTTTCCGACGGCCAGAATTGGCGGATAATGTTGTAAACACGCTCTTGAACCGTGTGAGGATTGACCGGCTTTGCCAAAAAGTCAACCGCTCCGGCTTCCATGCCGCTGACAACATGGTCTTTATTGGCGTCCGATGTAATTAAAATAATTGGCAAACGGGAAGTTTGGCTGTTGCGGCGCAATTCTTCCAATAGGGAAAAGCCTGATTGACGATGGCCTAAGTAAATATCAAGCAGAATTAAGCAAATTTCTTCATGATGCTCCTCAATAAACGCAGCGGCTTGTTTGGGTGCGCTGATACATTTGACGCGAAAGCTGTCTTTGAAAATTTCGTTTAAAATGGCAAGGTCAATTTGTGAGTCATCGACAACAATCAATAAATCACGATTTGTCATACCTGTTCCTCTCCTTTATAGTAATGAATGAGATCCACAATCCGCTCGCTTTCGGTTTCAATTTCTTTTAAAAGCTCTTGCAGCTTTTTCATATTGCGAAAGCCCCCCGTGCGAAGCTCGGCCAAAATGGCGTGCGCACAGTCGCCCACAGTCGAAACCCCCAAGTTGGAGGCGGTACCCTTTAACATGTGGATATAGTGGTAAAACGCTTCTTGGTCTTGAGCCGAAAGCGCGCTTTGCATTTCATCAAAATGCAAAATATCGGGAAGCTGAAGCAGAAAGCGAAGATACAGCCCTTGGTTTCCCATAAAGCGCTCCAGCGCAGTATCGGTATCAACTCCGGCTGCTTTTAATTGCGAGAAAAATTCTTGTTGCTCCATTGCAAAACTCCTTGTCCTGTAACGATGTGAGATCACTTATTTTCACTTGCCATTATTATACCTTGTTTGAGCGGTAAAGTCCAATCGGACAGCCGCTTTTTTGCGCGGCAGATTGACTTTTTAACAGGCTGATTTATACTGAATACGGGAAAAGATTTAAGAAGGGAATGGGTGAATGCAATGCAGCGAAAAAAAGTGAAGGGAAAAGGAGCTTTAAAACATTTTTGGTTTAATGTTGCCATGTTAGTGGCCTTCAGCCTTTTTCTGGCGGCAAGCGCTGTGGTTGTGCGGGAGCGGCTTCTTCAGGATGCGCAGGAGGTAGGAAACTATGTCACGCGCAGTTACTCCAATCAGGAGCAAAACAAAATTCGCTTTTATCTGCAAATTTTGAATATGAAGGCGGAGCTTATCAACGATAAAAGCCTGGAATCGCAGCAAATGTTTACTTGGCTTGCGCAGCAGCAGGAAGAAATGCAACAGTTTGACGAAGAAGGGTTATATTTTACAGCGCTTTGGAATGGCGAAACCATCAATTCGCAGGGGATTTACAACGATGCAGACCCTTTTTGGATTGAAACAGCACAAAATGCAGGCGGCGAAACAAAATTTGCCGGTGTGGTGCAAAACAATGGGGGGAAATGGCTTGTTTTTTCTCAGCAGCTCGATGAGAAAGGCAATGTGCTGGCGCTGTGGGCTCCAATCAAGGATTGGGGAATCTCACAGCGTGAATCAATGCCCATGGGCAGTGTGTACTTTCTGTGCGATGAAAGCGGCAATGTGCTGTATACCATGACAGAGCAGAATTATTCGGACAGCGAGTTGGATGCTTACGCCGTTGTTTTAAAAAATGGAATTGAGGATGGCAGCCTTTTGGCGTATGACACCAGCATCACAGCGCCCGACGGCAAACAGCACGGCGTTTACTATCATGTCATGGAAAATAGCTGGGTTTCGGTTTTGACCATTCCAATTCATGAAATTTTGTATGAGCTGGAAACGGTGATCCGCTTCTTTTTCCTGCTGGTTTTTCTGTTTGGAGCGGCTCTTTTAATCACAGCATGGCGTGACAGCAAACAAACCAAAAAGCTTCGTGCAGCAAGCGAAACGGTGCAGGCGCTGGGCGAGCTTTACTATGCCATTTACCGGGTGGATTATCAGGCCGGAACGTTTGAAATGCTCAAGTGTGCTGAAGATATGCAGGGAAAAATGCCCCAAAGCGGCAGTTATGAAAGCTTTTTATGTGCCATTGAAACAGTCATCAGCAAAGAGACTTATAATGAATTTGAAAAAAGCTTTTCTTTGGAGAACGTGCGTCATTTGGTGAAAAATCAAACAAAGCGTTTCGGCGGCGATTATCTGCGGCGTTTTGGGCAGGAGTTCCGCTGGGTGAACGTGGAAATGCTGTTTGATAAAAACCCTGATACGCATGAAGTGGTATTTTGCTTTCGAGATATTGACGTGGAAAAGCGCCGTCAAATGAATGAAATTGACTTGCTCAACCGCGCTTTGGATGCGGAAAAAGAAGCGCAAAAAGCAAAGACGACATTTTTTAACAGAATGTCCCACGAAATGCGCACGCCGCTGAATGCCGTCATTGGCATGTGCGCGCTTTTGAGGCGTGACCTTTCCCAGCCGGAAAAAGGCAATGCACATATTGACAAAATGGAATTTGCTGCAAAGCAGCTGTTGGCGCTTATTAACGACCTTTTGGAAATTTCGAGAATGGAACGCGGCAAATTTTCGTTGGAATGTCGGCCAATGGACTTGTGCCGCTGCATCGAAGAATACTGCGACTTGTTTCACGCTTTGGCGCAGCGGGAAAACAGACAATTTGATGTCAGCGTAACCCTGCACCAAAAGGAAGTGATGGGCGATTCCGTTCGCCTTGGGCAAATATTTAATAATTTGCTGTCAAATGCGTTTAAATATACAAAAGACGGCGGGCATATCGCTGTCCATGTGTATGAAAAACAGGGCAAATATGTGTTTGAAATTTCCGATGACGGCGTTGGAATGTCGCAGGAATTTTTAGCGCATATCTTTGAGCCGTATGCGCGCGAAACTCGTTTTGGAACACGTCAAACGATGGGTACGGGGCTTGGCATGGCAATTGTGCGCCAGCTGGTGCAGCAAATGAACGGAGAAATTCACTGTGAAAGCACCGTGGGCAAAGGAAGCCGTTTTGTGATTGCTTTGCCCCTCACCCCGGTGGATGTGCCGCAAAGCGACAAGCCGGAACAAACACAGAAAAAGGGCGAAACTCCGCGTTTGGACGGCGTGCGCATTCTGTTGGCGGAGGATGACGCCATCAATATGGAAATTGCAACGGAAATTCTCACCGCGCAGGGCGCAGAAATTACAAAAGCGCATAACGGGCAAGAGGCGGTGGAGCAGTTTGCAAGTTCCGCAGAGAATCGCTTTGATATTCTTCTCCTCGACATGCAAATGCCTGTCATGGGAGGCTGTGATGCCGCGCGTGCCATCCGTGCCATGGAGCGCTCGGATGCCAAAAATGTTCCCATTATTGCAGTAACCGCCAATACCTTTTCGGAGGATATTGCCCTGACAAAACAGGCGGGCATGGATGAACATGTAGCAAAACCGATTGATTTTGGAAATTTATGCAAAGTCATTGACGGCTTTTTGGCACAAAAGCGCAGCAAAAAAGACACAGAGTGATTTTACACATATCGGCGTCAAAGAAGCTGCTGGGTAAAAGATTGATATTGTGTATACAAAACAAAACCGCAGAGCTATTTGATGTAGGATTTATTTAAACTTGACAAACTTACGAAAATATTTGTACTTTTGCGCACTTTTTTTTCATTTTCGGTATTGATTTTTTGGAAAAAAGCAGTTACAATAGGCACATTGCATATCGTCGTAAGAGAGAGCCGACGCAAGCAAGGCAAAAACAAGACACGCAATCAGCAAGGCGGCAGCTTTGGCGGTTGATGTCCTGCGGCGATAGAGGCGAATCAGCGGCGCAAAAGCTTGGAATTCTATGCGCCAAAACAAAAGGAGCGTCGAGTATGTGTGGGATTGTTGGGTTTACAGGAAAAACTTCCTGCTGTGAATTTTTGCTGAAAGGACTTTCTGCGCTGGAGTATCGCGGTTATGATTCTGCGGGAATTGCCGCCATGCAGGCAGACGGGTTTTCCGTGCGCAAAGCGGTGGGGCGCATTGACCGGCTGCGGGAAGAAGTGGAACAAAATCCGCTTTCCGGGGTATGCGGTATTGGGCATACGCGCTGGGCAACCCATGGCAAGCCCTCCGTGGAAAATTGCCATCCGCATTTTGATACCGAGCGGCGCGTGGCGCTGGTGCATAACGGCATCATTGAAAATTATGCCGAGCTGAAAGCACAGCTGATGAAGGAAGGAATCTCGTTTGCCTCGGAAACGGATACCGAGGTTGTGGCGCAGCTGTTGGCCTATCACTATGAGAAGAACATGAAAACGACGCTGGTGAAGGTGCTGGCGATGCTGAAAGGCTCGTTTGCACTCGTCATTTTGGACCGCGCGGCGCCTGACACCCTTTACTGCGCCAGAAGCCATAGCCCGCTGGTAATCGGGATAGGGCAGGGGTGCCACTATGTGGCAAGCGATGTATGCGCATTGCTGGAATATACGCGCAGTGTCTATTTGCCGGAGGATGGCGATATTGCGGTGGTAACACCCGACAAAGCCGCCTTCTTTGGCTTGGACGGCAAAGAGCGCAAGCGGGTGAGCGTCACAATTTCATGGGATACGAGCGCGGCGCAGAAAAATGGCTTTGACCATTTTATGCTGAAAGAGATCTGTGAGCAGCCGCAGGTGATTGCCGACACCTTAGCGCATTACATTGACCAAAGCACTTACACCATCCGCCGGGAACATATGCCGTTTACCCCCGAGCAGGCCGAGCAGTTAAAAGAGCTGACCATTGCCGCGTGCGGTACGGCCTATCATGCGGGCTGCATGGGAAAGGCGCTGATCGAGCAGTTTGCCGGTGTGCGCACGGATGCCTGCATTGCCAGTGAATACCGCTATCAAACAGTGGTAGAACAAGAGCGCAATCCCGAAGGGCATGTTTTTTTGGCGGTCAGCCAAAGCGGCGAAACCGCAGATACCTTGGCGGCACTGCGCAAGGCAAAACAATTGGGAATGCGTGCGCTTGCCTTTTCCAATGTGATCGGTGCGTCTATTGCCCGCGAAGCGGACACCGTTATGTACACACTGGCCGGGCCGGAAATCGCTGTAGCTTCCACAAAGGCTTATTTGACGCAGGTGCTGCTGTTTGAAATTTTGGCGCTGGATTTGGCACATCTGCGGGGCAAAATGAATGACGATCAGCTGAAAGCGGCACTGAAACATCTGGTGGAACTGCCCCGGCAGATTCAGTCGATTTTAAATCAGCGCGCCATTGTGGAGGATTTTGCACGCGCGAACCGCGCTTGTCATGACGTGTTTTTCATTGGCCGATTGATGGATTATACCACCTCTTTGGAATCGGCGCTCAAATTGAAAGAGGTGTCTTATCTGCACAGCGAAGCCTACCCGGCCGGAGAGCTGAAGCACGGCACGATTGCTTTAATTGACGAGCGCACGCTGGTAGCTGCCATTGCGACCCAGCCGCAAATCTTGGAAAAAACGCTTTCCAATATGCAGGAAGTAAAAGCACGCGGTGCGTATCTGCTGTTAATCGGCACGCTGCCGCAAACGCCGATTGAGGGCTGCACAGTTTGGCCGATTGAAAATGCCCCGTGGTATACCGCCCCGCTTTTGGCAACGGTTTATGCCCAGCTGTTTGCCTATTACACCGCGCGTCAGCATGGATGCGATATTGATAAGCCTAGAAATCTGGCGAAAAGCGTTACCGTAGAATAATCTTTTGCCCTGCCGTTTTGTGTATGAAGCACACTGCGGCGGGGCAATCTTTTTTTATAGGAAAGGTTTGACAGCAAGCAGCCATCCGTCATATAATCATCTTATAATGCAGAAGGCGCGGAAAGAGCCTTCTGAACGAAACAGGAGGCAGGTTCTATGTGGTTTGATGAAGCGGTCGTCTATCAAATTTATCCGCTGGGATTATGCGGCGCACCTCAGGAGAATGACGGTGTGCCCCAAAGCAGAATCCTGCGTATTTTAGATTGGGTGGAGCATATCAAAAAGCTGGGCGCAGACACAGTGTTGTTTAACCCGGTGTTTGAAAGTGATCGGCACGGCTATGACACGCGCGATTATTTCCGTTTGGATGTTCGCTTGGGCACAAACGAGGATTTTGCCAAGGTGTGCAAAGCGCTGCACGACGCAGGGCTGCGCGTTATGCTGGACGGTGTATTCAACCATGTGGGGCGCGGTTTTTGGGCGTTTCGAGATGTGCAGGAAAAAAAGTGGGACAGCCCGTATAAAGATTGGTTCCATATTGATTTCGGCGGCAATACCGACCGCAACGACGGTTTTTGGTATGAAGCATGGGAAGGCCATAACGAGCTGGTGAAATTGAACCTCAGCCACCCCGATGTGGTGCGCCATCAGTTTGACGCCATCCGCACCTGGGTAGAGCAATTTGACATTGACGGTCTGCGCTTGGATGTGGCGTATTGTCTGCCGCAGCATTATCTGCGCCAGCTTCGGGAATTTACGCAAAGCTTAAAGCCGGACTTCGTTTTGATGGGCGAAACGCTGCACGGCGATTACAAGCAGTGGATGAGCGGGGATATGTGCCACTCGGTCACGAATTATGAATGCTATAAGGGGCTTTGGTCCAGCTTTAACTCCATGAATTTGTTTGAAATTGCCCACAGCTTGGCGCGTCAGTTTGGCTCGGAGGATTGGACGCTTTATAAAGGTGCGCATTTGTTGTCGTTCTTGGATAACCACGATGTCACCCGCATTGCCAGCCAGCTGACCGAGCCGAAGCACTTGCCCTTGGCGTATGCGCTGATGTTCGGTATGCCCGGCGTTCCCGCTGTTTATTACGGCAGCGAGTGGGGCGAAAAAGGCAGCAAACAGGCGGGCAGCGATGCGGTGCTGCGCCCCGAGATTGCACTGCCGCAGTGGAATGAGCTGAGTGATTGGATTGCGGTGCTTGCAAAAGCCCATCGGGAAAGTAAGGCGCTTTGCTACGGCAGTTATCGCAATGTGGTGCTGACGAACCGTCAATTGATTTTCGAGCGCAAAACCGACACGGAGCGCGTGCTGGTGGCCATCAACGCGGATGCACAGCCCTACACCGCTCATTTTGACGCGGGCTGCGGTTTGGCACAAGATTTGCTCACGGGAAAAACGCACGATTTCGGCGGCGGAAGCGAGCTTGCCCCGTACAGCGCCCAGTATTGGAAAATGGAGCGCTGACCCTACAAACAGAAATTCTTTTTGCTCAATTAAGGGCAGGTTGTTGGAATGCATTTCAACAACCTGCCCTTTTGATGTTTATGTGTTTTTGCCGCCGCTTGGTTCGTTGGATGGCGGGGGAGAAAGCAAGCTTTCCCGCAGCGTTTGCAGAAAGACTTCTGCGGCTTTGGAAAATACTTGCGACTTTTTCCAAATAAGGTTCATTTCTAAAGTAAGCTGTGGATTTAACGGGCGAAAACAAAGGTTGCTCTGCGTGGTGTTAATTAGTTTATCCAAAGTAAACGCATACCCCATTCCTTCGTCCACCATCAAAGAAGCGTTGTAAATCAGGTTATAAGTCGCAACGGTGTGCAGCTGGGAAGGCTCTCTTTGCAGCCAGCGATACAAACCGCTTTTGTTTTCCGATTGCCGCGAAAGAATCAGCGGCTTATCCCATAAGTCCTGAGGCACAATGGCTTCTTTTTGCGCCAAAGGGCTGTCGCGCCGCATCAATACGCCCCAAGTATCTCTTGTAGGAAGTGTTAAATAATGATATTTCATTTTGTCCATATCGCCTAATAGAATCCCGAAATCAAACAGCCCTTTATCCAGCCGCTCACACACATCCAGTGCATCACCGCTGACAATGTGCAGATGAATCTTAGGGTACATGCTTTGCAGCTGCTTGGCAGTCTTGGCAATTTGGCGCACGCCGTCGGTTTCTCCTGTGCCAATGTAAATATCACCGCTTACGGTTTCATCAGACTGCGTGATTTCTTTTTCTGTTCGCCCCACTAAGTCGAGAATTTCTTCTGCACGCTTTCGCAGCAGCAAGCCTTCTTCGGTTAGCGTAATTTTCCGGTTTCCGCGAATCATCAGCGGCTTTCCCAGTTCGTCCTCCAAGTCTTTCAGCTGTCGGGAAAGCGTTGGCTGGGAAAGATGCAGCGATTTTGCTGCCGATGAGATGTTTTGCTCTTTGGCAACAGCAACAAAATATTGCAGCACTCGTAACTCCATAAAAATTGCCTCCTGAATGCCCTTATCATAAATGTATTATAAAGCAAAACATCAATAGCTTTCAAGCATGACAGGCTATTCGATATAAGTATTTGTTATTGCTTGTAAACAGTGCTACAATCAGCATAAGAAAAGAAACCGGGAGATTAGCATGGAACTGAACGAGTTTTTAGAATATTTAAGCAGTGGGAAAACGGTAAAAGCGGGCAGCGAGGTGCATTTGAAAATGCACGATGTCAGCAAAGAGGCGATGCAGCTGACGGCGCAAATCAATACAGGCTACCAGGAACCGGAAACTATGCGAAAGCTGTTTTCCGAGCTGATTGGAAAGCCGGTAGATCAAACCTTTACGCTTTTTCCGCCCTTTTACACGGATTGCGGAAAAAATATCACCATTGGCAAGCAAGTGTTCATCAATATGGGCTGCAAATTTCAAGACCAGGGCGGCATTTTCATTGACGATGGTACCCTGATTGGCCACAATGTTGTGCTGGCAACGCTCAATCATGCCCAATCGCCGGAAGAACGAGGTGATATGATTCCGGCAGCCATTCACATCGGGAAAAAAGTGTGGATTGGGTCAAATGCCACCATTCTTCCCGGCGTTACCATTGGGGACGGCGCTATTATCGCGGCGGGGGCCGTCGTTTCCAAGGATGTTCCCCCCAATACCATTGCCGCCGGGGTTCCCGCAAAAATCATCAAAGAAATTGAGGAGGCAGAAGTATGAGCAAGCGCGTGTTAGTGATTTCAACCAGCTTACGAAAAGACAGCAATTCCGAGGGAATGGCGGATGAATTTGTACGCGGGGCAAAAGACGCGGGAAATGAGGTGCAAAAAATTTCCCTGCGGGGCAAATCAATTGCTTTCTGCCAAGGGTGCCTTGCTTGCCAAAAGACCGGCCGCTGCGTTATAAGCGATGATGCCGTCGAAATTGCCCAAAAAATGCAGGATGCAGAGATTGTTGTATTTGCGACGCCGATTTATTACTACGAGATGTCCGGTCAGATGAAAACCATGCTGGACAGAGCGAACCCTTTGTATGGTTCGGATTATCAGTTCCGAGAGATCTATTTGCTGACCTGTGCCGCGGAAGAAGACGAGAGTGCAGCCAAAGGAGCAGTGGAGGGCTTAAAAGGGTGGATTGCCTGCTTTGAAAAAGCGAAGCTTGCTGGTGCGCTCTTTGCCGGTGGAGTGACTGAAGCAGGAGAAATCAAGGAACATTCTGCACTGCAAAAGGTGTATGAGATGGGCCGAGCCATTGGATAAAGGGGGATTTTTCATGGAAGAAACACTGCAATTGACACGGGAATGGGATAAAACGTTTCCAAAAAGCGACCGCGTCCACTATGAAAAGGTGACGTTCTGCAACCGCTATGGAATCCGTCTGGCAGCGGATGTATATATGCCGAAAGAGGTACAGGGGCGCTTGCCGGCGCTCGCGGTGAGCGGGCCGTTTGGCGCGGTGAAGGAGCAGTGTTCCGGCTTGTATGCACAAACGATGGCGGAAAGAGGCTTTTTGACCATTGCGTTTGACCCGTCTTTTACGGGAGAAAGCGGCGGAAGTCCGCGCTATGTGGCTTCGCCCGACATCAACACCGAAGATTTTCAAGCTGCGGTTGATTTTCTGTGTACGCATGACCGCGCAGATGCAGAAAAAATCGGCATCATCGGCATTTGCGGCTGGGGCGGCATGGCGCTGAATGCTGCTGCGATTGATACAAGAGTGAAAGCCACGGTTTCCTCTACCATGTATGACATGACGCGGGTAACGGCGAAAGGCTACTTTGATGCCGAGGACAGTGAGGAAGCCCGCTATGAAAAACGAAAGGCACTCAATGCCCAGCGGACGCTGGATGCTCAAAGCGGAAGCTATGCCCGTGCGGGCGGTGTGGCAGACCCGCTGCCGGAGGACGCGCCGTTTTTTGTCAAAGATTATTATGACTATTATAAAACCCCGCGGGGCTATCATGCCCGCTCGTTAAACTCCAATGACGGTTGGAATGTAACTTCCTCTCTTTCTTTTCTCAATATGCCGATTTTGCAGTACAGCCATGAAATTCGCAGCGCAGTGCTGCTGATTCACGGGGAAAAAGCGCATTCGTGTTATTTCAGCAAGGACGCTTTTCAGCAGTTGCGTGGAGACAATAAAGAATTGCTGCTCATTCCCAACGCCGTGCACACGGATTTGTATGACAAGACAGATATCATTCCCTTTGAAAAAATCGAGCAGTTTTTCCGCACTTATCTTGTTGGATGATCAAAAAAAGAGGGGTGTCAGATGATAAAACGCTTGTTTGTTCTTTTGGCAGCGTTCAGCTTGTTCGGCTGTACGCAGACGGCTGTGACGAGCAGTGCAGCCTTGGCACAATCGGATTCGATGGAAAAGGACGCTTCTCAGCCAGAAGCGAAGAAAGAAATGCTCTATATTACTGTGGGAGAGCACGAGTTCCGGGCGGTACTGGAAGAAAACGCTTCGGCACAGGAATTGAAAGACCTATTGGAGAAAGGACCTATCACCGTTTCGATGGATGATTATGGGGGCTTTGAAAAAGTGGGGCCTTTGGGGGCTACGCTGACGCGCAGTGATGAATCCATTACTACACAGCCGGGCGATGTGATTTTGTATCAAGGCAATCAAATTGTGATTTACTATGCGCCCAATTCGTGGAATTTTACCAAGCTGGCGCAAATAGAAGATGCGTCTGATTTAAAACAAAAATTAGGAGAGGGCAGCATCGAAGCTACCTTTTCTTTAGAACAACAAAAATAAGCAAAGCAAGAAAGCGAGGAAGCTGATATGGCGGTAAAACAAACAGCGGGCCGGGATGCGTTGGGAACATTTGCACCCCAGTTTGCCCATTTGAATGATGACGTTTTGTTTGGTGAGGTTTGGAGCCGAGAACAGCAGCTTTCGCTGCGCGACCGTTCCCTTGTTACCGTGGTGTCTTTGATGTCTCAGGGGCTGGTGGATTCTTCCTTCCAATATCATTTAGCGACCGCAAAAAACAACGGCATCACCAAAGCGGAAATGGCGGAGATTTTAACCCACGCCGCCTTTTATGCGGGATGGCCCAAAGCTTGGGCAGCATTTCGCATGGCGAAAGAGGTTTATGGCGAAGAAGAAACCGCAGCTGATGCAAAATCAGCCCATCAAGGCAACATGCTGTTTCCGATTGGTGAGCCGAACGACGCTTTTGCACCGTATTTTGTCGGACAAAGTTATCTCGCACCTATTTCCACGAGTCAGGTGGGAATTTTTAACGTGACATTTGAGCCAAAATGCCGCAACAATTGGCATATTCACCATGCTGACAAGGGCGGCGGGCAAATTTTAATCTGTATGGCGGGACGCGGCTACTATCAAGAATGGGGAAAAGAGCCGCAGGAGCTGCACGCGGGCGACGTTGTCAACATTCCGCCGGAAGTTAAGCACTGGCACGGTGCTGCGCCGGACAGCTGGTTCTCGCATTTGGCAGTGGAAGTACCGGGGGAGAATGGCTCCAATGAATGGCTGGAACCCGTGAGTGATGAACAATATGCTGCTTTGAAATAAAAAAGAGCCGAGAGACAGGAGAGAAAACTTTTCCTGCCGCTCGGCTTTTGATGTTTGACAAAAAAGAAATGCAAGTGATATACTGCCTTTGGAAAGGGAAATGCTTTCAAAAAGGGGGCTTTGCAATGCGAGCAGTAGAAAGTTTGCCCGCGGGGTATCGAGAAATTTATTCTGTAAACCTTCAAACGGATAAAAAGGTTGCAATTACTTTAAATATTTTGGCGCTGGTTATTGCGGCAGCGATGATCGTTCCCATGAATGCTTTTGTTCCCATATCATCACTTTTCAGCATGGAAAGCGGCTTGCTCCGTTACTTGATTCGCTTCTTGGTTTTCATCGCTTCGATGATTGCCTATATCTTTTTGCACGAATTGATTCATGGGATTACCATGAAAGCGTTTGGAACAAAACAAGTAAAGTATGGGTTCACAGGGCTGTATGCCTTTGCGGGCAGTGAGGACTATTATGACAAAAAGAGTTATATCACCATCGCGCTAGCGCCTGTGGTGGTGTTTCTGTTTGTGCTTGCTGTGATAAATGTCCTTGTTCCGCTGGAATGGTTTTGGGTAGTGTATTTTTTGCAGATATTAAACGTTTCCGGTGCGGCGGGCGATTTATTTGTAACAGTTCAATTTTCCCAAATGCCAAAGGATATTTTGGTGCAGGACAGCGGCGTGGGCATGACAGTGTATTCGGCCGCTTGAAAGAAGAACGGAAAAGAGAGAGCCATGCAAGCGCTCCTTGAGCAATACACCGAAAGACATTGAAGGATTCATATCCGCATCAACTATGCCTATCAAGCGGAATGAAACAATTAGAAAGAGCACATAAAAATGATTACATTAGTTACTCCTAAATTGGAAGATATGTGGTTTCGGGAAACGCTGGTCGGAGATGAAGAAACCATGGCATATAACAAAAAATGGGGAGGAGCAATTGATTTCCCCGAAAATAAGTGGGAGGATTGGTATGCTCGTTGGGTGGCTCACCCTAAGAATAAAAGATTTTATCAATATATTCTGAGTGAAGATGATGGTTTTGTAGGGGAAGCAGCCTATCATTTTGATGAGAGCAGACAGATATATGTTACAAATGTCATTGTCATGGCAAAATATCGCGGAAAGGGTTATGGTTCTGCCGGACTCAAGCTGCTATGCAATTGTGCAAAACAGAACGGAATTGAATGCCTGTATGACGAGATTGCGATTGATAACCCTTCGGTTCGTCTTTTTCTGAAACAAGGATTCCGTGAAGAATGCCGAACGGATGATTTTGTTGTGGTGAAAAAAGTATTATAAAGTTGAGTAAATATTTTATTTTTTGCAAGGAATTTAACAGTAAAATGGGCGAAAGAACAAAAGTGTTCTTTCGCCCATTTTGTGTCTAAAGAATCAAATCGAATGACAAAGCTCTGCTGCTTTGTTTCATTATTTTACTGAAACGTTTCGTTGTGATGGGAAACGATTGCCCCATCTTTCATTTGAAGCACTTCGTCATACTGCTCTAAATGCTCGGAGTGGTCATGTGTAATGACGACCACGGTTTTGTTTTTCATCTCCGGTGCAGTTAAAAGGTGCTGTTCCATAGCGTGTGTGGCGTTGACGTCTGCGGCGGCAAACGGTTCGTCCAACAGCACAATATCACAGTCTTGGGCGGCCATACGCAAATAGGCAATCGCTTCCTGCTCGCCGCCGCTTAACTCCTGACAATTTGCGATGTCATCACGGAGCGCTTTCTCGAAAAACGGCAGCTTGATATGAGCCGCGGCCTGTACCGCTTTTTGCAGCGGATAAGCGCCGTAAACCGTGATATTCTCCCGCGCACTTGTGCGGAATAAATGTTCCCGCTGTGTGACACAAGCAATCACCTGTGTGGTGTCAAGGCCGCCGATAGGCTGGCCGTCCAAGGTAATACAGCCGCTGTCGGGCAGCACTTCACCGGTTATCAGCTTGAACAACGTCGATTTTCCCGTGCCGTTCGCGCCAACCAGCGCATATTTTTTGCCCTTTTCCAGCCGAAGGGAAACGGGGCCAAAAGTGAAGCTGCCGCGCGATACACGCACGTTTTGCAGTTCCAGTGCATCCTCCAAAGAGGAAGGCGCGGGCAGTACCGCTGCTTGCTGTTCCTGCGCCGATGCCGTAAATTCCTCAAAGCGCTGCCGGGTTTCTTTGATTCCCTGCAACGTGCTGGCATCGTATAAAATGGAATTTAACGGGTCTAAAAAGCATTCCACATAGCCAAAGGCCGCCACAGCCGTTCCGACGCTGATTTTTCCAAGGCAAAGCAGAATGGCGACAATGGCGAAAGCGGCCGCCTGCAAAAAGCGAACAGCGCCCGTGTCCACCCCTAAGGCCAGCGACTTTGCTTTGCCGTAGGCATAGCGTTTGTCGGCTGTTTGGCCAAGCACCGCTTCGTGTGCAGCTTCGATGGCGGAGCCGGTAAAGCGGTTGACCGCTGAAAACCCCGCCAGCCAATCCTGCACAGCAGATGTATAAGTGCCGACGGCCTCCTGATACGTTTGACGCGTGCGAGATGAGGGTTTGCCCGTTAAATGCGGCCCGGCCAGAACGACCAATGTGGCCAAAAAGATAACCAGACCAATGCGCCAGTCAATGGCAGTAAACAAAATAATGCCGTATACAACAAACATATTAAATGAACGGATGACATCCACCAAGGGCTGTAAATAGTCCTGCTCCAATGCGGTGATGTCGCTGGACTGCATGGCAAGATACTCGCCGGTATCGCGGCTGAAAAAATCGACCTTGCTTTTTGCCAGCAGTGCATGGAAAAAGCGGCGTTTGAGCGAACGTTCAAACCAAATCGCACCTTTCCAAGTGGCTTTCATGCACAGCCACGAGCAAATGCTGTACACCAGCTGCACGAATAAGTAAGCCCCGCACAGCACGAGTACTGCTTGTAATCCGCCGGGAAGTGCCGTGTCGAATAATAATTTTTGAAAATACGGCCCCAATGCCAGCAATGCGGTGCAGATAAGATCGAGTGCGATCTCTGCCGCAATCCATGGCAAAGAGGGTCTTAGACAAGATTTCATAAAAGATTCACTCCATAAACTTTTTGTTTTGCGCTCTGCTGAACCCCCACCCCAATCTTTATTATAGGCATTGTGTTTTTTTTGTCAATGTATGGAGTGCTATGTGATATCATAAAATCATAACAAAAATCGCCCCAGCCTGTGCGTACAGCACAAGCCGGGGCAGATTTGCTTTCTCATGTTTTGTTTTTAGGCGCTTATTTCAACTCGACAACCGTTACGCCGTCTTCGCCTTCGCCATACACGCCAAGGCGATAGCTTTTCACGCTCGGATGGCGGCGCAAGTGAGATTGAATGGCTTTGCGAAGTGCGCCGGTACCGCGTCCATGAATGAGATACAAGGTGCTTTGGCCGCTCATCACGCCATTATCAATAAAGCGGTCTACTTCCATAAGCGCTTCTTCCACCGTCATGCCGAGCAGGTTGATTTCCATATTGGCGCTGCGTGCCACGCGCTCGCCAAACGAGGAACCACCCGACGATTTGCGCGGTGTGTATTTCGGCTGCTTTTTGGCGGGCTGCTGCTTTTGCGGTGCGGCAAGACGGTTTAACGCCACCTTGGTTTTCAAAATACCCGCGCGGATTTCCACCATGTTGTCGCGATCCGGTTTGGAGCATACCACGCCCGTTTTATCCAAATCAACCAGATAAACCTCTTGGCCAACGGTGACAGACTTTAACGGGGTGAATTGTTTTTGCGGGGCATGAACGACGTCGGAACGAGTAAAGAGCTTTTCCGCTTCTTTTTTCGCAATTTCCTTGGCGCGTTGTGCACGCTGCTGAGCCGACTGATTCTGCGCTTTTTCCAGTTTGCGCATTTCGTCCATCAGCGCGTATGCCTGCGACTGCACATCCTGTGCCATTTGCTGAGCCTTTTCACGCGCGGCGGCAAGCTCAATTTCGCCTTGCTCCACCAGGCGGCGGCATTTTTCCTGCGCCTTTTTCATTTCGTTTTCGGCGCTGTGCTGGAGCTCCTCCACTTGCTCCTGCTTTTCTTTGAGCTGTGCTTTCAAGTCTTCCAGCTGGGCAAGAACCGCGTCAAACTGGCGATCCTCCTCGGACAAATGCGTTTTGGCTCGTTCGATAATGTGTTCGCCAATGCCCAGCTTCGCACTGATTAAAAAGGCGTTGGACTTGCCGGGAACACCGACGCTGATGCGGTAAGTGGGGCGCAGCGTTTCGACATTAAATTCGCACGAGGCATTCTGTACGCCCGGCGTGTCAAGCGCAAAGGTTTTTATTTCAGCATAGTGCGTCGTTGCCATCACATGTGCGCCTTTTTCGCGCAGTTCTTCAATGATGGACACCGCCAGCGCCGCACCTTCCGCCGGGTCGGTTCCTGCGCCAAGCTCATCCATCAGAACCAGCGAGCGCGGCCCCGCACACGCTAAAATTTCGGTGATATTTTTCATGTGGCCGGAGAAGGTGGAAAGGCTTTGCTCGATGCTTTGTTCATCGCCGATATCCACCAGAATTTCGTCAAAAACGCAAACTTCACTGCTCTCGTGCGCGGGAATCAAATAGCCGAACCGCGCCATGGTGCAAAGAAGCCCCGCGGTTTTCAGCGTGACGGTTTTACCGCCGGTGTTCGGGCCGGTAATTACCATCGTGTCGTAGGTGCGACCCAATTCCACATCAATCGGGACAACCTTTTCTGGGTCAATCAGCGGATGGCGGGCGCGCACCAGCGAAAAGCAAACGTCATCGCGCACGGTGGGGCACATCGCCTTTTGCTCTAAGGCAAGATGCGCCTTAGCCAGAAGTGCGTCAATTTTCAGCATGGCTTCATATCCAAAGCTGAACATTGGCTCCAAATTGGCGCACTGCGCGGAAAACGCCGCCAAAATGCGCTCAATTTCCTGCTGTTCCTGATTGCGCAGCTGCAAAATCTTCGCGTTGGCTTCGACAACCGCTGTCGGCTCGACAAACAGGGTAGAGCCGCTGGAAGAAACGTCGTGAATCACGCCGCCGATTTCGCCGCGGTATTCGGCCTTCACCGGCACAACAAAGCGGCCATTGCGCAAGGAAACAACGCTTTCCTGTAAGTATTTTGCATTTGCCTGCGATTTCGTGAGATGATCGAGCTTATCGCGGATGGAATTTTCCGCGGCACGGATTTTGCGGCGTACATCATACAAGGTGTCCGACGCAGTATCCGCCATTTCGGTTTCCGACAAAAAGGCTTCTCCAATCGCTTTTTCTAAGCCGGGCTGCGGCGTCATGGCATAGAACAGGTCGTCAATGCTCAATGCGTCATGCTCAGTTATGTGATACCAGCTGGAAAGCTCGCGGAAATTGCGCAGGGCTGCGGCAATTTCCAACAGCTCGCCCATGCTCAGTACGCCGCCTTTTACCGCACGCTGAAGGGTAAAAGCGACATGGTCCACATGCGAAAAGCGGGGAGAGCCGTTTTTGATGAGCAATGTGGTGATTTCATCGGTGCGCTGCAAGAGAGCGCGCACATCCTCGGCAGTTTCGCCTGGGGTTTCGTTTTGCAAAAGTTCACGCGCTTCCCCGCATAAGACATAGGAAAGCGCGGTATTGAGAATTTTGTCAAATTCCAACGATTTCAAATATTTTTCGTGCATGATACTCCTCAAATCTCAAGGGAACGTGCGTCGATGCTACACCGTTCCCAGAATGGTATTTAAAAAATCTTCGGTTTTAAAAGGCTTATCGAGACATTGCAGGACATAGCTTTTGGAGACGGCAGCCAAATGGCGGGTGCTTTCCTCGGCGAGCTGAAAGCGAAACACGTCCGCAGTGTCGCACAGCATAATGTGACGCATCGCGCGCAGGGCGGCGGCATCTAAATTGGGAGAAAATCCGCGCTGCTGAGCGCAGTCGGCACAGTAAAGAAGGCCGGTAGAAACGTCAAAGAAAAACGGTCCGCCCTCATATTTTACGCACCCGCTGCACGCCGTTAAGGCGGGCAAAAAACCGGTCAGGCTCAGTGCGCGCAGCTCAAACACGGCTTTGAGCAAAAGCGGGGGGCGTGCATTTTTGGAAAGGAAATAAAGAGTATTGAGTAAAAGCTTAAAAATAGCCGCACACTCTGCCCCGACAGGGGAGAGGGTGGAAATAAACTCGGAAAAATACATGCCCAGCGCCATGCCTTCTACGCTTTGGTGAATGCCCCAAAAAAGCTCTTTTACGCTGGCGCTGTCCACAACATACATGCTTTTGCCTTCAAACAGTTCAAACTCCGAATAGCAAAAAAGACCCGTGGCACTGAAAAGCTTGCTTTTCAGCCGCAGGCTCCCTTTTGCTATGGCGCTGATGATGCCATGTTCAGGTGTGAGAATGGACAGAACCCGGTCCGCCTCGCCGGTTTTGGTTGCGCGAAGCACCAGACCCGTGGTAATCATTTGCATCGGTGTTCTCCTTACGCCGTCCGGTGCTTTCGTTTTTATACGTCAGATAATCTTGAACCGAGCCGGTACTTTCAAACGTTTTCCATGCATTTTTACTGTTCATAGGAAACCCTCCCAAAACGTGATCCATCATTTTTAAGATGATTCCGTTCGTCAAACAGCGCTTCTGACAAGATTATCATGGGCAGATATGCGCGTTTTTATCCCAACAGGGAAGGATTTCCTATGAAGCGATAGCATCGGGTTTACTTTTGAAACCCGAAGTTGTTCAGCAAAAAGTCATTGTCACGCCAATCGTCTTTGATTTTCACCCAGCATTGCAGGTTGACGCGCGTTCCTAAAAATTCTTCACACTCGCGGCGTGCTTCGCTGGCAATTTTTTTCAGCATCGCGCCGCCTTTTCCAATGATGATGCCTTTGTGGCTTTTCTTTTCGCAGAAAATGTTGATGTCAATATCAATGATATCTTTGTCGGGGCGCTCTTTGAAGCGCTCAACCACCACAGCTGTACCGTGGGGAATTTCGTCGTAAAGATACAGCAGCATTTTTTCACGCACGCATTCAGCCACAAGCACCTTTTCCGGCAAATCGGTGTAGGAATCGTCCGGGAAATAGTGCGGGCTTTCTACCGCGTAGGTTTCCAGCGTATCCAAAAGCTCGGTACAGCCCTTTTTCTCGTGGACGCAAAGCGGCATCACACAGCGGAACAAGCCCTGCTCATTTAAAAATGCAGCGCGTGCATCATAATCGCTCTCTTTTTTTAACGTGTCCGTTTTGTTGACAGCGGCCAAGGCGGGAACACGCCGTGCGCGAATTTCCGAAAGCAATTCTTCCTCGGCGGGGTTCAGCTCGCCGTAAGGCTCAAACAGCATCACAACCACGTCAACTTCGGCAATCGACTGTGAAGCGGCCTTTGTCATGCGTTCGCCCAGCCTTGTGCGCGGACGGTGAATGCCGGGGGTGTCCAAAAAGATATACTGGGTTGCCCCGCGCGTTAAAATGCCTGTAATTTTGGTGCGCGTTGTCTGCGGTTTTGATGTTACAATGGCAACTTTTTCGCCCACCAGCTCATTCAGCAAGCTGGATTTTCCTACATTGGGGCGGCCTACCAAGGCAACAAACACGGTTTTTGTGGTACATTCCTGCAAAGTTAATCGTCCTTTCTGCGGAAAACAAAGATCCAAGCACCGGCAAGGGAAGCGCACAGCGCGATCAAAGCAAACCAATAATGCGTAAAAAACCAGAACATGCGGGCAAACGCCTGCAAATCCCAAAACAGCAAAAAGCCGCACACGGCACTGCCGATGCTGAACACGAGAACAGCGCCCGCCGCCATATCCTTGACAACGCCTGCGGTGCAATAGCGGTCCGGCGTGGGGCGTTCCACCGTGCGTTCCAAGCTGGAGTTCACCAGCTCCAATGCCATTACCCCTACGACCATGATGGTAATGACGCAGTATTCCAGCTTGGTAAATTCATAAAATGCGCTGAACAGATAGACATAAAAAGCCGCGCAAAGATGAAAGCGCATGTTGCGTTCTTCACGCAAAGCGGTGCGGATTCCTTGTGCGGCATACACAAAGCTGGAATAAAAAGGTTGTTTTTTCATGGCTTATTCGTCCGGCGTATAGGAAACGGTACGCGGCAAGCCCAGCTGAATCAGTGTGGCCTCCTCTTTTTCGCGCATACGCACCGCCTCAATGCCGCCTGCCTCGTGGTCGTATCCCAGCAGGTGGAACATGGAATGAACCGTTAAAAATGCCACTTCACGCTGGAGGCTGTGGCCGTACATTTCGGCCTGCTCCATCGCGCGCTCCATGGAAATCACAATATCGCCCAGCATGGCGGCCCCGGTCTCTTGGTTGATGTCATAATGGTTATTTTCGCCCAGCGGAAAGCTCAATACATCGGTGGGGGTGGGCTTGTTGCGGTACTGCTCGTTCAGCTTGGCAATTTCCTGATTATCGACAAAAATAACGCTGACTTCCGTATTGCCTTCAAATTTTTCATGTTCCAGCGCCGCATTGCACGCACGGCGAATTAAAATGCGCAGCCCGGAGGGGATTTTGACGGCCTTTTGATTGTTTGTAATATAAACTTTGTGGGACATTGTTTGTCACAACCTTTCCAAGGGGATCAAGGCACAGGGTGTGCCGTTATTTCTTTTTTGAACGGGAAGCGTTATCGTACGCCTTAATGATGGCCTGCACCAGGCGATGGCGCACAACGTCCTTTTCTGAAAAATACATCATAGCAATGCCGTTGACATGCTTGAGCACCTGCAAGGCGTCGACAAGGCCGCTTTTGGCTTTGTCCGGCAGGTCAATCTGGGTCACGTCGCCTGTAACGACGACTTTTGATCCGCTGCCCATACGGGTTAAGAACATCTTCATTTGCTCGGGGCTGGTGTTCTGCGCCTCGTCCAGAATAATGAAGGCGTCGTCTAAGGTGCGTCCGCGCATATAAGCCAGCGGCGCTACCTCGATGACTTGTTTTTCCAAAAGACGCTGATACGTCTCTGCACCCAGCATGTCAAACAATGCGTCGTAAAGCGGACGCAGATAGGGGTCTACCTTGTTTTGCAAATCGCCCGGCAAAAAGCCCAGCTTTTCTCCGGCTTCCACAGCGGGGCGCGTTAAGATAATGCGGCTGACTTCCCGTGCTTTAAACGCCTTGACCGCCATGGCAACTGCCAAGTAGGTTTTGCCCGTGCCCGCAGGGCCGACGCCGAAGGTGATGGCGTTTTCGCGTATTTTTTGAATATATTCTTTCTGGCCCAATGTCTTGGGGCGGATGGGCTTGCCTTTCGCGGAAATGGCAATAAAATCGCCCGTCAGCTCACGCACTTTTTCCTCTTCGCCGGAATCGGCCAAAGAGATGCAATAGCGCACTGTTTGCTCCTCCAAAGGGGTTCCGTTTTCCCGCAAGGTGAGCATGGAAGTAATCGCTTTGTAGGCCTTTTGAACATTGGCTTCCTCACCGCTGAGCTTAATTTCCGTGCCGCGGCACACCGCTGTAACGGAAAAAGCCTGCTCCAACAGACGAATGTTTTCATCACAGCTGCCGAAAATGGCAAGCGCTGCGTCAATCGAATCAACTTCCAACAATTTTTCCATACACAATCACCTCGATGACAGGATTTGACATTGACAAAAGCACACCAAGCGCCACCCCTGCGCTTTGGATGCTTTCTTTCTCTTATTATAGCATAATAATCAAAATTTTAAAGAGGATTTTGTGTATTATTTACACAAAATTTCTTTTTAATTTCCTGTCAAACCGCCAAAAGGAACGCTTTTGGCAATGTTGGCAATAAAGCGCAGGTGGAAACGAGCCGTGAGGCTGTCCTCTTGTGTGGTGGTGTCCATCGTTAAATCCAAAAGCTCAATCTCCCCGAAATCCTGCTCGGCTTGCCGCAAAACGGCATTGCGCGCAAGGTCACATGCCAGCGTTTCGCTGACCGTGTATTCCTGCGGTGTTACTTCACGGCAGAGTGTTGTTTCAACAGTGGCGGGAAGGGGAAAGCCGAACAGGGAAAGCGGCTGGCGGTAAACGGTTTGCGCGGTGTTTTCGGCGTTTTCGCTCTGCCCGAGCGGGATTTCCAGCCCAAAGCAGAACAAGCGATGAGAGGCGGATGTACGGCTTTGCGGCAGCTCGGCTGTCACATGAAAAGGCTGTGTAAACTCGTAAGTTTTTTCTACTTCTGCATAGATTTCTCCCTCGGAGTGCATGTAAGAAACACGGCCTTCACCGTTTTCATCACACATGCCGGTGACAAGGGTTTGGCCTTCACGCACCGATTGATTGGCGGTAACCAGGTAATATCCGCCGCGCACATCCATAAAGCGAATAATGCCGTCAGAAATCGCCACCAAATCGGTGACCTCCTGTTCTTGCAGCGTTGGTTTTTTCTCCATATCGTTCTTTTCTACAATCAATTTTCCGCGCACCAGATTCAGCGCAATCCAGCTATAATCATCCGTTTGTGCCCGCAGCTGTGCCGCAATGCGGCCCATGTCCTCCTGCGTGGCAAAGGCGCCTTCATACACGCCGCAGTTGTAAAGCATTTGACGCATTTCCTGTTGCTGCTGCGGTGTGAAATCATAAAAACGAATATTCCAAATCAGGTTTGGAAACACACACAGCGCCAAGGCGCCTGCTGCAATTCCTGCAAGGATCCCGTAGCGCTTGCGCAGAAGAAAGAGCGCAAAACAAAGGCCGAAGCGTTCTTTTAAACGCAGACGGCAGTGGCAGGTGCGTGCCAGCGCGGGAAGTCTGGCGTAAAGCCGCGCCGGAACCTGTGCGCTCACACCGCCCGGAACGGCGCGGATGCAGCCGAGGGGAATTGCTCGTTCCGCACACAGCGTTAAAAAGCGGTCCACTCTGCCGTTGACCACTTCAAAAGAAACTTCGCCCGAGAGGTATCCCCAAATGTTTTTATTCATGTCTCAGCGCTCCTTTCCCTCTAAAAACACAATGCGGAAAACAGTGCCGTGTACGGTCATTAAATTCTTGCGATAGGTGTCCACTGTGAGGTGATTGCCTTCAATGCGGACGCTTCGTTTTCCCATGCTGACAATCAGCGCATCCTCGTCAAATGCAGTAATTTCCTTGCAGTTCTCAAGCTCGATTTGTCCATTGGTTGTCACATGGATAGCGGCCATCGGCGTACACGCTTGCTGTGCCAGCGCTTTTCCCAAACAAAGCGCTTCTTTGAAAGAGGCCTTTTTTTTGCGTGAATGTTTCATAACGCGCTCCTTTACTGGGTGATAAACAGCAATCTTTTTTTCATATATATCAAGCGGGAGGGATGATTTATGCAAAAAAAAGGAAGTTGGGCGCGGATTGGGGTGTGGCTGCTTTGCGCTGCGGCGATGTGCCTGTTTTTGGGCGACCCGTCTACGGCTGCCAAAGGGGTACAAAGCGGTCTGCGGGCTTGTGTAGAAACCATTATTCCCACGATGTTTCCATTTTTTGTTTTTTCGCGTATGCTGCTTTCGGGCGAGGGGGCAAAGTGGCTGAGCTGGCCGCTGCGTCCGCTGACAGCAGCGATGGGAATTGCTTCGCCCAAAGCTGCCAGCGCTATTTTATGCGGCTGGATGGGCGGCTTTGCGGCAGGGGCAGCTCAGGTAGGCCAGCTGTACCAATCGGGCGAAATTACCAAGCGGGAAGGTGCGCTGCTGCTGGTAGCGGGAACGGTTTCGGGCCCGTCATTTGTGGCGGCGGGCGTGGGCGGGCGTCTTTTGGGCAGCTTGACCGTTGGATGGGTTTTATTTGCAGCGCAATGTGCGGCAAGCGCAATGTGCGGAATTGTCTTTTCCTTTCTTCTGCCCGAGCGTGAACGCGATGTTTTGCGCCGTGCTGCCACACAATATCAAGCTTGTGATGCAGCACAGGCTGTGACACAAGCGGTGCAGTCCACTTCTGTTTTATGCGGATATGTCACGCTGTTTTCGTTTTTGTCGGCTTATGCACAGCCGTTTGGAAACGCGGCACGCTATGGCATTTGCTTCTTTTTGGAAGTGACAAATGCCTGTATCGCAACGGCACAGGGCGGCGGGGCATTTCGTGTGGTGTTGTGTGCGTCGGCGCTGAGCGCCATGGGAGCAAGTGTATTTTTGCAGGTGCGTGCGTTTGCAGGAAAAGAAATTTCGCTGAAAGCGCTGCTTTTGTCTCGTCTGCTGCACTTGCCGCTGATGCTGTTTTTGGTGAAATGTCTGCTTTCGGTACTGCCCATGGCACAGAGCGTGGCGGCTTGGAACGAGGTGTATGCATCGCGTTTGCCGGTGGACGCAGCTTGTATTTTGTTTGTGCTTTGCGCCTTAATGGTGAATGGCAGCACGGGTGGTTTACGAAACCGAAAAAAACGTGTATAATGGATGCTGTATGGCAGCACACCGGCGCAGAACCATTTGCGCACGGATGGAGAGAAAAATTATGGAAGAAAGGAAAGGGGAGGCAGTATGCTGTTTCGCAAACGAAAGCCCTTTTTTCAAGGGGATTTCCCACCGAATTGTGAATATTGCGGCCATCAGCGCCCGGCGCCCGATGAGCCGGAAACCTACTATTGTAATAAAAAGGGCGTTGTGTGCGCGGGGTATCACTGCAAGTTTTACGAGTACGACCCATTGAAGCGTGTGCCGAAGCGCCGCCCCCCCATGCCGAAATTTTCCCCCGAGGATTTTCAGCTTTAATTCTCTTGACAAAAAGACGTTTTTATGGTATCTTCACACAGGCGCGGCTGTCTTGGCCGCTGTAACGTGTAAAAATCAACACAGCCACACCGGTTTTTCTGTTTCAGCATTAAACAGAGCGGTGTGGCTTTTTACTTGGAAAGGAACAATAATGGAAGAACGCAATTTTATGGAAACAAAACCTTTGGTGCCGCTTTTGATGAGCATGTCAATGCCGATGATGCTGTCGATGCTGGTGCAATCACTTTACAATATCATTGACAGCATCTATGTATCGCGCTTGGGGACACAGGCTCTGACGGCGGTTTCGCTGGCGTTTCCGCTGCAAAATATTGTGCTTTCAGTTGCTGTGGGCGTGGGCGTGGGAATCAGTGCCCTGCTGGCGCGCAGTCTGGGCCAAAAAGACCAGGAGCAGGCAAATGCGGCTGCTTCATGGGGAGTGCTTTTGTCTGTCATTCATTGTGTTTTGTTTGTCATCCTAGGCGTTGTAGCGACAAAGCCTTTTTTGGCGCTGTTTACAGAAAACCCGGAAGTTTTACGCCAAGCGTGTGACTACACCTACATTGTCATGTGCTTGTCGTTTGGCTGTTTGATGCAGATTACCATGGAAAAGATTTATCAGGGTCTTGGCGCGATGAAAACCACGATGGTGCTGCTGGGAACGGGCTGTGTCATCAATATTATTTTAGATCCTATTTTAATCTTTGGCTATTTAGGCTTTCCAGCCATGGGGGTAAGCGGAGCGGCGATTGCCACCGTAACGGGACAAATTGCGGCATTCTTTTTGTATGTCATTGTGTACCTTGTGAAAAATCCGGGTGTGACAATTCATTGGCGTTATTTAAAAGGCTATTCTCATGTGATACGCCCCATTTACGCGGTGGGCATTCCGTCATCGCTGATGATGACGCTCCCTTCTGTGCTGGTGGGCGCACTCAACGGCATTTTGGCTGCGATTTCCGAGGTGTATGTGGCAGTTTTGGGCGTTTATTTTAAACTGCAAAGCTTTATTTATCTGCCGGTGAGCGGCATTGTACAGGGAATGCGCCCCTTGGTGAGCTATAACTACGGCGCGGGTAAGTACGAACGTGTGCGCGGTTTCATCCGGTACAGTTTGGTCGCTTGCGGTGTGATTATGCTGCTGGGGACAGTAATTTCCTTGGCGATTCCCGAGCAGGTGCTGCGTTTATTTGATGCCGACGAAGCGCTGCTGCAAGCCGGTGCTCTTGCGCTGCGCATTATTTCACTGGGCTTTTTAGTTTCTGCCATCGGCGTTGTGTTCTCCGGTGTGTTTGAGGCGCTGGGAAAGGGTACGCTTTCATTGTGCATTTCCTTGCTGCGCCAGTTAGTCATTACGCTCCCGCTGGGCTTTTTCCTTTCCGGTGTGTGGCAGGCTTCCGGTGTTTGGGCTGCTTTTCCCATTGCGGAGCTGGTGGCCTCGATCGTTGCATGTGTATTTTTGAAGCGGTTTCATGGCGGTGTGTTTTTTCCGTTTGGAATGCACCCGTCAACCGAACAGACAGAAGAATAACATAAAAAATTCAATGCCCCTTTCCGGTGTTATGCGGAAAGGGGCATTCGGTTTATCAGGATTTCTTTGCTTTTGAAAAGGTGCAAGCTTAATTGCTGTCTTCTGGGATTTCAACGGGAATCTTTCGGAATAAAACAAACGGGATAATCAGCAAAACAAGCCCGAACAAAAACAGGCTGTGAAGCGAAAGGGAAATGGAATCTGCTTCAATCAGACTGATTAAAAACGAGGAGCAAAATGTGCCAATCATGGAAGCGCCGCCGCTGAACAGCGAATATGCAGAAAAGTAAACACTGCGCAATTCTTGCGTGCTGGAGGCAATACGCATTTTCAAAATGCCGACATTCAGCCCCGAGACGGGCAATGAACTGAGCGAAAGGTAAATCGGTGCCGTTAAAAATGCGTTTTCCGGCGTTGTGAAATACAGCAGAACGGCCAAAAAAGCATAGATAATGAAGATGTTCGATACACATTGTTTCCAGCCGATGCGCGCGGCAATCTTGGCAAAAATAGGCCCAAAGAGCGTGCGCAGCAAATTTCCAACCATGCCCCAGATCATCAGCTGAATAAAGTCGATGTTGAGCACGCGCACGGCATACACACCGAACAGACCACCAATGAACACGTTGGCAATGGACCAAGCGGAATTGGCAATAATGACCGCAGTGTGGGAGCGGTTTTTCAAAACCTGTATGAACATGCGCAAAGAGCCGGACGATTGGTTGGCATAACTGCTCGGTGCAGAAAGCCGGAACATTAAAATAATGCTGATGATCAGCAGCAGACTCTCCAAAATTCCGGTGATGATGAATCCTTGCTGAAGCTGTCCCCAGTGCTCGGAAAGGGAAATGGCAATCTGCACCACAGTGGCCATGACGGTGTATAAAATCATGAATACGACTTCACGAACGGCGTAAAATTTGCCATAGTGAGCCGTTTCAGCCGCCTGCACATGCCAATCTTCGTAGGCGGGGGAAATAATTTGCTGAAAAAGCTGCATACACAGCAAACAAACACAAAAAACAGCCATACCGGTGCGCTGCGAAAGAAATACACTGAAAAATACAAAGCACAGGCAGACGCGCCAAAGAAGATTGACGGAAATCAAATAGCCGCGTTTTTGTCGGATTTTGGAATACAGAACACCGCCCATCGGCTGCAATACCAAAAACATGGACGACAGACTGGTAAGAATATTGGAAACGCCAAGAGGCAATTCAAAATATTCTGTCAGCTTTGCAATGATAAAACCGGTGCAAATCCAGTAGGCCACCATTGCAGTGATATATTCGCCCAAGAAAAGCCGCAATTTCTTTCCCACATGAACCACCCCTTATGCTTGCTGATCTCCTTTAGCATCAAGTACCAGGCAGAACCCTTCTGCAAAGAATGCGCCGCCCATAGGCAAATCCTGCACATGCAGGGTAACGGTGCCTTCTTCGCAGCGTGCATGCAGGCGGTCGCCGGTACGCAGCGAGTAGGCTTCTTTTACCTGTACATCAAGCGGCAAAACCAATTTTGCAGGCAATTTTGCTTCATCATCATAGCGATAGAAACAGTAAATTTTATCATCCTTTTTCGTGAAGTAGTATTCATCGGTAAAATACGGTGCGCACAAGACAGTGTCATAAATGCCTTCGCCATAAATGGAAAGCCAAGCGCCCAGCTCACGAATGGATTTTACCGCAGGAGCAGGCAAAGCGCCGTCGGGCTGCGCCGGAATATTTAAAGCAAGGTTGCCGCCTTTGCTGACAACATCCAGCAAAAGGTGCGTGAGCTCTTTGCCGGATTTAAAACAATCATTGTAATGGAAGGAAAAATAATCGCCCACAGTGACACATGTTTCCCAAGGAACGCCGATGGCCATGGGAGGAATGGTTTGCTCGGGTGTGATAAAGTTTTCGGTTTCTCCGCCGCGCCCGCGCTCGCATACAATCAATCCCGGCTGGGTGGTGCTGCGCAATTCCTCAACAATTTCTGTCAAACGAATGTCCTGCCCCATATTTTCCGGGCGTACCCAACCGCCATCCAGCCACAACACGTCAATTTTGCCGTAATTAGTGGCCAGCTCCCGAATTTGCTCATGCACGAATTGTACATACTTTTCCCATAATTCTGGATGCTCTTGGATGTCGTAGTTTACGTTTCTTGTAGGCGCTTTTCCGAACTCATCACACCAGAAATACTGGCTGTGCCAATCCGGTTTGGAAAAATAGGTGGAGATGGCAAGCCCTTGTTTTTTAAACTCGCGGTACAGTGCCCCGACAATATCGGCATCCGGGTGAGTATGGAAAGGACAGTCCGGCGCAGTGATTTTATAATCGGTGGTTTTTGTGTCAAACATGCAGAATCCGTCGTGATGCTTTGTGGTAAACAGAAGGTAACGGAATCCGCAGTCTTTGGCCAGCTTGGCCCATCCGGCGGGGTCAAACTTAATAGGGTTGAAGGTTTTATTGGCTTGCCAATATTGGCGGTGACACGTTTCACGGTCTGCCCAAGTCAAGTCTTTTTGACTCCACTCTGCGTCGCCGTCACAAAGCGGCCAGCTTTCGTAAGATGCAATTTGGCACCCCGGTGCCCAATGCATCATAAATCCAAGTTTATAGCCGCTGAATTTTTTCAAGTTTTCCAGTACGGCAGGGTCGGTGGGTGCCACATATCTCTCGGGGGAAGAATAATCATGAACACCATGACGAACGATTTCGCGTTGAGCTTCTTTTGCCATAATAAAGTCTCCTTACTCAAACAAATTTGCAAAGGGGCAACAGTGAAATACTGGCTATTATATTAAGCGAACTTTCAGTTTATTTCAACATAAAAATCAATCTTTTTTCAATTTTTTTGTGAAAAACAGTTTGGGGAAAATTTGAATTTTATGTTGGAACCGCTTGACAACACGCGCAAAAAAGGCGTACTATGCCAATCAAACCACGCAAAATACGACACAGATATTTTTCGGAGGGAGTCCTTTTTATGAGTCAACAGGAAATGAACCAAAAGCCAAACGTTCTTTTTATTTTGGCCGATGATATGGGTGCATGGGCGCTTCACTGCGGCGGAAACGGGGATATTCAAACGCCCAACTTAGACCGAATGGCGCAGCAGGGAATTCGGTTTGAAAATTTTTTCTGTGCCTCACCGGTATGTTCTCCGGCGCGCGCTTCCATTTTGACGGGAACCATGCCGAGCTGCCATGGGGTGCTGGACTGGCTCGACGGCGGCAATTTAGATCAAGCCCATCCGTTTGCACAGGGAAAGCCGGCCTTTGCACACGAAACAACGCCCATTCAATACTTAGAACACTTGACCAGCTATTCGTCGCTTTTGCATGATGCCGGGTACACCTGCGGTCTGTGCGGAAAATGGCACTTGGGCGACAGTTTGACCCCGCAGCAGGGGTTCACCGATTGGTACACCATTGCCCGAGGCGGGTGTGATTATTTTAAGCCGGAAATTGTAGAAAACGGGACAGTCAGCGTCCAAGACGGATATGTGACCGATTTGATTGGGGAACATGCCGTGGAAAAAATTAACCAGTATGCTCAGGCGGGAAAGCCGTTTTATCTCAGCGTTCACTTTACTGCCCCGCATGACCCTTGGAGCGCCGACCAGCACCCTAAAGAATACTATGACTTGTACAAAGACTGTGCCTTTACCGCTACGCCGGACCTTCCCTTGCATCCTAACCAAGTGCATACCTGCTCGTTTGGAACGGGAGAAAAGCGAAAAGAGCTGCTGCGGGGATATTATGCGGCAATTACCGCCATGGACCATCAAATTGGACAGATGGTGCAAGCGCTGGAACAATGCGGAATTTTGGACAACACCATTGTCATTTTTACGTCCGACAACGGCATGAACCTTGGGCAGCATGGAATTTGGGGCAAGGGCAACGGCACATTTCCGCAGAACATGTACGATTCTTCCGTAAAAGTTCCCTTCATTGCGATGTGGAAAAATCATACCGTTCAAAATGCCGTTTGCCGCGAGCTGTTCAGCCATTACGATGTACTTCCCACGCTGTGTGAATTGACCGGAACAAAGTGCGAAACAAAACAGGTGCTTCCCGGACGCAGTTTTGCGCCGTGGCTGAAAAACCCGGCTTTGGAGCAAAATGCCCCTGTTGTGGTGTTTGACGAGTACGGCCCGGTAAGAATGATCCGCAATCATGAAATCAAGCTGGTTTTGCGTTATCCTTATGGCCCGAATGAGCTGTATGACCTTGTAAAAGACCCGGGGGAAGAACGCAATCTTTATGGCGATAGCGCATATGAGGACATGGTGCTTTCCATGACGAAGGAAATGGACGCTTGGTTTGAAGCTTATTCAGACAAAATGTTTGATGCGCGCTGTGAAGCCGTTACGGGGACAGGGCAACATGCGCGGCCCGGACGCTATGCGTCGCTAAATGACCGCTACGGCCCGATTCCAGCGTTTGCAAAAGAAAAGTGACAATTGCTGATGAACCATAAAAAATCCCGCTTACTCAGCCGATTACATCGGCGAAGCAAGCGGGATTTTTTATTTAGCGGGATTTGTTTTTTGTTTATCTGTCTCTCTGCAAAGTTTGCGATAGTCACTGGGCGATAAGCCGAATCTTTTTTGAAAGCACTGTGAAAAATAATTTCCGCTGCAAAAGCCAAGGTCTTGGCCGATGTTGCTGATATTGCGGTCGGTGGTTTCCAAAAGAAACTTTCCTTCCCGATAGCGGCATTGCAGCATGTATTCGATGGGACTGATTTGATAAAGCTTTTTAAACTCACGAATCAGGCTGTACCGATTCAAGCCGACTTTGTTTGAAAGCGTTTCTAAGTTTAGGGCGGTGGTATAGTTGTCGTCAATGTATTGTTTCACCCAAGAGATGCTGCTGTGGGGGGAAGGGTGTTTGTGAGCCAATGGTGATGTCGGTGCCCGATACGCGGCCAACGTAAATCATCAAAAGCTGAAGAATATGCAGACACGCCTCTTTGTATCCGTGAGCTTTGTTTTGCAATTCATGCACTAAGCTCACCAAAAGATTCACGGTGGCGCCGTTATCGCCTTGAAAGTCGGCGGAAAAACAGCCGTCGGCTGTATTCGGAAGCACCATGCTGCATCCTTTGATGCCAATGACAATCCATTCTACGGACGTTTGGGGCAAAGTGCTTTCCACATGCTCAACACCGGGATTGATAATGACAAACTGGTTGGAGGACATGCGAAAGGAGCGATCTCGAACAAAAAATTCACATTGACCGCCCACGCAAAAGAAAAAAAGAAAATTTCTAAAAAATTATGGGTGTGCTGAATACCGTGCCAAGGCTTTTCTGAACGAAAGCAGGTGACGTATAAAAGCTTTAGACCATTCTCTGCTTGACAATTGTTCAACTCAAAAAGTTCATACATAGCAAATCCTTTCTTTGAGGGCGTTTTTGCTCGTTTTTAGCACATGCGTGAAATATGTATAACTTTTATGTCAATATAACATATTCAAATTTATCCTGCAAGCGTGTAAACTAAAATTACAGCAAATCAATCGGTTTTTTACAGCAAACATGCTTTTAAACTGTGAAGTTTGCCCAATCCGATTGTTGCTTGCACAAAGGATGTGTGGTTCTTTGTGTTTGTAAAATCAAGAAAGTGAGGAAAAAGTTATGAAAAAAGCATTTGCCCGTATGACAGCAGCCGCATGTGCAGCAGCCATGATTTTGACAGGCTGTTCCGGCAGCACCAGCTCTTCGACGGCGGCAAGTACCGCAGCGAGCACTGCGGCAAGCGCTGCTCCCAGCAGCGGCGTAGAGCTTACCTACTGGTCCATGTGGAACTCCACGGAAGGTCAGGCTAAGGTAATTCAAGAAGCTGCCGATGCTTATGAGGCCGCAACCGGCATCAAGATTAACATTGAATGGAAGGGCCGCGATGTAAAGAACCTCATTGGCCCTGCATTGGACGGCGGCGAGAAGATTGACTTCTTCGACCAGGACTACATTTTCATTTCGGAGCAGTGCTCCAAGTATGTGGCTGACCTGACCGACATGGTTGCCGCGGCAGATTATGAGAAACATGCAATGCCCGTTTTGCTGGACAAGGCAAAATCCTACACCGACGGAAAGCTGAAAGTAATTCCCTATCAGCCGTACACTTCCGGCGTTTGGTATAACAAAGCCATGTTTGCAGATGCAGGAATTGAAGCCGTTCCCACCACCTTTGATGAGCTTTTGGATGTTTGCGAAAAGCTGAAAGCAAGCGGTGTAAACCCCATGACATGTGACCAGGGCGACGGCACATTGCTGCTGATGGGTTATCAGTTGGCGCGTTATATTGGACAGGATGGCATTTTGGATCTCGTTGATAACGTAAAATGGGCCGAAGTACCCGAAGCGCTGAAAGCCGCAGAAGATATTCAGAAGCTGTTTGCAAACGGATACATGTCTGAGTATGCACCGGCCAACTATCCCGACGGCCAGAACGAGCTTGGCTATGAAGAGTCTGCTATGCTGCTGCAATGCTCTTGGGTTCCCAATGAGATTGCCCAGAATACCGGCTCTCAGATTGATTGGGGCTTCTTCCCGTGGCCGACTGTTGAGGGCGGCGTAGACGGCACCGAGGGTGCAGTGGTTGGTTCTCAGGGCTTCGGCATTGTGGACGCAAGCGAGCATAAGCAAGAGGCGTTCGACTTCATCATGACCGTTGTTACCGGCGAATATGACTTGAAGATGGCAGAAGCTGTTGCATCCATTCCGGCTGATACCGACAACACCACATGGCCGGCACAGGTAGCAGGTGCAGAGCCTTACTTTAAGGAAATGAGCAAAGCTTATCTGTGGGCAGGCGGCTTGCAGACAAATGCAGATTATAAGGACTATGTCCTGGAAGGCATCAACAAGCTGTGCAAGCAAGAGCTTGACCCCGCCGGTTATATTGCTGAGTTGGCCTCAATGAAATAAACATCAATTGAGGAGCAAAGCTTTCATGCAAAGGGCATTCATTTCTGACACCCCTTGTTAAATAAGGCAATTGTTAAAAGGGGGCTCTTGCACTGCAGGAGCTCCCTTTCCTGTTTTTTCTTGGCAATCAAAAAATAAAAAATGCTTGGTTGTACTGAAACATGACACATTTGATGTAAGTTTGCACATCACTTGTTTAAATGTTTCGGGGTCTTGGCAAGAGTGTAGGAAGAATTGTTTGGTTCCGTTTTGATTCATTTTTTAGCTGTCCCTAAAAGACGGTTTAACCTTTTTGAACCTTTGGGAACTTAATACTTGCAGCAAGAGGGAACAAAACCGGTAGCAAGCGCAAACGCCGAAAGGAGAGGTTTCTTTGAAAGACACGAAAAAAATGATTATTTGTTTTTTGACGCCGGCATTGTTGTTTTTTGCAACTATCTTTTTATATCCGGTGTGCAGAACGATTATTATGAGCTTCTTTTATGCGGAAGGCGTCAGCGATTCCGTCAGTACATGGAGGTTTGTCGGTTTAGAAAATTATCAAAAGCTTTTTTCTACCTCCATTTTTTTGGATTCTATGTTAAACATGCTGAAGATTTGGCTGTTTGGCGGCATTATCGTTATGGTCATTTCTTTGCTGTTTGCAGCAATTTTAACAAACGGTGTGAAATTTAAAGGATTTTACAAATCCGTTGTCTACATTCCGAATATTATCAACGCGGTTGCGATGTCCACCATGTGGATTACCGCGGTGTTTAATAAACGCTTTGGCTTTTTGCACAACTTTTTCGACTGGATTGGGTCCGATTTAGCCAAGGTCGATTACATGAGCGGCAGCATTAAGTTTTGGACGCTGCTGGTGGCGTTCTGCTTTGGCTCGGTGGGCTATTACATGTTGATTTTCATGAGCGGCATCGAACGCATCTCCGGCGATATTTACGAAGCCGCAACCATCGACGGCGCCAGCAAGGTGTGCCAGTTCAGAAAAATTACGCTGCCTTTGCTGCGCGGTGTAATGAAAACTTGTATCACTTTCTGGAGCATTGGCGTTGTTGGGTTCTTTGTTTGGAGCCAAATGTGGTCGGCACCGCTGCAAAGCGAGCTTACTACAATTACCCCCTTTATATATATGTATAATGTTACATTTGGTACGCAGGGCAGCACAGAGCGAAACGCTTCACTTGGCGCGGCGGTTGGTGTTCTGATGGCTTTGGTGGTTTTGTTGATCTTCTTTGTCATCAACAAAACGGTGAAAGAGGACGACAGCGAATTTTAAGGGGGGATCAGCATGAAAGCAAACAAACAATTTAAAAGAGCTTCCATTGGGCTTGAATGGAAAAAGCAAATTCGTTTACTGCCGGGGCATATCATTGTAGGTGCATGGTGCTTGTTTACCATTGCCATGCTGGGATGGATTGTGGCGGCAAGCCTTTCTACATCACCGGAAATTATGCGCGGCAAAGCCCTTGCGTTTGAAAGCGGTTTTCATTTTGAAAACTATGTCAACGCATGGTCGGCCAACAACATTTCCGTGTTTTTCGCAAACTCATTGCTGTATGCGCTGTGCGCCATGTGCGGTTCCATTTTAATCAGCGCACCGGCTGCTTATGTTTTGGCACGCTTTGTCTTTAAAGGAAATTCCATTGTCCGCAGCGGATTTATTACCGCGATGAGCATTCCGCAAATCATGATTGTGCTCCCGCTGTTTTCCTTGGCGACACAGGCGAATTTAACCGGCTCAAAAGTGGTTCTTATTTTTATCTACATCGGAATGCAAATTCCGTATACAACCACTTTTTTGATTACGTTTTTCAGCAATTTGTCGCGCGTTTATGAAGAAGCGGCTGCCATTGATGGCTGCCCTCCGATGCAAACCTTCTGGAAAATCATGCTGCCGCTTGCGCAGCCCGGCTTAGTGACGGTTGGTATTTTCAACTTTATGGGAATTTGGAATGAGTACTTCCTGTCTTTGATTTTTGCCTCTTCGGAAAAGAACATGTCCGTAGGCCCCGGCTTGAAAAGTGTTTTGACGGCAATGCAGTATACGGGCGATTGGGGCGGCTTGTTTGCGGCGGTTGTCATTGTATTTTTGCCGACGCTGCTGCTGTTTATCTGTTTGTCCAGAACCATTATCAGCGGTATCACTGCTGGTGGTGTAAAAGGATAAATCATCACTGTTTTTAAAGGGTGAATGCTATGGGTTTTCAAACGACTGATGTCAAATTGATTCAGGCGCTTTCTGCCGTGCAGCAATTTGTGCCGATGTACGGTCTGCCGGACCATTTGATGATTTATGTGGAGTATCACAGCGATGCAGCCATGTCTTGGCGCAGAGAAAATGATGAGCTTTTTCTGCGTTGTTCAGGCGTGGGACAGGCGCTGATGCTGCTGGGGCGAGCGCTCACTTTGCATGACCGCTCTGCGGAATCGCTCATACCTCGGCTGGATCAGCTTGGCGCTATGCTGGACGTTTCGCGCAATTCCGTTTACACGCTGCCGACGATGAAAAAATTTCTGTGTCAGTTGGCACTGATGGGCTATACAGAGTGCTACCTTTATATGGAGGACACTTATGAGCTGCCGGGATATCCTTATTTCGGGTATCGCCGCGGCAGATATAGTGTGCAGGAGCAAAAGGAGCTGGATGACTTCGCCGCGAGTGTGCAGCACAGCTGCATGAAGCGGCGGTGCTTGTTTGGTCGCAGGAGTGCAAAGGGCAGGGCTTAGAAATTATTGATTTGCGTCTTGGCGGATTGGCGGCACGCTGCCGGGCGCTGTGTCAGCGTTTAGAGCTGTATAAAAAGGGTGAGCTCGCCACTTTGACCGAGCTGGATGAGCCCGAACTTCCTTATCAGGGAACGCTGGCAATGGATGGCCACACACCGGGCCGGGAATCGTATGGCGAAATTGTAACGGCCAATACCTTGTGCCACCAATTCAGCATTTAATTTAAAAGAATTTTTTCAAAAGTTGCAATTTGCACTAAATCTTTTTCTTTGGTTGTTTAAGAGGAAAGTTCCATACATTTGATGGTTTCGCTTTTGCAAACAGCGGCGGCTGCTGGGTGAAAATGCGCAGAATCGGTATAATCTTGCGTGTTTTTTGCGTTGCAGCTGCCGTTGTTTGTACAAAAACAAATGGATATACTTGCAGCATTTTCAATGCTTAATTACTTTTTTATAAAGTTGGTGGAAAGATGCAAACAAATACCCAAGGAGTCACTTATTATGTCAGCACCTGTACCGGCAGGGATGACAATGACGGCCGCAGCCCACAAACAGCGTTTTACAGTTTAAGGGCGATTTCCGGCACAGCGCTTCACGCAGGTGACCGCATTCTTTTGCAGCGGGGCTGCGTGTTTGAAAACGATTATCTGCATTTGAAAAATATCCACGGGCGGGAAGATTGCCCCATTACCATTGCTGCTTATGGCGAAGGTGAACTGCCATTGATTGAAACAAATGGCTGCGGCACTTGGTTTCAAAACTATGGCTGCCCGCTCGATCATCCTGCCCACCGGTATCGCGGCTATGTGTCCAGTTCCATTTTGCTGTATGACTGCTCTTACATTGAGGTGAAGGATATTGCCATCACCAATCGGGCTCTTGCAATTGATACAGTTTATAATGACATCGACGCGATGAACCGAACCGGTGTTGCAGTAGTGGCACAAAATGCCGGAACACTGCACCATATTTATCTCAAGGGATTGGATGTCCGCCATGTGCATGGCAATGTTTACGATAAGCACATGAACAACGGCGGCATTTATTTTACGGCGTTTCAGCCGACAAACGAGGCGTTAACGGGCATTGCGCGGTTTGATGACATTCTGATTGAAGACTGCTACTTAGAGGATGTGAACCGATGGGGCATTGCCGCAGCCTATACTGCCTATAACGCGCACTTTACCACAAAGGAAATACCGGATGAAGTCATTGCACGTTATGGCTCCAGCCGCGTTGTCATTCGCGGCAATTATGTGAAGGACGCAGGCGGGGACGCCATCACAACGATGTACTGTGACCGCCCTTTGGTAGAAAAAAACATTTCCCAAGGTGCCGCAAGACAAATCAACCGCAAGGATTACAGCCAGAGCGACATGGGGCGCGTGGCTGCGGCAGTGTGGCCGTGGAAGTGCAAAAACGCCTTATTTCAGTATAATGAGGTGTTTGAAACACGCTATCACAACGGCGAAAACCAAGATGGACAGGCGTTTGATGCCGATTGGGGCGACGGAACCATTTATCAATACAATTACAGCCACGACAACGAAGGCGGCTGCTTGATGATTTGCGGTGAAGAAGCTGTGAATACGGTATTTCGTTATAATATCAGCCAAAATGACGGCCGAGCTGTTCTGCTTCCGGCGAGCAGCCCGGTGGCTGAAATTTACAACAATACATTCTACATCAGGCCGGACGTTCCGTTCATTGCAACAAACAGCGATGCCGTTGGCCCCATGATTGTAAAAAATAATATTATCTATCGCAATGGGATTGCGGCAAAAGAGGAAAACTGGTATCCTGAAATTACGCAGTACGAAAACAACGTGTTTTTTGGTTACGAGAATCCGCCTGTGGAGCAGGGGAATAACTGGAATGCAGACCCCGGTCTGCAAGCACCCGGAACCGGCCAAACGGGGAGTGTTCAGCAATCGGCGCTGAATAGTCTGGACGGCTATCGTCTGAAACCCGATTCGATTGCCATTGGAAAAGGGATTCCATTGCCAAAAAATGACTTGGAAAAAGACTTTTTCGGCCAGCCGCTGTCTGAAGTGAGCAGCATCGGCGCACATCAGCCGCGCTGAAGATTCAGGCAACACAAAGGTGCAGTAAAGCCCGAATGTCATGTGTGATCTTCGGGCTTTTTCTGTTTAGGCATTTTTGAAAAAATGAAATGTTCGGATTTTCAGAAAGCCTTTATAATGGTAGAGGTTTTTCAGCACACCTCTTAAAACAGAAAGGAAAGTGGTTCATATGAGAAAAGTGATTTCGTTGAATAACGAATGGTACTATAAACCGTCGTTTTCGCCGGAAGACATTTTGTGCCCTCAGGAGAAAGCGCAGATGGCCTTTGAACAAGTGGCGCTTCCCCATACCAACCGAGAGCTTCCTTATCATTATTTTAGTGATCAGGATTTTCGCTTTGTGTCATGCTATAAAAAATACCTGTTTTTTTCATCCGAAAACGGCGGAAAGCTCGTTTTTCTGGACTTTGAAGGCGTGATGACCTATGCGGAAGTCTATGTCAACGGCGTTTTGGCAGGCAGTCACAAAGGGGGATATACCGGCTTTTCCGTTGCTATTACAGATTTCATTCGATGGGATGCAGAAAATGAGATTACCGTTTCTGTCGATTCTACGGAACGCCCGGATATCCCTCCCTTTGGCGGCCAAATTGACTATTTGACCTTTGGCGGAATTTATCGGGAAGTGCAGCTGCGCATGGTGGAGCCGACCTATCTTGAATCTCTGTTTGTGAAAACCGATGACGTATTGCAAGAGCAAAAGCGCATGTGCGCCGAGGTGTTGGTGCAAACCGCAGGGCAAAGCGGCTGTGAGCTGACGGTTTCCTTATATGACGAAGGCGTATGTTTGGCACAAAAAGAAATGACTGTTTCGGCGCAGGAAAGTGCTGTTACAGTGGAATTGAAGGAAATTACGCAGGTTTCTCTGTGGACGCTGGAGCAGCCAAAGCTTTATCAAGTGGTTTGCACGCTGAAAAAAGATGGCAAAGTGGTGGACGAAATTTGCGAAAAAATTGGGTTTCGTCAGGCACGCTTTGAGGCGGACGGCTTTTTCCTGAATGGGGAACGTGTGAAGCTGCGGGGGCTGAACCGCCATCAGTCGTTTCCTTATGTTGGATACGCCATGCCGGAACGTGTGCAGAAAAAGGATGCCGATATCTTAAAGTATGAGCTGGGGCTGAATGTGGTTCGCACATCGCACTATCCGCAGTCCAAGCACTTTTTAAACCGCTGTGACGAAATTGGACTGCTGGTGTTTGAGGAAATTCCGGGCTGGCAGCACATTGGTGACGAAGCGTGGAAGGAGCAAGCGGTGGAGGACGTGCGGCAAATGATTTTGCGTGACCGCAATCATCCTTCCATCATTTTGTGGGGTGTTCGCATTAACGAGTCGCTGGATGATCATGAGTTTTATCTCAAAACCAATGAAATGGCACATCAGCTTGACCCCACACGCCAAACCGGCGGCGTTCGCTATTTAACCCATAGCGACTTTTTGGAAGACGTTTATACGATGAACGATTTTGTCCATGATAACGGCCACGGCAAATATTTAAGTAAGGTGATCAAAGACTATAAAACCTACGACAATATTCAGGAAATTGACGGTGAGACCACCGCGCTTCGAGAGCCGCAGACCGTAACAGGCCAAGGCAAGGATGTGCCTTATTTGGTAACGGAATATTGCGGCCACATGTATCCGGCAAAACGCTTTGACCAAGAGGAGCGTTTGGTGGAGATGGCGCTGCGTCATGCACGCATTCAAAATGCTTCTTACGGCAATCAAACGATCAGCGGTGCAATTGGATGGTGTGCGTTCGACTATAACACCCATGCGGACTTTGGTTCCGGCGATAAAATTTGTTATCATGGTGTGATGGATGCCTTCCGTGTTCCGAAATTTGCCGCCTATGTATACAGCAGCCAAGTGGAGCCGGAAGAAAAAATTGTGCTGGAGCCCGCAACGTATTGGACGAGAGGCGACCGCAGCATGGGCGGCGTGATTCCTTTAACCATTTTTACCAACTGCGATGAAGTTCACGCCTATTGCGGGGGAGAGCTGTTGGGAGTTTATTACCCGAACCGAGAGCTTTACCCGCATTTGCCGCATCCGCCTGTGGTGATTGACCGCATGGAAGGCGGTTGGGGCAGCAAGTGGACCGACGCTGAATTTATCGGGTATTGGAATGGCAAACAGGCTGTACGCCGTACTTACCAAGCCGACCCGGTTCCCACCTTTTTTGAGCTTCAGCCCGACAGCAAAGTGCTGATGTCGGATGGCGATACATGGGATGCAACCCGCGTGGTGTTCAGCATAACCGACCAATCTCACCGGGAAATGCCGTTTTTCAGCGACCCGGTGCAGGTGACCGTGACAGGAGCGGGTGAATTGATTGGACCCAATTTGTTAACCGCGATTGGCGGAAAAGCTGTTTTTTGGGTAAAAACAACACGGCAAAAGGGCATGATTTCCATTCAAGTGCAAACCCCGCGCTTGAAAGAGCCGGTTTGTGACGAAATTTATGTAAAGTAACCATTTGATAAAGCCGCCGCATATTTTGAAAGGCCTTCTCTTTCAAAACATACGGCGGCTTTTGGTTTGCTGAATGGCAACGGGACAAAATACGGGTCAATGAATGTTTGCGGCATCGCACGGTGTAATGCTGACAACGGTCAAGCGGTTTTCCTGTACACGAAACCGGATTTCAAACTGCTCAAACGGGAAGCCGTAAATGCGTTCCGGGTCGCTGTGATAACCGGGGCGCGGGTCTTGCGCCAATAACTGGCGCACCACATGGTGCAGTCGGGGCGGCAAAACTGCCAAGGCTTCCGGTGGGATTTCTACCTCTAAGCGTTCGCCTTGGGTGTGCTGTGCAAAGCCGCCGGAGGCTTCAGGGTGTGCGTCAATATGCGGCAAATAGGGTTTAATGTCAAACACAGGTGTTCCGTTGAGAAGGTCTGCTCCTTCCAAATAAAGAATCGGGCCGTCGGGGGCGGCGTGGTCGATGCGCAGCAGCCGCACGCATGAAAGCCCCAAGGAGTTGGGCCGGAACGGTGAACGTGTGGCAAACACCCCCATGCGCTGATTGCCGCCCAAGCGCGGCGGGCGAACCGTGGGAGACCAGCCCTCCCGCACCGATTCGGAAAACTGCCAAATCAGCCAAATGTAAGAATAAGCCTCCAGCCCGCGTACAGCTTCGGCAGCGCGGAAAGGGGGCGTGAATACCAAACGGCTTTCCAGCCCTTCAATCAATCCGCTTTGACGCGGAATACCGAATTTTTGCGAAAAGCCGCTGTAAACATGCGCAATGGGAACGCAGGAAAACTCGTTCAAAGAAAGCACTCCTTTTATTTGCCTATTATAATAGTATAGTGTAGCAAAAAGGCGGCTTGTGTGCAAGCGCTGGAAAGAGACAAGATGGAAGGGGCGGAGGGCTTGCCATGGCGGAGGCGCCGGCTGCTTTTTCTTGAAAAATTGCTTTTTTCTATTGACATTTTTAAAAATGTGTGTATAATTATAAGAGACGCATGTAACCCGTGCTACTGTGGCTCAGCAGGTAGAGCAGCTCACTCGTAATGAGCAGGTCGTCCGTTCGAATCGGATCAGTAGCTCCAAAACCGCAGTGCATTTTGCGCTGCGGTTTTCTATTTTGATTTTACACAAGGGAGGATGCTTTTATGTTGTTGGAAAGCGCTTCTATTTTTGCATTGTTACTTTGTGTTATTATTATTTTTGTGCGTTCGGGCTACAAAAAAGCTGCTTTGGGCGTTGCGCCTTTGCTTTTGGTTCCGGCGGTACATATGCTGGCTTATCCGGTAACGCTTTGGATTAGCCGTTTTACTTTATTTCCGCGCAATATCATGATCGCGTTTGCCGACATTGGCGCGGTGCTCATCTCCGGCATTATGATTCACCAGTTTGGTGCAAAGATGAATAGTTCAAAGGGAAAAAAGCTGTACATGGTGCTTGTCAGCGGCTATAACATTATTTTGGCATGCATTTTGGTTTACCGCATTTTAATGATGAATTAAGGCGGTACTGTGTCGCAGCGAGGTTTTAGATTGGGATTCTTTTGCAATTTTGCATCGGGCAAGCAATAGCATATGCTGCAAGCGGAAAACGCGGGGGTTTTGAAAGACCCCTGCGTTTCTTGCAGTTATGCAAAAAAGCCGACAGCAAAATGATGAAAGGATAGAGAACAAACAGGATGTTGTGAAAAAAAGGGGATTTTTGTATGGAGAAAGCAACAAAAAAAGAAATGGGGAAACGCACGCTGATTTTTTGGTTGGGTTAGTGTTGAATTCGCTCGGGGTGGCTCTCGTGACAAAGGCAAGCTTCGGCACATCGCCGATTTCCTCGATTCCGTATGTGCTCAGTTTAAACTTTCAGGATTCGCTGGGCATGTTTACTATTTTTTTCAGCCTTTTGCTGATCACGCTGCAAATTGTGCTGTTAAGAAAAAACTTTCGTCCCGCGCAGCTGCTGCAAATTCCGGTGTCGCTGCTGTTTGGCTATTTGATTGACGGCGCGATGCTGCTGCTGTTTTCGCCCCAGCAATATGCTGCACAGCTGGGCTGTTTGCTGCTGGGCTGTGTTGTGCTTGGCGCTGGTGTCTACTTGGAAGTATTGGCCGATGTGGTTATGCTGCCGGGTGAGGCGTTTGTACGCGCTGTGACAGTGTGCGCGAAAACCGAGTTTGGAAAAACCAAAATTGCCTTTGATGTGAGCATGACGGTGATTGCAGGTGTTTTGTCGTTTGTGTTTGCCGCGCGCTTGGATGGTGTGGGCATCGGAACCATGATTGCAGCTGCTGCTGTGGGATGGGTAGCAGGCATAATTGCACGCTTTGCGGCACGTGTAAAAACCGGGGCGTAAAAATAATTTAAAAAAAATCAAAAAAAATCGAAAAAAGGTGTTGACAAGGCGGCCATGTTGGTGTATTATAATAAGGCACTCGGCGCTCAAGTGGTTGCGAGTGGCCGCCAAACTTAGGGGTATAGCTCAGTTGGTAGAGCAGCGGTCTCCAAAACCGCGTGCCGAGGGTTCAAGTCCTTCTGCCCCTGCCAGATGGCCCGGTAGTTCAGNNCGCTAGCCTGTCACGCTAGAGGTCGTGGGTTCGAGCCCCATCCGGGTCGCCATCTTACGCTGCTATAGCTCAGTAGGTAGAGCGCATCCTTGGTAAGGATGAGGTCAGCGGTTCAAATCCGCTTAGCAGCTCCAAAGCTCTGTAAGCTTTTTGAAAGGCTTACAGAGCTTTTCTTTCGCAAAAAACTATTTGCGCGCGCAAATAGTTTGAGAAAGGAGTGCCTTTTTGGAAGTTATTAAATGGATGTCAATTGCCGATCGCCACACCAAAATATTTTTGGATAAGCATCTTGATGAAATGGGGCTCAACAGCAGCCAGTACATGTACATTCTGCGCGTTTGCCGTCAGCCCGGGATTACACAGGATTGCTTTATTAGGCTGTTTTACATTCACCCCAGCAACGTGACAAGAGCGATTGCCGCGCTGGAAAAGGAAGGTTTTTTAGAACGCCGCAGCAATCAAGGGGACAAGCGTACTTGCCGCTTATTTCCCACACAAAAAGCGTTGCTTGTCAACGAAACCATCCAAGCCCTTTGTACGCAATGGCAAGAGCGTTTGCTTGCCGGTTTTGACGAGCAGCAAAAGGCGCAGTTTTTGCAAATGTTAGAACGAGCGGCCAAAAATGCAGTGGATGGTGTCATGCAGGACAGGGAGAACATGGAATAATTTTTTTCAAGCGAGCAATCAACAAAGCAAAAGGATAAGAGAGGTTTCTATCATGCAGGCAAATACGGTGAACCCTTTAGGGGTAGAAAAACCATCGAAATTATTAAACACCTATGCGGTGCCCAGCATTATTGCTATGCTGGTCAGCTCCCTTTATAATATCGTTGACCAAATTTTTATCGGGCAGGGCGTGGGCTACTACGGAAATGCCGCCACCAATGTGTCCTATCCCTTGACAACCATTTGTTTGGCCATTGCGCTTTTAATCGGCATTGGCAGTGCGTCCGGCTTTTCGCTTCAGCTGGGCGCCGGCAACCCGGATGCCGCTGCCAAGGCGGTGGGAAATGCTATTGTAATGATGTTTACTTTCGGTATTTTATATTTTGTCATCATTCAGGTGTTTTTAGACCCTATGCTGATTGCGTTCGGTGCAACCGACAAGGTGTTTTCCTATGCAGAAAGCTATACGCGCATTACCGCGCTGGGAATGCCGCTGTTGATTGTCATGAACGGTATGAGCAACTTGGCGCGCGCAGACGGAAGCCCGAAATATTCTATGAGCTGCATGGTTTTGGGTGCTATCATTAACACAGTGCTCGACCCCATCTTCATTTTTGTGTTTAAGCTGGGGGTCGCCGGTGCTGCTTGGGCAACGGTGATTGGGCAGTTTTTCTCGTTTGCACTGGCGCTGCGTTATGCATGGCATTTTCGTCACATCCATTTGGAACGCCGCCATTTTGTGCCCGATTTTAGACAATGGCTCAAGACGGCTTCCCTTGGAATGAGCAACAGCCTCAATCAGGTTGCCATTACTTTTGTGCAGATTGTGCTGAATAACTCGCTGACTTATTACGGCGCGCTTTCCGTTTACGGCAGCGAAATTCCACTGGCTGCCTGCGGCATTGTCATGAAGGTAAACGCCATTCTTTTGGCCATTATCATTGGCATTTCTCAAGGTTCCCAGCCCATTATCGGGTTTAACTACGGGGCGCGCCAATATGGGCGCGTGCGCGAGGTGTACCGTCTGGCCGTTACCTGCAATTTGGTGGTTTCGGCAGTAGGCTTCATTCTGTTCCAGTTCTTTCCGCAGGCAATTATCTCCATTTTCGGCAATGGCGATGCGCTCTACTTTGAATTTGCTGTCAAGTTTATGCGCATCTTCCTTTTGATGGTGCTGCTCAACGGCGTGCAGCTGCTGTCTTCCAATTTCTTCTCCGCGATTGGAAAGCCGCTCAAAGGTGCGCTGCTGTCGTTAACACGCCAAGTGTTTTTCTTGGTGCCGCTGCTTTTAATTCTGCCGCTGCTTTTCGGCATTGATGGTATTATGTATGCCGCGCCGGTTGCAGACACGGCGGCATTCATTACCACGATTATCTTAGTTCGTGCCGAGCATCGCCACATGCGCCGCATGGAGGCCGAATGTGCTGCACAATAAGCTTTGTTTGTAAATGATAACCCGCTGTACCTATCTAACCGCACGGTACAGCGGGCTTTTGCGTCTAAAAAGTAAAAGATATCATTCTTCCCTTGAAAAATATCCTTAAAAAAGGTATGATAGAAAATAATTGTGTGTTTTTGGGAGAGTGTGTGCAATGGTTTCAAGCATGACCGGCTATGGCAGGGCTCGCGGCGAAAAAGGCGGCATGGATTTGACAGTGGAGCTGAAAAGCGTCAATTCTCGCTATTTTGAATATTCTTCACGAATGCCGCGCAGCTTTGCTTTTATGGAGGACCGCCTCAAAAAGCTCGTCAATGAAAAAGTGGCAAGAGGAAAACTGGAGCTTTGCGTCAGCGTGGTGAATCTGTCCGAGCAGGAAACCCGGATTGTTCCCAATTTGGAGCTGGCCGGCCAGTATCTTTCTGCCATGCGTCAGATGGCGCAGGAGCTGAAGCTGGAGGATGACGTGACGCTTTCCGTGTTGGCGCGTCAGCCGGATGTGTTTGCCAGCGTTCGTGCGCAGCAGGACGAACAGGCGCTTTGGGAAAATGTCAGCGAAATTGCACAGCAGGCGCTGGAAGCCTTTTTGCAAATGCGCCGCACTGAGGGCGAAAAACTCAAAGAGGATATTGAAGCACGTCTGTGCCGCTTGGAACAAATGGTCGGACAAGTGGAGCAAGGCAGTGAACAGCGTGTGAAGGCTTACACAGAGCGCCTGTATGAGCGTTTGAAAGCTGTTTTGGGCGACCGCAGCGTGGACGATGCCCGCGTGCTGACGGAAGCTGCCGTCTTTGCCGATAAAACGGCGGTGGACGAGGAAACGGTGCGTTTGCGCAGCCACATTAAGCAATATCGTGAGATTTTGCAGTTGGACGAGCCGGTTGGCCGAAAGCTTGATTTTCTCACGCAGGAACTCAACCGCGAAACGAATACCATCGGTTCCAAATGCTCCGATTTGGACATCACAAAGCTGGTGGTTGAGATGAAAGCCGAAATTGAGAAAATTCGCGAGCAGGTACAGAATATGGAGTAAGGAGGCCCCGTATGAGGCTGATTAACATTGGGTTTGGAAATATGGTGAATGCCGGAAAGCTGATTGCAATTGTCAGCCCCGAGTCGGCGCCCATTAAACGCATTGTACAGGAAGCGCGCGATAAAGGAAGCTTGATTGATGCGACCTATGGCAGACGCACACGCGCGGTGATTATTATGGACTCGGATCATGTGGTGCTTTCGGCGGTGCAGCCTGAAACGGTGGCCAATCGCTTGAATGATGAGGCGGAAAACGAGGAGGAAGATGATGAATAAGGAACGCTGTTTGCTGGTGATTTCCGGCCCGTCCGGCGCGGGTAAGGATACCGTGGTGCGAAGAATGCTGGAGCAGCACCCGGAAATTGAAATGTCTGTTTCTGCAACCACTCGTGCGCCGCGTGAGCACGAAGTGGACGGGGTGGACTATTATTTCTTGAAAAAGGAAGATTTTGAAAAGCGTCTGGAACAGGGCGACGTACTGGAGCATGTAAAATACTGTGATAATTACTATGGTACGTTAAAAAGCGAAATTGAACAGCGTATGGAAAAAGGCGTGACTACCGTTTTAATTATCGAGGTGTATGGCGCGGCCAATATTAAAAAAATCTACCCGGAAAGTACGCTGATTTTCATTATGCCGCCCAACGAAGAAGAATTGGCACGCCGGCTGCGCACGCGCGGAACAGAAACCGAAGAAGTCATTCAGCAGCGGCTGCATCGCGCCAAAGAAGAACTTGGGCGTGTGGGTGAGTACGACTTCGCGGTGACCAATTTGGATGTCGATGAATGTGCCGGTGAAGTCTACGATATTTTGCAGCGCAGACAGAGTGAATGACCGAAAACACAAAGGAAACGGCAAAGCAAAAGGAGGAGCGGCGTTTGCAGGTGGCACAAGTGGCCGTGGAGCGCACGACGCTTCATTTTGACAAGCTTTATTCTTATGTGGTTCCGCCGCATCTGGCGGATGCCGTACAGACAGGCAGCATTGTATTGGTGCCATTCGGCAAGGGCGGACGCGCCCGCGTTGGCTTGGTGGCGGATTTGCAGGAGTGTGAAGATGTCGGAAAGCTGAAAACCATTTTTGATGCGGCACCCGAACAAGCGAGACTTTCCGGTGAATTGCTGGATTTAGCCCGCGACCTGCGGGAAACAACGTTTTGCACCTACTATGAAGCGGTGAAAGCGGTGCTTCCGTATGGAGCGCAGTACAAAGCGGTGCTGAAAGACGGCCGCCCGTGCCTGCAAAAGCAGCTGGTACGCCACAGCGACACGCTCTATGCCGTCAACGAAGCACCGGGCGAAAAAAAGCGCGTCACACAAAAGCAGCAGGCTGCGCTGGATTTGCTGGCGCAGGCACCGCGCACGGCTGCGCAGATGGAAAGCATGGGCATCAGCCGTGCAGTGCTCAACACTCTTTGCAAAAACGGTTTGCTGCGCAAGGAATCGCAGGAAAAAACGGTGCGTTTATATGAAGGCGCCAAGGAACAAAAAACGCCTTTAGTGCTCAGCGAAATACAAAACCGGGTTTACGAGCAGCTTGCCGCTTTACTGGAAGCTCCTCCGGCTGCGGCGTTGCTCTATGGTGTGACATCCAGCGGAAAAACAGCGGTTTTTATCAAGCTGATTGAAAAGACGCTGTCCATGGGGCGGCAAGCGCTGATGCTGGTGCCGGAAATCTCTTTAACGCCGCAAATGGTCTATCGGCTGAAAGCGGCTTTTGGCCAGCGTGTAGCGGTTCAGCATTCTTCATTGTCACACACTGAGCGCTTGCTGCAATGGAATCAGATTCAGCAGGGCGGCGCTGATATTGTAGTGGGGACACGCAGCGCGGTGTTTGCCCCGCTGGAACGCATCGGGCTGATTATTCTGGATGAGGAGCAGGAGCACACCTACCACTCCGAAAACCCGCCGCGCTTTTTGGCGCATGACATTGCAAAGCAAAGAGCCGTGCGGCATGGCGCGCTGTTCTTGGCAGCCAGTGCCACCCCCAGCATTGAAAGCTATTACTATGCCAAACAAGGGCGCTATCACTTGGCCGAAATGACGCAGCGCTATAACGGAATGCCGCTGCCGCAAGTAGAAATGATTGATATGCGCCGAGAATTGGAGCAGGGGAATGCGTCAGGTATTTCGGGCCGTTTGGAGCAAAAGCTTAAAGAACACCTTGCCAGAGGGGAACAGGCAATTTTGCTTCTCAATCGGCGCGGCTATAAAACGGTGGGAATGTGTACGGCTTGCGGTCAGGTTCTGAAATGCCCGTCGTGCAGCGTTCCAATGGTGTATCACAAAGCGGAAGAACGCTTGTTGTGCCATTACTGCGGAAAGAGCGTTTCTCCTGTGCCCTCGCAATGCCCGGAATGCGGCGAGCGGATAAAATATACCGGCTTTGGAACACAGCGTGTAGAGGAGGAGCTGGCCGAAAAGTTTCCTGCTGCGCGTGTGCTTCGCATGGATATGGACACGACCCGCAAGAAAAATGCCCACGAGGAAATGCTGGCGGCCTTTGCACGCGGAGAGTACGACATTATGCTGGGCACGCAAATGGTAGCCAAAGGGCTGGATTTTGAACGTGTCACGCTGGTGGGCGTATTGGGCATTGACCAAATGCTTTTCTCCCAAGGCTATAAAGCGTTTGAGCAAGTGTTCAGCTTGGTCACACAGGTAGTCGGGCGCGGCGGACGCAGCAAGCAGCCGGGCTATGCGCTGATTCAAACCGTAGAGCCGCACCACCCTGTGCTGCAAATGGCAGCGCGGCAGGACTACCATGCATTTTATGAAAGTGAAATTGCCTTTCGGAAACTCAATTTATATCCGCCGTTTTGCTCTATTTGTATGATTGGATTTTCCGGTAAGGAGGAACAGAAAGTGCAGCAAGCGGCGCGTGCGATGGCGCAAATCATTGCGCAGATAGCTGCAAAAAGCTATCCCGAGCTTCCGCTGCGCGTGCTGGGCCCTGCGCCGATGAGCGTGGCTATGATTCAGGAAAAATACCGTTATAAGCTGACGTTAAAGTGCCGTGTCGGCGCACGTCTGCGCCAAATGCTGCGGCAAGCGGTGCAGGCGTATGACGGAGCCGGCTGGTCGGGAAAAGCCAGCGTAACGATTGACTTTTATGCACAGGCAGACGTTTGAAAAAAACCTGCCGATCAGAATGCTTTGAAAAGCACTATAAAACATAATATTTGGAGGAAACAACCATGGGTTTAAGAACAATTGTACAAGACGGAGATCCGATTTTAACGAAAAAATGCCGCCCTGTCACTAATTTTGACGATAAACTGGCACAGCTGCTCGATGATATGCGCGAAACGCTGATTGAGGCAAACGGCTACGGCTTGGCAGGGCCTCAGGTGGGCATCCTGCGCCGCGTATTCATCAGCGTGGATGAGCGTGACATGGATGAGAACGCCGAAGAGCAGGAAATGAAGTTTTTGGAGTTTATCAACCCGGAAATTCTCTCCACCGAAGGAGAAGTGATGCAGTATGAAGGGTGCTTATCCTTCCCCGGCAGAAACGGCGCGATTAAGCGCCCGGAAAAGGTAGTGGCACGCGCATTTGACCGCCACGGCAATCCTTTTACGATTGAAGCAGAAGGAATGCTTGCACGCTGCATCTGCCACGAGTCGGACCATCTGGACGGCGTGACCATCGTGGACCGCGCAGAGTATTTTTATGAGGATATGGACGGCGAGGAAGAATGAAGCTGATTTTTATGGGAACACCGGATATTGCCGCTCAGTCGCTGCAAGCCATTTTGCAGGAGGGTGCGCATGAGGTGTGCGCGGTGTTTACCCGCGAGGATAAGCCCGTAGGGCGCAAACAGGTATTGACGGCTCCGCCGGTGAAGCAGCTGGCGCTGGAATATGACATTCCGGTGTTTCAGCCGAAAACGCTGAAAGACGAAGCACTGCAAGCGCAGATTGCGGCGATGCAGGCGGATTTGATTGTCGTAGTTGCCTATGGGCGCATTCTGCCGCCGCCGGTGCTGAACGCTGCGCGTTTTGGGGCGGTAAATCTGCACGTTTCCCTTTTGCCGAAGTACCGGGGCGCGGCGCCGATTCAGTGGAGCGTCATCCACGGCGATGCGCAGACGGGTGTCAGCATTATGCAGTTGGATGAGGGACTGGATACCGGCGATCTTCTGTCGGTGAAACCCATTGAAATCGGGGAAAATGAAACAAGCGGTGAGCTATTTGAGCGTGTGAGTGCCCTCGGTGCGCAGGTGCTTTTGGAAACCCTGCACGACATTGAGCAAGGCCGTGCAAAACGCACCCCGCAGGATCATGCAAAGGCGACACTGGCGCCGCCGCTTACAAAAGAAATGGCAAAGTTTGATTTTGACAAGGATGCAAGAGTGCTGCACAACCTCATTCGCGGTATGAACCCGTGGCCGGTGGCGTACTTCGAGTATCAAGGCAAAAAAATCAAGGTGAAAACATCGCGCATTGCGGGCGACGAGTCTGCACAGGCCGCTTGCGGCACAGTGTTGTCGGTGAAGCCTTTAAGGGTTGCCTGTGCGGCGGGTGCGCTGACGTTAGTAGAAGTGGTGCCTGAGGGCAGCCGCCCCATGCAGGGAAGCGAGTGGGCCGCAGGCCGCCGCTTGAACACCGGAGATGTGCTGAGCGAAACTTGACGGTTTGACAATTCAGGGAGCTTTTATGAAAGATGCACGCAGAGTGGCCGCCGAAGCGTTGATGCGGCAGGAAAAAAACGGATATGCAAATTTGGTGCTAAAAAGCGTTTTGGCGCACTGGAAAGCCAGCGCACAGGAAAAGGCGCTTGCGTCGGCGATTTTTTACGGAACTGTGGAGCGCATGGCGACCATTGATTGGATTTTGCAGCAGTTTTTGACAAAGCCGCTGGAAAAAGCGGATGCCGTCGTGCGCGCTGTGCTGCGCAGCGGGTTATATCAAGGGCGCTGGATGGACAGCGTCCCCGTACACACGGCGGTTGACGAATCGGTCAAACTGTGTAAGCGCATGGGAAAGGGCAGTGCTGCCGGATTGGTGAATGCCGTTTTGCGCAAAGCGGTTTCCTACGATCTGGCCGCAGCCGTATTTCCGAGTGAGGCGGAACGTCTGCGCGTTATGTACAGCGTATCGGAGCCGATGGCACAGTTTTTATTGGAAAAGCTCCCTGAGGATGCACAGGCCTTTTTGCAGTCTTCGTTTGAAAAGCTGGCGTTCTGTGTGCGTGTCAATACTTTAAAGACAAGCGTAGAAGAATTACAGCGTTTTTTTGAACAGCAGGGCATTGCCGCGCAAGAAGGCGAGGTAAAAGGCGCTCTGCTGCTCGATTGGCACGGAAGCTTGACGGAGTGCGAAGCGTTTCGCCAAGGGTGGTTTCATGTGCAGGGGCAGTCGTCCCAGCTGGCGTGTGCGGCGCTCGATGCGGGCGAACACCAAAAAGTGGTAGACCTATGCGCAGCGCCGGGCGGAAAGAGCGCGCTTTTGGCACAAAAGATGAACAATACAGGTGCACTTTTTTGCCGCGATGTTTCAAAAAGCCGTGTTCGGCTGATTGAAGAAACCTTGCAGCGCCTTGGCATTACGAATGCACAGGTACAAGCCGGTGATGCATCCGTTTGGGATGAGACGCTGGCCAATGCCGACCGTGTGCTGTGCGATGTGCCGTGTTCCGGGTTAGGCACACTGGCCAAAAAGCCCGATGTGCGTTATAAGAGCCTAGACGGCTTAGAAACGCTTACGCAATTGCAAGCGCGTATTTTGGAAACGGGCGCGGGGTATGTGAAGCCGGGCGGAATTTTAGTGTATTCGACCTGTACCGTGAACCCCGATGAAAACGAATGTGTGGTGCGGGACTTTTTGAACCGTCACCCGGAATTTGAAGTGCGGCACTTTGATGCTCCCGAATGGGCGCGTCAGACGCCGGAAGGGGTGCTGGTGTGTCCGCCCTGCGCGCAGGCGGACGGATTTTTCATTGCGAAGCTGCAAAAGCGCTTGCAGTAAATGCGGTGTTTGAGGATTGTGTATAGCATCAAAGGAAAGTTTGTGGTAAAATAATGAAGATAGCGATCTCATCCATGACGCTGGAACAACTTGAAAACTTTGTAAAGGAACAGGGTCAGCCGAAATTTCGCGCGGGACAGTTGTTTCAATGGCTGCATGGCCGTCAGGTGGATTCCTTTTCCGAAATGACCGACCAGCCGAAAAGCTTTTTGTCGGTTTTGGAGCAGGAATGCACCATTGAACGCCTTGCGGTGCAGCAGTGCCAAATTTCCAAGGACGGTACGCGCAAATATCTTTTTTCGCTGCCGGATGGAAATTGCATTGAAACGGTTTGGATGCAGTATTCTTATGGCAATACTGTATGTGTGTCCACACAGGTGGGGTGCCGCATGGGCTGCCGCTTTTGCGCTTCCACACAGGGCGGTAAAGTGCGCGATTTGACGGCCGGGGAGATTGCCGGAGAAATTTACGCTGTGATGAAGGATACCGGGCAGCGTGTATCGCATATTGTTTTGATGGGGATTGGCGAGCCTTTGGACAATTTTGACAATGTGCTCGATTTTCTTTCCATCATCTCCTCGCCCAAAGGCGTCAACATCGGAATGCGCAACATCAGCTTATCGACTTGCGGTCTTGTGCCCAAAATCAAAGAATTGGCACAGAAAAAGCTTCAGCTGACGCTTTCTGTGTCGCTTCACGCGCCGCTCAATGAGATGAGAAGCAAAATGATGCCGGTAAACGACGCTTACCCGGTGGAAGAACTCATTGCGGCGTGCCGCGAATATCAAAACGTAACGGGCAGACGCATCAGCTTTGAGTATTCCATGGTGCGCGGCGTGAATGACAGCCCTCAAACGGCCAAAAAGCTGGCCGAGCTGATTCGCGGCATGGGGGCGCATGTAAACCTGATTCCTATTAACCCCGTGGACGGTTCGCCGTTTACGGCAACAGATGCCGCCGCGGTGAAGCGCTTTCAAGAAACGCTGACAAAGCTTGGGGTGAATGCAACCGTGCGCAGAAGGCTGGGCACAGACATCAGCGCGGCGTGTGGACAGCTTAGACGAAACGCCAAAAAGGAAGTGACGGTCAGATGAAACTGGTGGCCAAGACGGACATCGGCAATCAGCGAACAGAAAACCAGGACAGCTACCGCGCTGGCCGAATGCCCGGCGGTACCGTGTGGGCTGTTGTGTGCGACGGAATGGGCGGCGCCCGCGGCGGCAAGCTGGCCAGCAGCATGGCTTCTGCCGGAATGGAGGAGGCTTTTCGCGCGGGAATTACCGCTGTGAGAAGCTCGGCAGATGCCGCGGCTTTTCTGCGCGCTGCCATCAACTATACAAACGCTGCGGTTTACAATAAATCGCAGACCACTCCTGCTGCACGCGGAATGGGTACAACGGTGGTCTGCGCGATTGTGAAAAGCAATGCAGTGCAGTACGCACATGTGGGTGATTCGCGCATTTATTTGTTTCATAAAAAGGCGTTGTTTCAGCTTACGAAAGACCATTCGATGGTACAAGAGCTGATTGAACAGGGAACGATTACGGAAGAAGAGTCGTATTCTCACCCGCAAAAAAACTTGATCACGCGCGCGCTTGGCGTAGCCGAGGAGGTAACTCCCGACTGTGGAGAGGTAGCGCTTTCGGATGGTGACATTCTGCTGTTGTGTACGGACGGATTGTCCAACTATGTGACGGCGGATGAAATTGTGGATGTGCTTGAGCATGTACCGTTTTACCAAACAGCCGATGCGCTTGTAGAAAAAGCCCTTCAAGCAGGTGGTTTAGATAATATCACCGTGCTGCTTGTCGGTGTGGAACAGCCTGAGGAGGAAAAGAATGGATAATTTAATTCACCGCAGCTTAGAAGGCCGCTATCGCATTGAGCAGCTTTTGGGCGCGGGCGGAATGGCAAATGTTTATAAAGGAACCGACATGCAGACCGGAAAGCTGGTTGCAGTGAAGGTTTTAAAGCAGGAATATGTCAACAACCCCGACTTGGTGCGACGCTTTAAAAATGAGGCAAAAGCGATTTCCCTGCTCAACCACCCGAATATCACGAAAGTGTATGATGTCAGCGTATCGGACGACCTGCAATATATTGTCATGGAGTATATTGAAGGCATTACGCTGAAAGAATATATGGAATATCGCGGCAAGGCGCTGACCTATAAAGAAACCGTACACTTTATTATGCAGATTCTCGCTGCGCTTCAGCACGCCCATGATAAAGGCATTGTTCATCGAGACATCAAGCCCCAGAATATCATGCTGCTGTCGGACGGAACCATCAAGGTGATGGATTTCGGCATTGCTCGTTTTTCGCGCAGCGAAAGCAGAACGATTACCGATAAAGCCATTGGATCGGTGCATTATATCAGCCCCGAACAGGCCCGAGGCAACCCCACCGATTTGCGTGCCGACCTTTACAGTGTTGGCGTCATGATGTATGAAATGCTGTCGGGAACACTGCCGTTTGAATCGGACAGCCCGGTGAGCGTTGCGATTAAACAAATCAGTGAGGAAGCCCGTCCGCTGCGGGAGCTGAACCCCTCCGTGCCGGAAGCGCTGGCATCCATCACGGCGCGCGCTATGGCAAAAGACCCGGCGGAGCGCTACCCGTCCGCACGGGAAATGATGGCGGATTTAGAGGAATTTAAGAAAAATCCCAATTCGGCAAGAAGAGGAATGCGTCCTCAGCCGGTGGCAGCACCGCCGCCGGTGGAGGAACCTACGCGCTGTATGCCGAAGGCGCAGGAAAAACAAAGTGCGCACGACCCGGAAGAAGATATGGGTCGTACCCGCGTGACAGGGGTGAAGCCTGTGGGAAAGAAAAAGAAAAGCTCGTCACAAACAAAAAAGAAAAAAAGCTTGTTTTTGCCCATTTTAGCGGGTGTGGCAGTGGCGTTTGCCGTTGGTGCGGCCATTTTGGTTGCGTTGATTTTCAGCTCTACCAGCGAAAATTTGTTCCGCGAACACGCCGATGTAGAGCTGCCGAACTTTACTAACACGTCGATTGACGACATTCTCTCCAACGAGGCATACAGTAATTTCAGCTTTGAAAAAATTGAACAGTACAATGGAGAGGTAGAGGCAGGAATTGTCTTTAACCAAAGCCCAAAACCGCCTAAAACGGTAAAAGATAACGCAACAATTAAGCTGTACGTCAGCAAAGGGGCGCAGATGGTTTCGCTGCCGAACCTGATTGGCAAAACAAAAACAGAAGCCATGAAGGTGCTCAGTGAAAGCGGAATTTTGTTCCGTATTGAAACAGAGCAAACCAAAGAAACCACGCCGGGCAATGTGCTTCGCATGGACCCTGCGCCCGGTACACAAGTAAAGGCCGGTTCTTCGGAAAATACGGTGACGATTGTGGTCAGCCGTGAGGAAATTGAACGTTATCAGATTCCCTCTTTTGTTGGAAAACTGATAGATGATGTAGAAAAGATGCTGTCAGATTCTGAACAGAACCCGCAGAATTTCCGCATCGGAACCGTGACGGAGCAGGATGATACTTCTCCGAAGGGAACGATTCTCAGTCAAACGCCGACAGAGGGAACGGAAGCAATCAAAGGAAGTGCCATCAATGTGGTGGTTTCCAGTGGTGCGGTTCCCACCCAGCGTGTGGTTACCGTTGTATTTGACCAAACGGTAGACGAAGCCGATTGGACGATTGTTTTGGAAGGCGGCGCAACAGCTACCTACCACACAACAGCCGGTCAGGCGGTCAACTGGCAGATTCCGTTTACCGACACCGGCGTGAAAGCAGTGCTTTTGCGCGGACCGACGGGCGACCATACAGCCAGTGTGAACTTTGGCCCGGACGGCGGCGACATTACGATCGGGCCGATTACGGGTTCAACGCCCATTCAGCCGCCGGCGGAGTCTACTCCGACCACCGATCCGGTGCCGACACCAACGCCGGACGGGCAGACGAGCACAGCGCAATAATTGCGGTATGCCGCAACTGATTTTAATTGTAATTTAACGCAAAAAGGTTCAGCCGCAGCCTGCATTTGAAGCATTGTGTCCGAATGACTTCAAATGCAGCGCGGCGCCTTGGTGCGATGCCAAAGGTTGGCAGAAATGATGGGGGATTACAGTGGAGACTAATCAAGAACAAAACTCGCGCGCAACCGAGAAGCCACAAAAGCAATCGGGAAATTCATCCGGTAAAAAACGGAAAAATCGGCGGCGTTCCAAAAAGAATCATTCTTCGTCCTCCTCTGCCGCAGCTGCGCGTGCAGAAAATCGTCAGCCCGAACAAGCGGCGGCTGAACATGTGGATGAACACGATTCAAAGGAAGCGGTTGACAAAAAAACGAATGAAAAGCCGCAAGATCAGGCGAAAACAAACGGCGATCTAAGTGCTGACGAGAATCAAAAGCCGGCGCCGGAACAAAAGACATCCGAACAAAAGGATTCCGAAAAGAAAGACGCTGAAACGAAGCGCGAGGAAGAAAAAGAGGAGAAGAAACCGAAAGAAGATGCACAGCCGGTTTCTGCCGAAAAAGTGGATTCTGCCACAAAACAGGAAAATGCCTCGAAAAATACTGCAAAAGAGGAGAAAACAGAAACACCTCAGACAGCAGCCGAAAAATCGCATTCATCCGACCGGAAAACAGATAGCCCCTCACAAGCTGCAAAAGCAGAAAAAGAGCTCAAACAGGAAACAACGCGGCAAGAGGATATCCGTGCAAAAGAGTCGGCGGATGAGCAAAAGGTTGAAGAGCCCAGCGCTGAAACCGGAAGCAAAAAGAAGAAAAAGCGCAGAAAAAGACATGGAATTACGTTCTATGTAGTGATTTTTACATTATTGGTTGTAATCGGTTCGGCCGCTGCGATGGCTTCGTTGTTTATGTCGTCCAACAATGCCTTTTTTGCCAATATCCCGGAAGTAGAACTCCCGGTGTTTACGAAAATGCAGTTGGATGAGGTTTTGGAAAATCCCGAATACGCAAATTTCCGCTTTAAAATTGAGGAAATTTACAGCAACGAAGTTGCAGCCGGCACCATTGCCGACCAAAGCCCGAAGCCGCCGAAATCGGTGAAAGAAAATGCGACAATCACGTTAAAGGTCAGCAAGGGTCCGGAGAGCATCACGGTGCCCAGTGTTGTGGGCTGGAACCGCGACACAGCGCGTGAAAAGTTTAAGGATTTGGGCTTGAGCGTTTTGATTCAGTCGGAGTCAAATGAAAACGTTGCGCCCAATAAAGTTATTAAAACGGATCCCGAGGCTGGGGCAGTGGTTCAGGCCGGCGATGTGATTACCATGTATGTCAGCCGCACCGTTAATGAATCTACGATGGTTACCATTCCCAATTGCATAGGCAGCAGCCAGCAGACAGCCAAAAATATTTTGAGTAATATGGGCCTTGTAGGTATTGTAAAGCTGAAAGACAGCAGTGAACCAGCCGGAACGGTGATTTCACAATCGCCCGCCGCAGGTTCAAAATCAGGTTCTAATGCAACGGTTGAACTTTACGTCTCCAACGGAAAAGGCGCTGATTCTACGCAAACCACCGGAGGTGCGCAAGAAGGCCAGCCGCTGTATCCGGGCGGCCCGATGGTAGGAAACGCCGATGGCCAGGTGGTTCCCGGTTCTGTAACAGGACACATCCACACTTGGCAAACCATTGCCGGTACGTCTAATCAGGTTTGCACCGTATGCGGCCAAACGCGATGACGCAGTGAGGGAAATATGAAAGGTTCAACGCCATATATTGTCAAGGGAATCGGCGGATTTTACTACGTCCAGACCGAGCAGGGCATTGCGGAATGCAAAGCAAAAGGAATTTTCAGAAAGAATAAAATTTCTCCCGTGGCCGGTGATTTTGTCCGTTTGGAACAAGATGCACACTCAGCCGTGATTGCAGAAATTTTGCCGCGCAAAAATTTGTTTGTGCGTCCTCCGATTGCCAATGTAGATTTGTTTTTTATTGTGGCGAGCACAATTGAGCCCACCCCCAGCACATTGGTAATTGATAAGCTTTCGGCTATTGCGGTGCACAAAGAGGCACAGCCCGTATTGGTGATTACAAAAACCGATTTGCACCAGCCCGACTTTTTGCGTGAAATTTATGAAAAAGCAGGCTTTCCGGTGCTGTGTGTCAATGCTGCCACGGGCGAAGGGCTGGACCGCTTGCTGGAGCTTCTGCGTGACAAGGTCAGCGTTTTTTGCGGAAACTCCGGCGTCGGAAAATCAACGCTTCTTTCTGCTTTGATTCCGCAGCAGGAGCTGGCAACGGGCGAAATCAGCAAAAAGCTGGGGCGTGGCCGTCATACCACACGCGAAGTAGTGCTGTATGAAGTGAACGGCGGCCTTGTGGCCGATACGCCCGGTTTTGCCAGTTTGGACATGGAGCGCGCTGCCCAGATGAAAAAAGAGGATTTGCAGCTTGCGTTTCCAGAAATTGCGGCTTATTTTGGCCAATGCCGTTTCCGGGGCTGTGCGCACATTTCGGAAAAGGATTGTGCAGTGCGGGATGCAGTGGAACGCGGAGAAATCAGCCAAACGCGGTATGAAAGCTATGCAGCGCTTTACGAAGAAGCAAAGCAGCGTCCCGAATGGTAACATCGTTTAACAAAAAGCAGCGCTGCAGCAGCGGCGCTGCTTTTCTGAAAAGAGGCGAAAAGAAAAATGGCTGTGAACAAATGTGTGATTTTTGCGGGCAGACCAGTCTCGAAAGAATTGTGTACTTATTGGGCGGATGCGGACTATGTGATTGCTGCGGACGCGGGTTATGAAAGGGCGCTCCAAGCGGGGGTTGAGCCGGATCTTGCCTTGGGCGATTATGACAGCTCCCCGGTGCCCAAGAATGCCAAAGAGGTGATCTGTCTGCCTGCGGAAAAGGATGACACCGATACCTTCTTCGCCGTAAAAAAAGCCTTGGAGGCAGGCTGCCGCGAGATTGTCCTTCTTGGAGCGCTGGGAGGCAGGCTGGATCACACCATGGCCAACCTGCAAACACTGATTTTTTTGCAGCAGCAAGGTGTGTCGGCAATGGCTGCTGAACAAGGCCAGGAAATTACTGTGCTGGGAGAAGGCACACATTATATTTCTGCACGCCCAGGATGGTATCTTTCGCTTTTTTCCTGTGGAGAACAGGCGCAGGGGGTGACGCTGCGGGGCGTAAAATATCCTTTGCAAAATGCCGACATCACTTATTTATGGCCGGTTGGTGTGAGCAATGAGTTTGCAGCCGAGCGGGCAGAAATTACCGTTTCCAAAGGGAAATTGTACTGTATGCTCTGTAAAATGGAAGAATAACGAGCAAAGCAGGAACCTTTTTCGGTATTGGTGGATATAGTGAAATAAAGACGATGCCGCACATGGTTCAGTGAAATGAAACCGCCAGCGGCAATGCCTCAGATCCACAAAGGAGGGGAACTTGCATGAAAGTTGTTATTTGGAAAAGCCCGAAATGTTTGACCGGTATTTTAAAAATGATTTTCGGCATTAAATAAGCAGTGCGATAATATTTTCAGGAAAAATACTTGTTTTTTTAAAAGGAATTTGCTATCATATAAAAAGATGTTGGTTAAAAGGGAGGTGCAGTACCAATGGCAAAATGTGATTGCTGCGGAAAGGGTGTTACCTTTGGAATTAAGGTGTCTCACTCCTGCCGTCGTTCCAACCGCGCTTGGAAGCCCAATGTGAAAAGGGTGAAAGCAGTGGTGGACGGGGCACCCCGTTACATCCATGCCTGCACCCGTTGCCTTCGTTCTGGAAAAGTAACGCGTGCTGTGTAACCAGCGATAAAGCCCTGTGCCAATCGGCATGGGGTTTTTCTATTCGACAGGCGTTTACTTGTTTTTTCTGCCTGCCCATGCTATAATGACTTTCGTTAGGTTTTTCCTTTTGTGCCTTTTTAGGAAAAGGAAACCATCAGGATGTGCAAAGGAGGCGCTGTAAAAAATGGTGGATTGGACAACTCTGTCAATGTATGTTGCGCGTGCAATCGCGCTTTTAACAGCGATTCCTTTTCATGAAATGGCACATGCCTGGGCCTCCGACCGTTTGGGAGATCCAACGGCAAAACGGTGTGGTCGTTTGTCCATGAACCCTTTGCGCCACTTTGACCCTTTGGGCGCTTTGTGTATGATTTTAGTGGGGTTTGGCTGGGCAAAGCCCGTTCCTGTGGCTGCCGTGCACAATTTTCGTCACCCGCGCAGGGATATGGCGTTGTCAGCTGCGGCAGGCCCGGCAGCCAATTTGCTGCTGGCCTATGTGTGGATGATCTGCTACAAAATCGTTTATTATTTTGGCTATGCGCCGGAAAGTTTGCTGTGGCAATTTGCCGTAGGTGTGCTGCTGACCATGATTCAGGTGAACATTACGCTGGCCGTGTTCAACTTGCTGCCCGTGCCACCGTTGGATGGTTCGCGTATTTTTAACCTGCTATTGCCTGCCCGCTGGTATTTTCGTATTATGAAATACGAACGATATATCATGCTGGGTTTATTTGTATTTTTGTTTTTCGGCTTTTTGGATCGCCCCCTCAGCTTTTTGTTTGGAAAGGCGATCATGCTTTTTGACTGGGGAACGCGCTATATTGACATGCTGTATTTGCTGTTGCACGGCTAATCATCCGTGGCGGATAGCGTTGGTTTGAGGAACAACGGTAAAGGATTGAATACAGCAATGGAGCAGCTGCGATTTAAAGTAGAAGATTTTGAAGGGCCGCTTGATTTACTTCTTTCACTGGTCATTAAAAACCAGATGAACTTGTATGATATAGAGATTGTGTCTTTAATTGACCAATATCTCAGTGTAGTGCAAGGAATTTCACCAGAGCAGATGGATGCCGCCAGTGAGTTTATTGAAATGGCTGCGCGTTTGGTGCAGATGAAGTCGTTTCTGCTTTTGCCGAAAAGCGAGGAAGCAGAGCGTATGAAAGAGGAATTGACGGGCCTTTTGGTGGAATACTCTTTATGCAAGCAGGTGGCTGCTTCGCTGAAGGATTTGGCACAAGGCGTTTTCATTGCGGTGCGTCAGCCGCAGCCGATAGAAGGCCGAACAGAGTATACCCTTGCGCATGATCCTGTTTTGTTAAAGAAGGCTTACGAGGCGGTTCAGGGCAAAAAAGTAAAAAAGCCGCCGGTACGGCAAGAGCAGTTTGAGCCTTTAACCAGTGCGCCGTTTGTCAGTGTTGGAGCTCGGATTGTACACGTTTTGCGTTCGTTAATTGTCGGACGGGTGAAGTGTCTGCGTCAGCTTTTTTCCAAACAGGAAAGTAAGAGCAGCACAGTGGCAACTTTTTTAGCCGTTTTGGAGTTAATGCGTGCAGGGCGTATTACTTTGGACGAGGAAGAACGATTCACCATGAAACGATGAGGAGGGGCGTACACTGTGGAGGAAAAGCATTTAAAAGCCGCACTGGAAGCAATGCTGTTTGCTCACGGTGACGCCGTCAGCGCACAGCGTCTGGCAGAGGTTTTGGAAACAAGCAAAGAAACGGTTGAGCGCTGCTTGGCAGAGATGCAGCTCGAATATGACAAGGAGACACGCGGTATTACCTTAATTCGCGTAGAGGATCGTTGGCAGCTCTCGACGAAAAACGCATACGGTGCTCTGGTGCGTGCCGTTTTGGATAAAAGCAGAAATGCCCCATTGAGCCAGGCGGCGCTTGAAGTATTGGCGGTGATTGCCTATAACCAGCCGGTATCTCGTTCCTTTGTGGAGCAGGTGCGCGGGGTGGACTCAACCGCTGTGATTCACACACTGCTTCAGCGTGGTTTAATTGAAGAAGCCGGACGTATGGATTTGCCGGGAAAGCCCTTGGCGTTTGCCACAACAGACGCTTTTCTGCGCGTGTTCGGTTTGGAGAATTTAGGGCAGCTTCCGCCGCTGCACGGGCAAGAAGCTTCTGTGGGTGAATGATTCATGGCACAGTTTTTTCTGTGGATTGTAAAAGGTTTTGGCTGGGTTCTGCTGCTGGTAGCCTTTTTGGTGCTATTGCTGCTCGTTTTTCCGCTTTGGGTTGCGGTGGAGGTTCATTACGACCGCTTGACGGTCAAAATTCATGTTTTGGGTTTAGCAATTCCTGTTTATCCGCTCCCCAAAAAGAAAAAAAAGTACCGTCCCAAGCATTTGAAAGAAAAAACGTCCCAGCCGGAGGAAAGCGCTGATTTACCGAAAGGGGAAGAGGAATCGAGTGAAGCACCTCCGCCCAAAGAAGAAAAAGCCGATACAGAGCAAGGCGAGCGCGGCGAGAGCGGTTGGTGGAGCCCGGGCCGTGTGTTTGAAATTATTACCACCTCGGGAAAGCTGATGCGTGCTTTTTTGCGTGTCATTCGCATTAAAAAGGTGCAGCTGGTTCTTCCGATTGCGGCCGAAGATGCCGCTCAGACGGCCATCCAGTATGGAAAAATGCAAGCAGCAGTTGGCAGCGCTTTAGGTGTTTTGCAAAATTATTTTGAAATTCAAATTGAAAAACTGCAAATCATTGCCGATTTTACCGGCGAATATAAATACAGGCGTTATTTTTACTGCCGAATCGGCGCAACGCCATTTGTTCTGCTTGCGGTATGCCTTTCCGTGCTGTGGAAAGCTTATCGCAAAAAACATTTCCCCAGCGGCAGATAGGAGGGTTCGCTATGAATGAACATCCCATTCAGGGTTTAATGGATGTCACACTGGAAAAAATACGCAAAATGGTGGATTCCAACACAATCATCGGAAACCCCATTCAAATGCCGGATGGTACCACGATTTTGCCCATTTCTAAGGTTACTTTTGGGTTTGCATCCGGCGGCTCCGATATTGCTTCCAAAAATAATCAGGATTTATTCGGCGGCGGCGGCGGTGCTGGCGTTTCGATTTCTCCGATTGCATTTTTGGTCGTGCGCGAGGGAAATGTGCGTATGATTCAGCTGGCGGATACTTCTAACAGTGTAGACCGTGCCATTGGAATGCTGCCCGAATTGGTGGATAAAATTGCCGATTTGTTTAAAAAGGATAACGAAAAGCCAAAACAGGACCAGATGTTTTAAGGAAAACGTAACAGAAAGGAATTACCCATGAGAGATGAAAGAATACAAAAAGTGCTGGCAGCCCAAGGCGTGTGTTCACGACGCGCCGCGGAACAGCTCATTTTGCAGGGACGTGTAAAGTTAAATGGGCGTCCGGTCAGTTTGGGCGATAAGATGGACGTTAAGCAGGATATTGTCAGTGTGGATGGGCAGCGTGTTTACGTTCCCAAGAAAACAGAAAAATATTACTACATGCTTCACAAGCCGCGCGGATTTATCACGACAACAAGCGATGAGCGCGGCAGAAAAACCGTGATGGAATTGATGGCAGATGTGCCTGTGCGAGTGTTTCCCGTAGGGCGTTTGGATAAAGACAGCGAAGGCTTGCTGCTTTTTACCAATGACGGCGAATTTGCCAATTTGCTGACGCACCCCAGCCATGGCGTGTCAAAGCTGTACCGCGTCACGGTGCGCCCTCATGCAACAGAGGAGCAAATTATTCAAATGACGGACGGCGTGACCTTGGATGACGGCAGTGTAACGCAGCCGGCCGTAATTCGAGTGGTCACCGATGAAGCAGAGAGAACTGTGCTGGAAATGACCATTCGAGAAGGCAAAAATCGTCAAATTCGCCGCATGTGTGAAGCGGTGGGCCTGGATGTGATTCGCTTGCGCCGAACCGCGTTGGGAGCCGTAAAGCTTGGAATGCTCCAGCCCGGCCAGTATCGTGAGCTGACTGCGCAAGAGGTAAAAGCCCTGCGCACAGCAGCGCAGCGCGGCAAAGCCACGGCACAAATTGCAAAAAATACGGCGGCAAATGAAGCACGGCGTCAAAATAAAAAAGTTTCTCATGGAGTGCGTGCTCCAAAAGGAAAATTGAAACAGCGCAAATGATTGTAAGAAAAAGGGATGTTGTAAAATACAGCACCCCTTTTCTTTTTGCAATTCATCTATTTTTAAAGAAAAATTGATTTTATTTTCAGAAACATTTGACATTTTAATACTGAAATGGTATAATATAAAAAATATGCGGGTATGGCGGAATTGGCAGACGCACTAGACTTAGGATCTAGCGGAGCAATCCATGCAGGTTCGACCCCTGTTACCCGCACCACAAAAATCACGCCGCGTTTGTGGCGTGTTTTTTTGGATAAGGGTTTTCTTGGTGATGCGATTGGTAAATATAAAGTAAGATAATATGGGAAAAGGGGACACGTTGATGTTACAAGTCAATTTGTTTTTCAGCGACGCTGTGGAAAAGGCATTAAATGATATTTATTATAATGTCCGAACAGGGCGCGGTAAAGAAGGTTTTGAATTACTGGAAAAAGCCTCTGCCGCGGGCGATGGAGATGCCAGCTGCGTGTTAGCCCGCTGCCTTTCCGGTGCACAGTATGTGTGGGAGGGGCATGGGTTTCCGGTAGATCATGAACGTGCATTGGCGCTGTTGAAGCTTTCCATTCGTCAGGAAAGTGCACTGGGTGTTTTAATGACACTCCGAAGCGGTGAATTGACGCCTGAGTTGGAAAGCACTATGCCGTTTGAAAGCTTGATGCAGGCATTTCAAATTGTGTCTCAAAAGGCGCAAATGGGAGATCCTTTGTGTCAGTATGCGCTCGGAAATGTTTATTTTTGGGGCGATTATTTGCGAATTGAGAATAAGTCGGAACAAAGCTTTTCCACAAAAGAGGCTTATCAAGCTTACTTAAAAGAACAAACGGAAAAGTGTGAGCAATGGTTTTGGCAGGCCTTCATGGGTGGCGTGCATTTTGCAGGCAATAATTTGCACAGCTTTTATGAAAACGGAAAGCCCGGCTTGGTAGATCCCCAGCCCGAAAAGGCGGATAATATTTGGAAAACTGGAGCGGAGTACGGCTATCCAATTCACCAATTTGTCTACGCAGAGGAGCTGCAAAAAGCGGGCAGCCTGAAAGAAGCCATTGAGTGGTATAAAAAGTCGGCAGCCGGCGGCGAAGAAGGCGCTTGGTTCCGGGTGGGCGGCATTTACGAAACCGGCGGTGAGGATTTGCCGGCAGATCCCAATATGGCGGCAGAGTGTTACAGTAAAGAGTTAAAGATGAAATTCCATTTGGATTGCGCGGTGGCCCTCATCAAGCTTGCCTATCAAGTTCGAATTCCGCACATTGATTCCGCAGAACTGTTTCAGTGGGCACACGAAGCCTATGAGCAGGGCGCAAAGGAAGTGCAGCCCTATTTAGTGTATGCTTACTTAAAAGGGGCGGGCACGACGGTTAGCTTTGAAAAAGCCTATGAGCTGTTTTCTCAGCTGCATCCCGAACAGCGTGACTGCAAAATGATGTATGCCGGAGCTTTGATGTATTTAAACGGAACCGGTGTGGAGCAGGATGTGAAAAAGGGCATTGAGTATTTGAAACAGGCAGGGGATTATCCGCCTGCCGTGCAGGAATTGGCTTGCTATAAAAGAACGCTGTTGGGCAAATGGGTGCGCAAAGCGGATTGAGGCGCGCGCGGATTGATTCTAGTCCAACGGAATATCACTAAAAAGAACAAGGGGCGGAAGTTAGGCGCCCCTTGTTCTTTTTAGTGTACAGATGAATGAGAATGTCCGCCGTGATGCTCGCGCTCTCGAATATGTTCCAGTGCCTTTGTTAAAATGTCTTTCACATGATCATCGTCTAAAGAATAAAACACATTTTTTCCGTCTTTGCGGCATCGAATGAGCTTCGCCGTGCGCAAAGCACGCAATTGGTGAGAGACTGCCGAAGGCGTCATGTTTAATAATGCTGCCAGATCTCCAACACAAAGTTCTTCCCGTTCTTCTAATGCCCACAACAGCTGGATGCGCGTACCGTCGCCCATTACCTTAAAAAAGTCGGATAAATCATATAAAAGTGCAGTTTGCGGCATGGAAAGCCGCAGCTGCTCTAAATGCTCACGGTTCAAATGAAAAAACCTCCTGTACCGGCAAATAAAGCTTCCAAAGTCCAAACAGTAGATTCTTTTGTGCTGCATCGAAAGAAACAGTGTGCAAAGAAATTACGGTTTATTATTAGTATAGTAGCTAAAAAGTTCATTTGTCAATTGATTTTCCGAAAAAAGTGTTGACATTTGAACAACTATTCAACTATAATAATAGCAACAAGCTTGAACACTTGTTCAAATATTAAGGAAAGAGGCGTTTCAGATGAAAAAAGTATTTAAAATGCAAGATTTAGATTGTGCGAACTGTGCCGCAAAGATGGAGGATGCCATTCGCAAAATTGATGGCGTGGAACAAGTTAGCATCAGCTTTTTGGCTCAAAAGATGACAATCCATGCGCCGGAAGAACGCTTGGAAGAAATTTTGGATGCCGCACAAAAAGCTTGCCGAAAAATTGAGCCGGACTGCCGTATTCTGCGATAAGTTTTAAGTAAGCGGTCCCTTTGGAAGCCTTGCGCAACACGAAAGGGAAGGAAACAGGAAATGAGGGAAAGGAAATGGCCCAATTAACAAAAAAACAAAAAAAGATGCTCTACCGAATTTTGGCCGCAGCAGTGCTCTTGGCAGCGGTTTTCTTACTAGCGCCGACAGGTTGGCAGGCGTTGCTTTTTTACTTAGTGCCGTATGCTGTAATCGGTTGGGATGTTCTCTGGAAAGCGGTGCGCAACATTATCAACGGGCAAATTTTTGACGAAAATTTTCTTATGGCGCTTGCAACGGTAGGTGCTTTTGCCACGGGTGAATACGGCGAAGCTGTTTTTGTTATGCTGTTTTATCAAGTGGGAGAGCTGTTCCAAAGCTATGCGGTAGACTGCTCGCGCCGTTCGATTGCACAAATGATGGAAATTCGCCCCGATTATGCCAATGTGGAGCGTGACGGAACATTGGTTCGCGTAGACCCGGAGGAACTTTCCGTGGGCGATGTGATTGTGGTTCAGCCCGGCGAACGAATCCCTTTGGATGGCAAAGTACTGCAAGGAGAGAGTATGCTGGACACAGCAGCATTAACCGGCGAAAGCTTGCCGCGTCCCGCTGCGCCGGGAATGCAAGTGCTCAGCGGCTGCATCAACCAAACGGGATTGCTGCACATTGAGGTAGAAAAGGAATTTGAGGATTCCACGGTTTCCAAAATTTTGGAGCTGGTGGAGAATGCAGGAAGCAAAAAGGCAAAAGCCGAGCATTTTATTACAAAATTTGCGCGTTGGTACACACCGACAGTTGTCATTGCGGCGCTCGCTTTGGCAGTGATACCGCCGTTATTTGTGGGAAATTGGACGGCGTGGTTCCATCAGGCGCTGATCTTTTTAGTGATTTCGTGCCCGTGCGCTTTGGTCATTAGTGTGCCGCTTAGCTTTTTTGGCGGTATCGGCGGGGCGTCCAAGCAAGGCATTTTGGTGAAAGGCGGCAACTACCTAGAGGTGCTCGCCAAAACCAAAACGGTGGTGATGGACAAAACCGGAACTCTGACAGAGGGAACATTCTCCGTACAAGATATTCACTCCGTACACGCATCGGCTGACCAGCTGCTGGAATGGGCTGCCTTGGCCGAAGGTTATTCCACCCATCCGATTGCACAATGTCTGCGCAGTGCGTGGAATGGCGAGCGCCGGGAAGACCGCGTGACGAAGGTAGAAGAATATTCAGGGAAAGGTGTCTGTGCGGAAATTGACGGTAGACAGGTGTGCGTGGGAAATGCTGCGCTGATGAAGCAAATAGGTGCAGCACTGCCGGATATGGCACATGAAGGAACGATTGTATATGTGGCGGTGGACGGAACATATGAGGGATGCATTACAGTTTCCGATGCGCTGAAAGCTTCTGCTGTGGATGCTGTAAAATCGCTGCGCGATGCCGGTGTAAAGCAAGTGGTGATGCTGACAGGCGATAAAGAAGAAATTGCGAAGGCAACCGCGAAAAAGGTAGGAGCAGACCAATATTTTGCACAGCTGCTTCCCGGCGATAAAGTAACCCAGATTGAAAAATTGATGGATGGCGCGGGGGATGGCGCTACCGTTTTTGTCGGGGATGGCATTAACGATGCTCCGGTGCTTTCGCGTGCTGATGTGGGCGTTGCCATGGGTGCGATTGGATCGGATGCGGCCATTGAGGCGGCGGATGTCGTTTTGATGGATGACGATTTAACAAAGCTTTCCCTGGCAATCAAGATTGCCAGAAAAACGCTGCGCATTGTGCGTCAAAATATTGTTTTTGCACTTGGCGTGAAAGGCGTGGTGCTTTTGCTGGGCGCGTTTGGTGTGGCAACGATGTGGGAGGCTGTTTTTGCGGATGTAGGTGTGTCTGTGCTTGCCATTTTAAACGCCATGCGTGCTTTGAAAGTAAAATGATGGACTGCTTTCGTAAAAAATAAACCCTGTCCCATTATTGTCATGAATCATATGACATAACCTTGACAAGTATCGTCTGCGGCGTTATCCTTTATCAGGGTGAGTATTCAATTATTTTACCGTTTTCATAAAAAATGTAAGCGCTTTTTGAGGGAATGCCGCCTTCTGCAGCACCGTGAGAGTACAAGCGGCTTTGTACTGGTGCGGCAAATCGAGAGGCTGGCTCTGGGAAAACGCAGAAAGGAACTTGTTTAGTATGATGTTGGGGTATAAAAAGCAAACATTAGAAGCGTTAAAACAAATTGATTTTGATCATTTTACCGATGTTCAAAAAATTCCGTCCGCCTTGCCGTTTGGCGTTTCGGGAGCCATGGAAAAAGAGCTGAACCGTGTGCTGGCGCTGTATTACAACCGCATTGAGTGGGAGAGCAACAGCGTGCATCTGGTGAACCAAACCATTTCCTCCGGCCTTTGGAATATGGACATTGGCCCGGGAAATCAGGTGGTGGCGTCCTATTGGTCGGATGACTTTCGGCATATGATCGGTTACCACAACGAAACCGATTTTCCCAACCGTTTGGAATCTTGGTCGGATTTGCTGCATCCTGAGGATAAAGACCGAACGCTCAATTTGTTTGTGGAGACACTTGCAGATCCAACAGGAAAGACAAAATATGACTTGGAGTATCGCTTAAAAACAAAAAACCGCGGCTATCGTTGGTACCGTGCCGCCGGAAACGTGCAGAGAAATGAAAAGGGTGAGCCGATTCAATTTATCGGAATTTTTGTGGATGTCAATGATGAGCACGAAAGCAAGGTGGCGCTGGATCAGCTGCTTCGCCGCTATTCTGCCATTGACAAAGTGACAACGCAAGGCTCGTTTTATATTCGTTTGGCAAGAAATGTCTTAGAGTCCAGAGAAAATACCGTTTGGTTTTCCGACCCGTTCCGCAAACAATTGGGCTTTTTAAGCGAAAACGATTTTCCGAATCAGCTGGAACGGTGGTTTGGGCGCATTCATTCCGATGACTTGCCCGCTTTTACCGAACTGCTGAACCGAAGCATTGCACAGCAGACGGACTGGGTTGAAACCGATTTCCGTGTGCAGCACCGAGACGGAAATTATTTATGGGTTCGCGTTGCCATTCATGTGGGTCAGGAAGCGGCTGGGGGAGCTCGCTTTGTGGTTGGTGTTGTCAATGATGTAACCGAATTGCAGAGCACCCGTAAGCTGGTGGAGCAAAACATGAATTCTCATGTTCAGTCGCTGACGGAATGCTTGGCAAAAATCAATGAGATCATCAATGAGAATACGCAGGCGATGCAGCTGGTAATGAGCCGCCAAACGGAAATGGCACAAATTTTAAAGGATTCTCAAGAGCAGATGGAGCGCACGAATAACGCATTTAACGCCATCCAAAATATTTCGCGCCAAACCAATCTGCTGTCGCTGAATGCTTCGGTAGAAGCAGCGCGCGCAGGCAATGCGGGCAAGGGCTTTGCCGTTGTGGCGGAGGAAGTTCGCAGCTTGGCGCAGAACAGCGACACTGTGTCGAAGGAAATTTCGGGCGATTTGGAGCATATGCGGCAATACTTAACCAATGTTGTGCAGCGCTTTGAGCTGTTAAACGAGGAGATTTCTAACCAAAACACAAAAATGCTGTCTACGAAAGATTTGGTGGCGGAAATTGACGTTACTGTTGGCGGCGTGAAAGATGTTATGGACACCTTGCTGAATCAATCGAATTAAGTAAGAAAAAGGGTGCGGAAGGCTTTCTTCTGCACCCTTTTGCTGTTTAAACTGTCCGGTATATTTATTTATGCCGACGAACAGGCATCTGCATGGAATGTGCGATAGGAGCGGGGGGAAAGACCTGTGTGTTTGGAAAATACACAAGAAAAGTAAGAGGATGAGCCAAATCCGCATTGCTGGCTGATCTCTTGAACGCTGAAACGTGTGGTTCGCAGCAGTTCTTTTGCCCGCTCTATGCGTCGATAAGCAACGTATTCGCAAAACTTTTTTCCGGTACATGCGGGAAAAAGCTCAGATAAATAAGCCGAGCATACAAATACATGAGAGGCAACCCGCGGAAGGCTGAGATCACCGCTCATGTGCTGCTCGATATAATCGGCTGCGCGTGAAATATACTGGTTGCCGCACGAGCGTCGCGACAGCTCGGTGCAATAGGCGCAAATCATCTGCTGTGCGGCGTTTTCCAGCTCGCACTGGCAGGGCAGAGAAAATGCGGTGTTTTCCATTTCTTCGCACAGCTCGTGAAGCGACAATTTCCAATGAAACAAAATGAAGTGGTAAAGGCTTTGATTCAGCCGATGCAGAATTTTTATGCGGTCTTGTTCGGATAACCCGTCCGCTAAACCGGGAAGTGCTTTGAGCTGTTTGCAAAATATGGCGTTTGCCTGAGCGGCGCCATCATGGATCAGCGCTTGGCAAACAGGCTGAAAATGGTAAAGGGAGGGGACGAAAGATACAGATGGCTGCTTGGACAAAAGAAAAACCTCCTATCGGTTAGTCTTAGCTAACCTTATTTCCTAAAAAAACACCTCAGCCCGAACCGTGCGCCGAGGGAGTACTCTTTACAAGGACAAACGGTTTTGCTGAACGGTGTGTGCTGACAGCAAGAATGTTAAAAAAGATGCTTCATTACGGGTAATTATAGTCTTTTGCACAAAAAATGTAAAGCGGAATTTGTTAGGGACGGTAAAAAGCTGAATGGCTGGACGGAAAGTCGAAAACAGCGCCGTTGTGCGGAAAAAGCGTGAAAAAACAGCCGGATGGTACATTTGACACTTGACGGCGAAAACAATGAATGGTATGATAACATCCGGAGAATAATGGCGTTCGTGGGAGGAGGCAGAAGCTTTTTAGATAACCCCATGGGCGTCTTTTATCTTTTTTGCGTGTGGAAGATCCGTAAAAAAGAAACATGTGACCCGTGTGCGATTGCAAGCTGTGACCGGCTTGTGACGGATGCGGCTGAGCCGTGGTGTGAGGCGAATAAAAAAGGAGAGTGTTGATTTTATGCTGACCGCGATTACAGGAATCAACTGGGGCGATGAGGGCAAGGGACGCATGGTCGATTTGCTCAGCCGAGAGTATGACATTGTGGTGCGCTACCAAGGCGGAAACAATGCCGGCCATACGGTGGTGAATGAAAACGGAAAGTTTATTTTAAACCTTTTGCCTTCCGGTATTTTGCGCCCGGAGGTTGTATGCGTGATGGGCAACGGCATGGTGATCGACCCCGCTCACTTGGAAAAAGAAATGGCTACGCTGCGCCAGCAAGGCGTTGTCATTGACCCCAGCCATTTGAAAATCAGCGACCGCGCTACCATTTGCATGCCTTACCATGTGCGTGAGGACGCTTTGGAGGAAGACCGTCTTTCCCAAAGCGGCAGCCAGTTTGGTTCGACACGCCGCGGTATTGCCTATTCTTACGGCGATAAATATATGAAAAAGACGCTTCGTATGGGCGATCTTCTGCACTTGGATGATTCCGTGAAGCATCGCTTGAAGACGATGATTGAGTGGAAAAATTTGACGCTGGAGCGCGTTTACGGCGAGAGGCCCGTGGATGTGGAAGAAATGTGGGCTTGGTGCAAGCACTACGCCGAGGTGTTCCGCGATTATATCTGCGACACCGGCGCCTATTTGGCACATGCCGACGACAGCGGCAAGAAAATTTTGTTTGAGGCTCAGCTGGGCGCTTTGCGCGATGTAGATTTCGGCATTTATCCGTTCACCAGCTCCTCCAACGTAATCGGCAGCTATGCACCGATTGGCGCAGGCATTCCGGGCCACAAGCTGGATTTGTCGATTGGTATTATGAAGGCTTACTCGTCCTGCGTGGGCGAGGGTCCCTTTACCGCTGAGCTGGCCATGACCGAGGAGGAAAAACACGCTCTGCGTGAATCCGGCCATGAGTACGGCGCGGCAACAGGCCGTCCGCGCCGCGTCGGCCCCTTTGACGCTGTGGCAAGCCGCTACGGTGTAGAGTGTCAAGGCGCAGATATTCTGGCGCTGACACTGCTGGATGTGCTGGATTATATGGAAGAAATTCCTGTGGTGGAAAAATACCTTGTCAACGGCAAGGAAACCACCCGTTTCCCCATGGGCGGCGATTTGGACCGCGCTACGCCGGTGGTGAAGAAAATGCCTGGCTGGAAGTGCGACATCACCAAGTGCCGCCGCTGGGCCGATCTGCCGCAGGAAGCGAAAGACTACATTGAGTACTTAGAAAAGGCAGTGGGGTGCCCGATTCGTTACATTTCCGTAGGTGCGGATCGTGAAGCATATTTGGTGAAGGAATAAAAACAAAACGGTGAAAATAAGATCGACAGAGCACGGAAGGAGTAGAAGCAGCATGCAGTGGGGACGTGAATTGCACGAGGAATGCGGTGTATTTGGGGTGTATAACCAGCAGGACGCCGCACACTTGACCTATCTTGGCCTGCACGCTTTGCAGCATCGAGGTCAGGAGGGCGCAGGAATTGCCGCAGCCGACGAAAACGGCGTAACACGCTGCCGTAAGGGGAAAGGTCTGCTGACGGAGGTGTTTTCCCACAATGATATTGCCGCACTTCCCGGACTGAATGCAATCGGTCATGTGCGTTATGGTACAGCGGGCGGCGGTGAGCTGGAGAATGTGCAGCCCATTGTTGCGCGTGCGAAGATCGGTACTTTGGCCGTGGCGCACAACGGGCAGATTGTCAATGCGGATGAGCTGCGTCAAGAGCTGGAAGACCGCGGAAGCATCTTCCACGGCTCGTCCGACAGTGAAATTATTCTGCATTTAATTCAATGCGAAAAGGGAAGCCTGCTGGAGAAGATCAAAAAGGCTTGCCTGCGCCTCGACGGTGCGTTTGCGTTTTTGATTATGACAGAGAAGAATCTGTATGCCATTCGTGACCGCAACGGTCTGCGTCCGCTGTCTTTGGCGAAAAAGGGCGACGGCTGGTATTTGTCCAGCGAAACATGCGCTTTTGACATTGTCAATGCGGACTTTGTGCGCGATATTGCCCCCGGCGAAATTATTAAAATTTCTGCGCAGGGCTTAGAGAGCGATTTTTATACCAATATTACACAGAAAAAGCTGTGTGCGATGGAATATGTCTATTTTGCGCGTCCCGACTCGGTGATGCATGGCTACAATGTACACACCGTGCGCCGTCAGTGCGGTAAAATTTTGGCGCAGGATGATAAAGGCGTATTAGAGGCGGATATTGTGGTCGGTGTGCCGGACTCCTCGCTTTCTGCCGCCAGCGGTTACAGCGAAGAAATGGGCCTGCCCTATGAGATGGGTTTGATTAAAAACCGCTATGTGGGCCGAACCTTTATTCAGCCCACACAAGCGCAGCGTGATGCCGGTGTAAAAATGAAGCTTTCGGCTAACCGAGATGTTGTAGCCGGAAAGCGCATTGTGCTGATTGACGACTCTATTGTGCGCGGTACCACCAGCAAACGCATTGTAACGCTGCTGCGTGAGGCAGGCGCTGCCGAGGTGCATGTGCGCATTGCGTCGCCGCAGCTGCTGTACCCGTGCTTCTATGGTGTGGATATGTCCACTCGTAAGGAGCTGATCAGTGCAAATCAAACGGTGGAGCAGGTGTGCGAAACGCTGGGCGCGGATTCGCTGCGTTTTTTAACTATGGACGCACTGCGCGAAGCATGCGGCGGACAGGATGTTTGCGAAGCCTGTTTCACCGGCCGCTATGCAACGCCGCTTTACAGTCATGTGATTGACTAAGCAGAGTACCTAGGGCATGGCCGAAACAGCGCTTTTGCGCGGCGGCCCGTTCGAAAAAGGGCTTGAAAGACGCCCGATGATATGTTAGAATTATGAGCCAAGGTGGTGTGTAACAAGAATGGGTGAAGTTTTTACTCCGCTGGCAAGAAGCCGTTCCAGCTATTACTGCAAGGGCAGCCCTGTGCATTTTGCAATGGTGGAGCTGTTCCGTATGGAAAGCACAGGAAGTACCGTCGTTACATTGACGTTTAAAAACCTCTATTCTCGTCCGGTGAATAAGCTCACCATTCACTATCGCTGCAAAAACCAGGCCGGCGTTGTAGTGGGCGAGGATGATTTCGACTATTTGAATGTACAAGCTCCCGAAGGGGCTTGCTTTGGTGGAAATGACGGCGTGTTTATTTCCGATGAACCGCTTAGCTCAGTGGATGTCAACCTCGTTTCTGTGGTTTACGACGATGGCATTCTGCATAGCTTGAAGCGCTGCGGCCCCGTGGCGCTTCCTGCGCCGCGTGCTTTGCCGGAGCAGATGCGAAATGCTTTGTGCACCGCGATGAATTCCCGCTTTTTGCGTTTTTATCCTGCCGAGCTCACGGATGGCTGGCAGTGTGCCTGCGGGGCGTTTAACTACAACGCGGGCAAGGGTAAAACGAAGTGTACCGAATGCGGTGCAGACAGGGCAAATCTTTTTGCAGCCGTGCAGGGAATTGCCGCACATTCTGCGGGACAGCGCTGAGAAACAAAGGTTCAGAAAGTATTCTGAAATAGGGCCGGAAACAAGCCGGTATGAAAAGAAAAAACGCCGCGCTGTGCACACGCACAGCGCGGCACTTTATTGAGAAGCAAAACAGGAGGACGCATGGCAAAACGAACAGCTGCCTACACAAATGAAAGCATTACAAGCTTAAAAGGCGCCGACCGCGTAAGAAAACGCCCCGGTGTTATTTTTGGTTCCGACGGAGTAGATGGGTGTGCGCACTCGATTTTTGAAATTGTGTCAAACTCCATTGACGAAGCCCGGCAAGGCCATGGTGATAAAATTTTGGTCACGCGCTATGCCGACGGCTCGGTACAGGTAGAAGATTTCGGGCGAGGAATGCCCGTGGATTATAATAAAAACGAAGAACGCTACAACTGGGAGCTTCTTTTTTGTGAAATGTATGCGGGCGGAAAGTATGAAGCCGGCGGGGATAACTATGAATATTCCCTCGGCTTGAACGGCCTTGGCCTTTGTGCTACGCAGTATTCCTCCCGTTGGATGAAAGCGGACGTGTATCGAGATGGGTTTCACTACCACCTCGACTTTGAAAAAGGCGAAAATGTCGGCGGTTTGCAAAAGGAGCCGTTTTCCGGCAAGCGAACAGGTTCATGCATTCGCTGGATGCCGGATACCGAGGTTTTCACCGATATTGCCGTTCCCACCAGCTATTATCTGGACACGCTGAAACGTCAAGCGGTGGTAAACGCTGGCGTTACCTTTGTGTTTACCGATGAAACAGCAGCGCCGGAAAACCGCGTAACCGAGTTTTTCTATGAGCGAGGGATTGAGGACTATGTGGAGGAGCTGGCGGGGCTGGACGCCATGACGCCGGTTCGTTTCTGCCGTTCGGAGGCACAGGGGCGCGACCGTGACGACCGCCCGGAATACCGGGTGAAAATGAACGCTGCCTTTTGCTTTTCCAATAAAACGCAGCTTTTGGAGTATTACCATAACTCCTCTTGGCTGGAGCATGGCGGAAGCCCGGATAGAGCCGTCCGAACGGCGTTTGTCGGCCAGATTGACGCCTACCTGAAATCGAAAAACATGTACAAAAAAGGCGAAAGCAAAATCACCTTTTCCGATGTGCAGGACTGCTTGATTTTCGTTTCCAGCTCGTTTTCCACTCAGACAAGCTATGAAAACCAAACCAAAAAGGCCATCACCAATAAATTTATCCAGCAGGCGATGACCGAGTTTTTAAAGCATAATCTGGAAGTTTATTTCATTGAAAAGCCCGAGGAAGCGCAAAAGCTGTGCCAGCAGGTGCTGATCAATAAGCAGAGCCGGGAACATGCCGAAAAAACGCGCCAGTCAATTAAAAAGACGATGAGTTCCCAAATGGATATCACAAACCGCGTGCAGAAGTTTGTAGATTGCCGCTCGCGCGATATTTCCAAGCGGGAACTGTATATCGTGGAGGGTGATTCTGCGTTGGGTGCGGTCAAAACCAGCCGCGACAGTGAGTATCAGGCCATTATGCCCGTTCGCGGCAAAATTTTGAACTGCTTAAAAGCCGACTATGACCGCATCTTTAAGAGCGATATCATCACCGATCTTATTAAGGTGCTGGGCTGCGGTGTGGAGCTTTCGGGAAAGGCAAAGAAGGATTTGTCCAGCTTTGACCTTGCCAATCTGCGCTGGAATAAAGTGGTGATTTGTACTGATGCCGACGTGGACGGCTACCAAATCCGCACCCTTATTTTAACCATGATTTATCGGCTGGTTCCTACGCTGATCAACGAGGGCTATGTGTATATTGCCGAGTCGCCGCTGTACGAAATTCAAAGCAAGCAAAAAACATATTTTGCCTATACCGAGCAAGAAAAAACCGAGTTTTTGAAGGAAATTGGTGAGAATAAGTTTACCATTCAGCGCTCCAAAGGTTTGGGCGAAAACGACCCGGAAATGATGTGGCTGACCACGATGAACCCGGCTTCCCGGCGCTTGATTCAAGTGACGCCGGACGATGCCGAGCAAACAGCGGCGATGTTTGACCTTTTGTTGGGCGACAACTTAGCCGGACGCAAGGAACACATTGCACAGCACGGCTGTGAATATTTGGACGACCTCGACGTATCTTGAGCATAGGGAGGATATATGGCAAAGAAAAAAGCATCCGGGCGCGAGGTGCGTCTGACGCGCCCGCAGCTGGGCGAGAACGTGCGCATTTTGGAAGCGGGCAGCGTGCTCAACCAAAAAATCACGCAAACGCTGGAAACAAACTATATGCCCTACGCCATGAGCGTGATTGTTTCGCGTGCATTGCCGGAAATTGACGGCTTTAAGCCTGCCCACCGAAAGGTGCTGTACACCATGTATGACATGGGGCTCTTGAAAAGCGCCCGAACGAAATCGGCCAATATTGTGGGCAATACCATGCATTTGAACCCGCACGGCGACCAGGCAATCTATGATACCATGGTTCGTTTGGCGCGCGGAAATGAAAGCCTGTTGGTGCCGTATGTGTCCGGCAAGGGCAACTTCGGCAAGGCATACAGCCGTGATATGGCATATGCGGCTTCCCGTTATACAGAGGCAAAGCTGGAGGAAATCTGCGCGGAACTGTTCCGGGATATTGATAAGGACACGGTGGACTTTGTGCCGAACTATGATGCTTCCACCACTGAGCCGACGCTGCTGCCCGTTACGTTTCCCACCATTTTGGCCAACAATACATTGGGCATTGCGGTTGGCATGGCTTCGTCTATTTGTTCGTTCAACTTAAAAGAGCTGTGCGAAACCACCATTGCACTGCTCAAGGACGAACAGCATGATTTAAAATCCACTCTGCCTGCGCCGGACTTTGTCGGCGGGGGTCAGATTCTTTACGATGAAAAAGAAATTGACCAAATTTATCAAACAGGGCGCGGCAGTGTGAAGGTGCGCGCGCGTTACCGTTATGTAAAAGAAGAAAACATGCTGGAAATTACCCAAATTCCCCCCACCACAACGGTGGAGGCGATTATGGACAAAATTTCCGACTTGGTCAAAGCGGGGCGAGTGAAAGAAATCAGCGATATGCGCGACGAAACCGATCTGAACGGTTTGAAGCTGGCGCTGGACTTGAAGCGCGGGCAAGACCCGGAAAAAGTCATGCAGCGCCTGTTCCGTATGACGCCGCTGGAGGACAGCTTTTCGTGCAATTTTAACATCTTAATTGCCGGAATGCCGCGTGTCATGGGCGTGCGGGAGATTTTAACCGAGTGGGCGGCGTTTCGCACCGAATGTGTGCGCCGCAGAACGCATTTTGAGCTGCAAGGCAAGGAAAAGCGGCTGCATTTGCTGCAAGGTTTGGCCGCTATTTTGCTGGATATTGACAAAGCGGTAAGAATTGTGCGTGAAACAGCAGAGGAAGCCGAGGTAGTGCCAAACTTGATGATCGGCTTTGGCATTGACGAGGTGCAGGCGGAATATGTGGCCGAAATTAAGCTGCGCCATTTAAACCGCGAATATATTTTAAAGCGCACGCAGGAAACGGACAGTTTACAGCAGGATATTGACCGTTTGCGCGGCATTTTGGAAAGCAAGGCGAAAATTAAACGCATCATCATTGATGAACTGACGGCCGTTGCCAAACAATACGGTGAACCGCGCCGCTGTGAAATTTTGTATGATGTGGAAAAGCTTGACCCGACAGATGAGTCGGATGCAATGCCGGATTATCCCGTTTCCGTCTTTTTCACCAAGGAAAACTACTTTAAGAAAATTACGCCGCAGTCGCTGAGAATGTCCGGTGAGCAAAAGCTGAAAGAAGGCGATGAAGTAGCCGTTCAGCTGGAAACGAAAAACAACGCCGAACTGCTGTTTTTCACCAATCACTGCCAAGTGTATAAATGCCGGGCGGGCGATTTTGCCGACGGAAAAGCCAGCTTGATGGGCGACTATATTCCCGCAAAGCTTGGCATGGACGAGGGTGAGTTTGCCATTTATATGGCCGTGACCACGGATTATCAGGGACACATGCTGTTTGTGTTTGCAAACGGAAAAGCCGCAAAAGTACCCATGAGTGCCTACGCAACCAAAACCAACCGCAAAAAACTGGTGAATGCCTTTTTGGACAAAGAACCGCTGGCAGGTATTGATTACTTGCCGAAAGAGGAAGAAATGGCGATTCGCACCAGCGCAAACCGGCTGCTTTTGGTGCATTCGGAACAAATTCCCGCCAAGCAGACCAAAACAACGGCAGGCGTGCAGGTGATCACGCTGAAAAAGAACCAAAAAATTATCAAAGTGCAGCGTGCCTGCAATTTGCAGCTGCAAGACCCGCACCGCTACCGCATCCGTACCTTACCCGCTTCCGGCGCGCTGATTAAAGCGGACGACGGGGCGCAGCAATTGAGCATGGATTTGTTATGATACAGGAAATTTGCTGGCAGGTAGCTCCGTGCTGTGACGGTATGACGCTGCGCGACTTTTTGCGCAGCAAGCGGGTGTCGGCTGGGCTGCGCGCGGCGGTAAAGCGAAACGGCGGCTTTTTGCGTGATGGGCGTTTGATTTGCGCCCATGAGCGCATTGCCGCCGGGCAGAAGATTGTGATGCCGCTGTGCGAGGAGCAGGAAAGCCATGTGACACCACAGAATATCCCGCTGGATATTTGTTATGAAAGCCCGCATGTGATGGTGCTGAATAAGCCTGCCGGAATGACGATTCACCCTACCTTGGGGTTTGCGCACGACACGTTAGCCAATGCTTTTTGCGGCGAAATGGAGCGCCGGGGCGAAAAGCGCTTGTTTCGCCCGCTCAATCGGCTGGATAGAGAAACTTCCGGGCTTGTGGTATGCGCTATGCATGGGTATGCCGCAGCATGGCTGACCGAGGAAGTACAGAAAATTTACTACGCGGTCGTGCAGGGAATGCCCAGCCCGCCGCAAGGCGATTGGAATCGGCCAATTCGACGCTGTGAAGATTCTATTATTAAACGCTGTTGTGCTGACGATGGCAAGCCGAGCCTGACCCACTATCGTGTGCTGCACTATGAGCCGACCAAGAATTGTGCCTTGACGGAATGCCGTTTGGAAACAGGCCGAACCCATCAAATTCGTGTTCACGCTTCCACCTTGGGGCATCCGCTGTGCGGGGATGATTTGTACGGCGGAAGCACACAGTATATCAACAGGGTGGCGCTGCATTGCGGCAGTGTTTCGTTTCGGGAACCGGTGACAGAACAACGGGTGGCAGTAACGTGCCCGCTGCCGCCGGATATCTGCGAACTGCTTCCCAATCGGGTGCAGGAGGCAGCTTTGCTTGACTCCTAAATTTGGAAAATATCGGAAAACGGTAAAAATGCCTAAAAAAGCCGGTGTTTTTGTTACGGAATCGGAATATTTGTAAAAATCCTGTTTTCGTGCATTTTTTTCTTTTCATTTTTGAAAAATATGTGTATACTAATAAAGAGCGTAATGACAACAGCCGTCGGTTTTGTTCGGCGGTATTGATTGAGATAAAAAGGGAGTCAGGAATTTTGGAGAAATTTGTAATTCGTGGCGGAAAGCCCTTGATGGGTGAAGTAACAATCAGCGGTGCAAAAAATGCCGCTGTGGCAATTTTGCCGGCTACCATTTTGGCGGGCGGAAAATGCATTTTGGAAAACCTTCCCAGCATCAGCGATGTAGGCGCGTGCTTAGATATTTTAAGCGCGATGGGCGCCAAGGTGCGTACCATCAATAAGCACACGGTGGAGATTGATACCGCCAATATCACAAAAACCATGGTGCCGGACGAGCTGTCCCGCCAGATGCGTGCTTCTTATTACTTTATCGGCGCACTGCTGGGTCGTTTCGGCAAAGCGACGGTTTCTATGCCCGGCGGCTGCAATTTAGGTCCGCGTCCCATTGACCAGCACTTGAAGGCGTTTGCTGCTTTTGGCGCAAAGGACTCTGTCGGCAACGGCATGATTGACGTACAGGCAACCGAGCTGCACGGCGAAGAAGTGTTTTTCGACACGGTCAGCGTTGGAGCAACCATCAATGCCATGTTGGCCGCCGTTATGGCAAAGGGAACCACGGTTTTGGAAAATGTGGCGAAAGAGCCGCACATTGTGGACGTGGCAAACTTTTTGAACACCATGGGTGCAGATGTACGCGGCGCAGGCACCGACGTGATTAAAATTCGCGGTGTGGAAAAAATGCATGGCTGCACATACTCCATCATTCCCGACCAAATTGAGGCGGGAAGCTATATGGTGGCCGCGGCTGTTACCGGTGGTAATGTGCTGGTGAAAAACGTGATTCCGAAGCACTTGGAGCCGATTACCTCCAAGATGGAAAAAGCGGGCGTGACCATTGAGGAATTTGACGATGCTGTGCGTGTGACACGCCAAGGCGATTTGGAAGCTTTGAACATCAAAACCATGCCGCATCCCGGTTTCCCGACCGATATGCAGCCCTTGATGACGGTGATGCTTACCTTAGCCAACGGAACCAGCATTGTGACCGAAGGCATTTGGGAAAACCGTTTCCGCTATGTGGACGAGCTGTCCCGCATGGGCGTCAACATTCAGGTGGCTGGGCGTGTTGCGGTCATTGAAGGCGTGCAGGAGCTTTTGCCCGCTCCGATGCGTGCGACCGATTTGCGCGCCGGTGCCGCTATGGTGGTGGCCGCGCTGGCCGCCAACGGTGTGTCGGAAATCAGCGAGATTGACCACATCGAGCGTGGCTATGAGGATATTGTGGAAAAGCTGCGCGGCTTGGGTGCAGATATTAAGCGCATTGAAAAGCCGGACGGCATAGCGCTGAAACAAGCACAGTAAAGCTTTATTAAGCAGAAAAATTTGGAAAAGGGAGGGGAAACCTCCCTTTTCCTTTTGTGAAAAGTGAGTGTTTATGGCTAGTTTTACAACACTATACTCCGGTTCTTCCGGGAATTGTGCCGTAGTAGAGGAAAACGGCGCCTATCTTTTGATTGATATGGGTAAGAGCTGTCGCCAGACGGTTGCTTTTTTAAAGCAAATGGGACTGAGCCCGGAGGGGTTGCAGGGCATTTTGATTACCCATGAGCACAGCGACCATATTTCAGGCTTATCGGTGTTTTTAAAAAAGCATCCCGTGCCCGTTTATGGCTATGGCGAAAGCTTGGCATTTTTGCAAAGACAGCAAATTGTGCCGGAAAATGTGCCTTGCCTTGATGTAAAAAATAAAAGCCTGCATGTGGGCGATTTTTGGGTGGAGAGCTTTGAAACCAGCCACGATTCTTTGGCGTGCTGCGGCTATCGCGTGGTGACGCGCACCCAAAAAACCGTGGCGCTTGCCACCGACCTCGGCTTTGTGTCCCCGGAAGTGCTGGCAAATTTATATTGCGCCGATGTGGTTGCGCTGGAAGCCAATTATGACCCTTATCTTTTAATGAGCGGCAAATATCCCGCCGCTTTGAAATATCGCATTCTGTCCAACTCCGGCCACCTCAGCAATGAGGACTGCGCCAAAACGGTGGTCAAACTGATGGAAAACGGCTGTGATAAAATTGTGCTTTGCCATTTGAGCAAAGAAAATAACGAGCCGGAGCTGGCGCTGGGCAGTGTACATTTGGAGCTGCAAAACAACAACCTTTCTTTGCCGGAAAGCACAGTGCTTCGCGCGGCATCGCGCTTTGCGCCGGATGAATGGTTAGTTTTTTGACCCAACAGGAGGGGATGAGATGCAAAGTGTAACCTTGATTGTACTGGGAAAGCTCAATGCACCTTACTATAAACAAGCGGCGCAGGAATATGCAAAGCGGCTTTCGGCGTATTGTAAGCTGGAAATTGTGGAGTTGGACGAAGAATTGATTGCCGAAAAAAGCGCTTCACCCGCCGTGATTGAAAAAGCCTTGGAAAAAGAGGGAAAAGCCATTTTGCAGGCAGTCCCTAAGGGGGCGGCGCTGGTGGCAATGTGCATTGAGGGCAAGCAGCTTGGCAGTGAGGAACTGGCGGAATATTTTCAAAAAAAGGCGCTGGAGGGCGTTTCTTCGGTGGCGTTTGTGATTGGTTCATCGCACGGGCTTTCACAGGAAGTGAAGCAAAAGGCACAGCTGCGCCTGTCGATGAGCAAAATGACCTTTCCGCACCAGCTGGCGCGTGTCATGCTTTTGGAGCAAATTTACCGCGCGCACTCCATTAACGCAAAAAGCAAATATCATAAATAAAAAAGAGAGCTTTCGATATTTTGCGGTGTTCAGCTCAAAAAAAGCAGTAATTAACAAAAGCGCTTTCACTCGAGCAGGCAAATATTTGTTGCAAAGTCTCTTTTTCTTGTTCAATTGTCGAATTTTCTTGTGGAAATGCGGTATTTATGATAGAACAAAGAGGAATCATTTGATAAGATTAGAAGGGCTTGACGATATGCATACCAGGGGAAAAATGCCAAACGCCGGGGCAAAAAAATTTCCCTTTCACTTACTACTACAATCAGAACAGGGCAAAATGGCCGGGAACGGAGCCGGGCAACAAAAAAGCAGCAAATCTTTTTCA
>DCEX01000009.1:0-29759 GCA_002315015.1 Faecalibacterium sp. UBA1819
ATGTTGTGCATCGTTTGTACCTCCTTATGGTTTTTTAAATTGCTTTGATGCACAATTGCACCCGTGATGTGGGGGAGTCAAGAGGGGGGAGAAGCCCCCCTCTTGTGAAATTTGGCAACGCAAAAAGAGGAAGCGTTTTCGATGCAAAAACGCTTCCTCTTTCATATTTGATAAAATAAACAAAACGTTATGTTTTTAAAATTTAATCCGTTTTGTCATATGCACGGCGCGCCGTCGGCTGAGTAAGATGATGAAAAAAAGAGGGAGAACGCGAAGCCTTTTCGCGTTCTCCCTCTTTCTGCATAACCTCAGATTCCAACATATTGCTTTCGCTCATATTGCTTGTTTGCGATATCAAGAATTTCCATGTATGGAACACCGTCAATATACAACCATTTTTGAACAAACAATGGTGTCACTGTAAATAAACACTCATTTTTTAAAGACGAGTATCTGGTGTAAGAACTTGGGAAATATTTTTTATAAGCATTAAGAAACTCTGTGTAATCAAGAGGCGCTCCGATCTCTTTACAATACCCTTCAATTTGTATATTATCTGCGCAAAGAGAGACTCTGGGGTTCCCTTTTAATTGCTCGTATTTTCTAAATGTTTTATCCGTTTGAAAATAGATTGTCTTATTTACAACTACAATACTCATCATTCTTGATGTTACAATATCATTCAATGATGTGGACAAAACCATTTTTTTGTTTTCGCCTAACTCTTGAAAAAACTTTTCGTATTCTTCGCTAAAAGCCATGGAACTCGCTCTCCCTTTTCTGCATCTTTGTAACAACAAAGCAAATTTGCTTGATTTAATTTACTTTGTCATATGCACGGCGCGGTGCGCCGTCGGCTAAGTAAATCGTGCCGCAGTGGCGAAAGCCGTGCTTTTCCAGCGCGCGCTGCATGGGCTTGTTGTCGTCGTGCGTGTCAATGCGCAAATGGCGGCACTGGGCAAACGCCCAATCGAAGCAAGCGCCCGCCACACCTTTGCCGCGAAACGCGGGCGACACCGCCACGCGATGCAGAACACCATAGGGGGCATCGCTGTGCCATGCGCCGTCAATTTTGCGGTAGGTGGGGTCGATGTCTGCCCCAAAATCGTAGTAAAACGCCGCGGCAAGCTCCTGTTCCATAAGACACAGATAAAACTTTCCGGCATGAATCGCCTCTAAAAGCTCTTGCTCGCTCGGCGTGCCGGGCTTCCATTGGTTGGGGTTGCCCGTTTCAGCCATAAAGCGGCGCGCCGCGTCAAAAAGAGCTGTCAGCGCGGGCAGGTCGCTTTCCTGCGCCTGTTGGAAAGTAAAACTCACAGCAGACGAACCCCCTCGTTTGCACACGCTTTTTTCGTCGCTTCATCCCAAAGCGAAACTTGTACTTCGCCGATGTGCGCTTTGCCCAAAAGCAGCATACACAGACGGCTTTGCCCAATGCCGCCGCCAATCGTCTGCGGCAGTGTGCCGTCCAGCAGCATTTTGTGGAACGGCAGCGCGGCGCGTTCTTCACAACCCGACACGGCCAGCTGACGGCGCATTGCCTCCGGGTTCACGCGGATGCCCATGCTGCTCACTTCCATGGCGCATTGCAGCGGCTCGTGCCAAAACAATAAATCGCCGTTCAGCGTCCAGTCGTCGTAGTCGGGCGCGCGTCCGTCGTGCGGCTTGCCGCTTTTCAGCGCCCCGCCAATTTGCTTGATAAATACCGTGCGGTGCTGGCGTGCCGCTTCGTTTTCGCGCTCTTTGGGCGAAAGCGTGGGGTAGCGGTCTTCCAATTCCTGCGAGGTGAAAAATGTCACGTCACGGCAAAGCTGCGTCTCCAGCGCGGGCATTTGCCATTTCAGTTCATCCAGCGTTCCGCAAATGGCGTGTACAATGTCCTGCACCGTCTTTTCCAAAAAAGCGTCGGTGCGGTGTGCCGGGGAAATCACTTTTTCCCAGTCCCACTGGTCAACATAAACGGAATGCAGGTTGTCCAGTTCTTCGTCGCGCCGAATGGCGTTCATGTCCGTGACGAGACCGTTGCCCTCAAAAAAGTTGTACTCGTGCAAAGCAAGGCGTTTCCACTTCGCCAAGCTGTGTACCACCGCCGCATTGCAGCCGCCGATGGCAGGGATGTCAAAGCCGACAGCGCGTTCAACGCCGTTTAGGTCGTCGTTTAAGCCCGTGGACGGGTCGACAAACAGCGGTGCGGTTACACGCTTTAAGTGCAGTGCCGCGCAAAGCTTTGCCAAAAAAATTTGCTTGATCAGGCCAATGGCCTTTTGCGTATCGTACAGCCCCAATGCTGAACGATAGCCCTTTGGAATTACAGTATTCACTGAACATTCCCTCCCACTCTCTTTGGGGCCAAGCGCCCCGCAATTTTGCGCCGTGCTGTTTCACATGCGCTGTACCTATTTTATAATATCGGCAAAGAGTGTGCAAGTGCCGCAAGGAAAACAAGTTTTTCCCCACTTTTTTGAACCGCCACCGGTTGACGGCTTTCAAAACTTTTGCTATAATATAAAGGCTCTAAAAAATATCATATGGAGATGTACTCAAGCTGGTCGAAGAGGTCGCACTCGAAATGCGATAGGGCCCGAGAGGGTCGCTAGGGTTCGAATCCCTACATCTCCGCCAAAAAAGGCGTCATATCGCAAACTTGCGATATGACGCCTTTTTTCAAAATCACATCGTCTGCTAACGTCCGCTTGCGGCCAGTTCCTCAAACAACGAGTCGTCAAACGCAAGGTAATTCGGAATCGAATTCCAGTAATCCGCTTTTTCAATCAGGGCATATTGCGGCTCATTGGACTCCATGGTATAAAAGCTTCCGTCTGTGCCGTATGCAGTACGCTGCAATGTTTTCATGCCGTTATTCACAAGAAAGTATTCTTTGCTTTCCGACACAATCCTTACTTGCAATTCTGCGCCCATATAGGAATAAAACAGTTTTAGGGGCAACACCGTGCCATCGGAAATCGCATAGGAATAGTATTTGCTGGCGTCCTGTTCCGTCACCGCAAACTGAAGATGCCCGTCATGCACTTCTCCCGTCAAGATAACGCGGTCCGCTTGTGCTGAATCAGTGCCTTCCAAAATGTTTTCGGTTATAACCTTCTGTGTCCCATTCAACAGGTCATATGCCCGAAGCGCAGTTTCACCGCTGCGAATGAAATATACCGTATTTCCGTCAAGAGCAAAGGATAATTCACTCTGCTCCCAAGAGAAGCCTGTGTCCGAAAGGCTGTGATCCAGCACAGAGTATAATTGAATTTCATAGGAAAGCTGCTCGATGGAATCGGTATTTTGGCCCTCTGCGGGGGAAGATGAACGCTGAAGAATCAGCCCGTCCGAAGATACACCAATGATGGCAGCATCTTTCTCCTGTATGTCAAACTCATACAGGGGGTTTATTTTTCCTGCCTCAAAATCCGTGCAGCACAAGGAGGCCGTGGTGGCTTGCAGCGTGGAGGAATCGAACGATACAAGTAGCAAATACAGGTCGGTGCCATCTGCGGCAATTCCCGAACCGCTTTTGAAAAGAAACCCCCTTGGTAAAGTCAGGGTCTTGCGGTTTGCAGCATTAGGCTCCATTTCCATCAGAATGGACGGGGAACCCTCATACTGAATCTTTGGCAGAGGAGCTTTTCCGTATTTAAGCACATAAAATTTCCCATTAACAGCAAGGGGAGCAGCGCCGCCAAAAATGTCTGAAATCCATCCGGGGTTTTCCTCGTCGTTGGTGGGAATTACCTGATTTGACAAATGGATGAGCTGCCGGGAGGCATAGTCATAGTACAATGTCAACCCGGAAGAATCTTGCCCGTTCGCCCAAATATAATATGCCCCCTCGTCGTTTCCGGCAATCGTCGGCAAAGAACCCGCAGCCATTGCTATTTGCATTTCCGGCGGTGTCTCCGGTTCAATGGCGCTTGACTCGGACGCTGGCGAACTGTTGTTGGAGGTAGAAGCAGGTTGTGTTCCACAAGCAGAAAGCAGCAGACAAACACAAAGAAGGAACAGCGTCAATTTTAGTTTCATGCAGCACCCCCCAAAACAATAAGATGTTTCTTATGGCAAACAGTTTAACACATAAAAAATGGGGATGTAAATAGGGTGTATCGTTGCTGCGCCAAAGCACCCGCGCAAAATCCTCAGCCAAATAGAGGATTTCATCAAATGAGAGAAATCAGCTGTTTTGTGCGCCGCTCGGTTGCTTGCAGCTCTGATGAAACTATGGTAAATTAAAAAGAAACAATTCAAAGGAGGAAGTATCATGGTAAAAACAAATGCGGAAAAATGCCCGGTGCTGGTACTGCAAGGGCAAGTGAATCATCCCGGCACGCGCCTGACGGGACGAATGAACCCGGACGGGCAGATTTGCTATGTTCCCGGCACGGGCGGCATCACGCTCAATGCACAAATCGGGGACAGCTGTCTTGGCTGGGTAGCCGATCATTTAGAGCCGGGTGCATCGGTGAAAAACAGCACGGAAAATTTCAACAACGCGCTCATTACCTTCTCCTGCATCGGCAACGAAGCAGTGGTGGTGTCCGGCGATGCAAAAGGCGCAAAGGGCTTTGTCACCGGCAAGCATGGCGGCATTGACCATGTGATTATCTACTTTAAAAAATCCGATTTGGAGAAGATGAACATTGAGGATAAAATCGCCGTGAAATCCTGCGGACAGGGAATGCAGCTGGTGGACTATCCCAACATTGTTCTGCGTTCCTGCTCGCCCGAGCTGATTGAAAAAATGAACTTGCAGGAAACGGAAGGCGGCTTAAAGGTAGGCGTGCGGAAAATCATTGATGCCTCCATCATGGGCAGCGGCCTTGGCGCGGTGAACTCGGTCAGCGGAGATTACGACATCACGCTGCACGACAAGGAAAAGCTGCAAGAATACAACTTGGGCGACTTAAAGTTTGGCGACCTCGTTGCCATTGTCAATGCAGATACACGCTTTGGCTACACCTACCGCACCGGCAGCGTGACGGTTGGCGTCGTGGTACATTCCGACAGCAATTTGGCAGGACACGGCCCCGGCGTTGCGGTGCTGATGTGTTCCAAAGAGGGAGCACTCCAGCCGTTTGTGGACGAAAAAGCAAACTTGGCTGATATGTTCGGTGTGGAATAAAATACAAAGCGGCGCGGAAGGCAGATTCCGTGCCGCTTTTCTTATGCTTCTTCGCTTGGCTGACTTTCGGGCAAAGACGCTTGCGGTGTATCGGAAGGCACAAGCGAAAGGAGCGCGCATTTTTGCTGCGCCTGGGCCAGTGTTCCAATGGCCTGTATGGTGGCCTCTAATAACGTGTCATACATTTCTTTATAATCCGGCATAAAATCACCTCTTAATGACAAGGATAGGACATATCGTCCTAAAAGTCAATAGGACGATATGTCCTCTGTTATAGTAGCTTTGGTGATAAGTGTGAATCTTAGGATTCGTGATTTGCGAGAGGATGCCGACCTGACACAAAAGCAGATTGCCGAGCTTTTGATGTGTGACCAGTCGCTGTACTCAAAATATGAACGGGGCGAAAGAGCGCTGCCCTTGGAACTCGCGGTTCAACTGGCCGATTTTTACCGGGTATCCCTTGATTATCTTGTGGGACGAACAGATAAGAAACAATAAAGCACGAGCCGCGAGGTGTATGTAACAATGGCTTTTAAAATTCCTTCTATTCCACCTACAACAAATAAAACGGTGCGTTTTCCAAATGACTTGATAGAACGAGTAGAAGCGCTCATCTGCAACAAGGACTGTACATTTTCTGCATTTGTCGTTGCGGCGGTGCGTGCCGCTGTGGAAGAAGTGGAGTCTTCGGAAAATACGCTGTCCGAAAAAGAATAGGAGAAAGAAATGGGCTTTCGTATTCGGGAACTGCGTGAAGATGCAGACTTAACCCAAACGCAGGTGGCAAAGTTTTTAGGAATGTCGCAAACAGGATATTCTAAATATGAAACCGGAGAAAATGACATTCCCACACAAGTTTTAATTCGATTAGCTGGTTTCTACAAGACCAGCACCGACTATCTTTTGGGGTTGACCGACAAAAGAACACCGCTGTAAGCTTAGCGGTATAAAATAACGCGGGTAAAAAGCATGAAGCTTCGCATTCGAGATTTACGAGAGGACGCGGATTTAACACAGGCACAAGTCGGCAAGGCAATCAATGTGCCGCAGAGAACGTATGCCTATTACGAAAGCGGCCAGCGGATGATACCGCCGCATGTACTTTGCGCATTGGCGGACTTTTATCAAGTAAGTGTCGATTATTTACTAGGGCGCACCGACAAGAAACAAATAAACCAATGACAAAAGGCACACAAATGCTGTGTGCCTTTTGCTGTGTCGATTTTTATGATATAATGTTTGCGCTGCCACCCCTAGACAGGCAGAGGAAGGGGGTGTGTCATTTGGATTTGTTTTCATCTTTCTTACTCTCTGTTGCGGCAAGTGTATTCGCCTATTACATTTGCAAATGGCTGGATAGAGAGAAATGATTGGCAGCCAGCCTTGGGCTTAAGCCACCCACGCAAAACGGAATAGAAGAACCCCGGAGGTTGCAGCTCCGGGGTTCTTTGTGTCATTTGGACACGTTCATCTTTCTTGCCTATTGGCATTATATCATATTCCCACTGCGTTTGCAATCATGCACTGCAACAGAAAAAAGTTTGCTTAGAAAGAGCTTAACGCCGAATTTCTCTCAAACTCGTCTTTTGTTGTTTGTCTATTTGTCGGGGAGAAGTGCTGCCCTGCAATTCGGTGCAAAACAAAACGAGCCCGCTTGAGCCTTCATCACACAAAATCAAATGCTTTGTACAGCGATAACGAGAAGGTTACAACGCAGACCATTTAGCAGACCCTTTCCATTCGAGATACTTTGTTTTGATGGCGCGGTAATTGTGAAGGCTCAACGGCAGGGATTCTCCCGTTGTAAGAACAGCGCCCTTGGTTTGCAATAATTTTACGAACTGCGTATTGACCAGATAGCTTTTGTGAATGCGCAAAAAGCCGTGGGCAGACAGCTGTTGTTCCAGCGCTTGAAGCGTGCTGCGGCATCGCAAAGCCGGCGTTTGCGGGTTATCAAAACAAAACAGCAAAACACGCCCCTCTGTTTTTACATACACGAGCTCGTCAAGCCGGACGGGAAAGCTTTCTCCGCCGCAGACAAGATGAATCACCCGGTTTTTTCGCTCACACTCCGCCAGAGCCTGTGCGAAGTATCGGGGAAGCTTCTCCGATAATTGCAGCTTGGGCAAAAAGCGAAAGGCGTCTACCTCGTATCCTTCGGCGGCATATTCGCCGTAGTTTGTCACAAAAATCAAAATGAAATTTCGGCGGATTGCGCGCAGACGCTTGGCAAATTCCATGCCGTTCACGCCGCCGATATCGACATCTAAAAAAATAATGTCGGCTTTTTCCACCATCGGCTTGGAAATAGATTGCGGTTCATTGACGCACTCAATCACCATTGACCGTTTTTCGTACTCCGGCAATGTTTCAAGGCTTTGTTTTAAAAGATTGGTAAACGACGGTTCATCGTCGCAAATTAAAATATGAAGCATCACTCCACCTGCCTTGCCGTGATCTGTTTGTCCTGTCCGGTTCCGCCCTGCTGGAGACACGGGCGGAAAGCTCTATATGGATTGATGATATACAAAGATGGCCGGAAGGTCAAGCGACAAATTCTGAAAAGAGATGGAAAACACTGCCGTTTTTTGCAATAATACACCTTTTTTTGCAGTTGCGTCCATTTAATAGACGGCAAAAGAAAAATATGATACACTGCTTTTTTGAAAACGAATCAAGGGCTTGCAAGCCTGTCGCTGCGCGATTGCACGCGCAGAAGGGCCGATGATCATGGGATGGGGGAAAGAGAAGATGAAAACCTTGCTTTGCAAAAAAACGGTATGTGTGCTTGCTGTTTTTGTGGTGTTAGCCGTGTTAGCGGTCGGCGCTTTTTTATGGTCCGCCTCTGCACCGGCGCAAAGCGGTGAAGCAGTCCCAGCCCAGCAGCCAGTCAATCAGAACAATATTTTGACAAATGATGAGATTCAGCTCATCACAAGCAACGAGCCGTACAGCTTAAAAGGTGCGGGAACAACGGAAGGGTATTATTACATGGAAACCAATTCGGACACCATGATGAGCGCGAATATCCGGTATATTGATTACGCAACATGCCAAGATATTTCCCTTTCGTCAAATCTTGTGGAAGAACAAAACAGCGAAGCCAATGAAAGCTTTCTTTCCTCTACGATTGGTGGAAGTGTGATTATGACAAGCGGCGACCAAGTTTATGTGGTGTGCTTTGGGGTGCCTGAGTTATACGACGAATACAAAGAGGATAGCCGCCCGCGCATTGTTCGCATGGACAAAAACGGAGCCAACCGCGAGATTTTTTATCGTGGGGCGGATGGGGAACGGCTGCTGTCGGTGTGGGCAGCAGACGGCACATATCTTTACGGCGTTGCAGAATGTACCAAAGATACCGGCGGACAGGCTAGCACCACGTCAAAAGTGGTACGGATTTCAAAACAAGAAAAAACGATAGAGTACCTCGGAGAACTGCCGGAAAATACAAATTTGATTGCGGCGTTTGGCAGAAATCTTGTGTTTCATCAAATTACAGTTCAAGATAGTGCAGACGGTTCAGCCGATGCATGGGAAAATAAAATTTTGTGCTATTCTGTGGACGAAAAATCTTACTGTGTGATCAAGGAATGGCAGCAAAAAGAAAATTTAAATGCCTATGTTTATGAGGATACACTGGTCACTGTGAATACAGACGAATGCTGGCTTGCTGTGCAGGACATTGCCGCAGGGCAAGAGAAGATTCGTGTGGATTTATCAAGCCAAATGGCGCTGCCGAACGACTCGGACGACCCCGCACCGATCAAAACGTATCCGCTGTGGTTTGACAGCTGCATCGACGGCCGGTTTGTATTTGCCGATGTTGCCTCCGAAGAAGGCTTTTTTTATGCCGTGGACTTAAAAAGCGGAGAGTGCCGCCGCATTGCGCTTTCTTATTATGACGAAGAAAAAGGCAGCAATTATCCGATGGAAATTGTGGCAAAAAGCGACACCGCCTACCTCGTTGTAACAGGAAAGAAATCAAGCCCTGTTGCTGCGCAGGGCAAGGATGGAACCATTGCGGAAAGCGCTCGTTTGCAAACACAATACGGCATCATCACAAAAGAAAATTATTGGAACGGGAAAGCAGAATTTCGAACGGTAGAGCGCAGTGATGTGTTTTAAAAAACGGCTTTTTCAAACGAACAAAAAGGCACGGAGCGTTTGCTCCGTGCCTTTTGTGTGTCGAAAATAACGGTGTAAAAAGTGGGCTTATTCCTCTGCCGGAACGTCAATTTCCATATCAGAGAGAGGATAGGTGACGCAGGGGTGGACAAAGCCAAACTTGCGGTCGGCTTCGCGTCGTCCGTCTCGGCCTTCGGCAATGAGGAATTCGCCCGCAATCCACTTGCTGTGACAGTAGCCGCAGCCGCCGGCCCGGCATTTGTTCGGGGCGGGAACGCCTGCGCGCTCCATTGCGGTGAGCAGTGTTTCATGTTCGGCGGCATCCATCGTGAACACTTCGTCACGAATGTGAACGGTCAAGCGGAACGTGCGCGGCGCGTCAATTTTCAAATTGGGGCAGCAGGCAGCATCACGATGCACTGCCTTGACCGGCAGCTGGTAAGAAGCCAGCTGGCTGTCGATAAAATCATACATGGCTTTCGGCCCGCACAAAAAGAAGGTGCATTCCTTGATATCTACAAATTGCCCCATCAGATCAGCAGTGATAAAGCCGTGTGCAAAGCCCGATTTTTCCTCGTCGCTGAGTACATACACGACGCGCAGCCCTGTTTTTTGGCACAGCTCATCCAGCTCGGCCTGATAAGCAAGGTGGGCTTCGTCGCGTGCGCCGTAGAACAAAATCATCTCATACGGTTCATCTTTATCGGCCATGCTTCGCGCCATGGAAATAAACGGCGTAATGCCTGCACCGCCGGCAATGCACACAATCTGCTTTTTGTCGCGCAGGGTTTCATAGTGAAATTCTCCCGTCGGCTCGCTCATGCGGAAGCGATCGCCGGGTTTGGCTTCGCGGTTCAGCCAGCCGGAGAAAAAGCCTGCGTCTGCAACGCCCAGCACCAGCTCATTCGCCAGCGCTTGGCGTGGGCTGGATACAATAGAGTACGGGCGGCTGACAACGCTTTCGCCTACACGCCCTTGCAGGGAAACGTACTGACCCGCGCGGAAAAACGGAAATGCATCGGCGTCCAAACGCTTGAAGGTCAGCTCTACCATACCCGCGGCAACTTGGCGCACGGCGGTCAGCTCCACGTCCATCATGCCGGGGTGCAGCCGTTTGGCCAGCTCGTTGGTGCGGTACTCTCGGGGCAGCGGTGTATTGGCGCCGGAGGCCAATGCTTCGCGGCGGTTGGGAACCAGCTTTTTAAAGCGCAGCATATCCATAAAGCCGAACATTTGTTTTTTGAATTTCATATTACCGCACCTCCTTTTTTAAATCGCCCACGGTTTGACGGCCGGACAAATCGCCCGATACATACGCGCTGGAGAAGCCGCTGGAGCGCATGGCCCAGCCGCCTGCAAAGCGCAGGTTGGGGAACAGCTGCGCGTCCTCTTTCATCATCATCATGCGGGGCATCAAGCTGTCCCACTCGGCGGTTTCATAGCCGTAAATAACGCCTTGCGGGTGGCCGCAGTAGCGTGCATAAGTGGTGGGCGAGGCCACGGCAATTTCCTCGATGGCATCGCGGATTTTACAGCCTGTTTCGCGCTCAAACACGCGAATCATATCATCTGCCACGCGGTCTTTTGCGTGGAAATAATCGGTTTCGGAAACGTTGCCCCAATCGTCCGACATGAACATGGTGGTAAAGTACATCATGCAGGTGCCCTTTGGAGAGCATTCGGGATAAGCGTTATTCAAGCAGACGGTCGCCTGAACGTGGTTAGTGTTCACTTTGCGCATCAGGTCGTATTGCTTGACGGTGTCAGCCGTATCATAGATAAAGTAGTTGTGGCTTTGAATGCCCAATTCTTCGGCGGATTTGTTCAGGCCAAGGAACAGGCTGAATCCACGCCCGGCGAATGTGCGGGCGTTGGTAGCGCGCACCATCGGCTCGGTGACGGCATTTTTGTCCATCAGTTTGCCGAACACGACATGCGGCGAACAGTTGGCAATGACGTGGTGCGTGGGAATCACGGTGCCGTCGGCCAGTTCAACGCCGGTAATTTTGCCGGGGCCATCCGCGTGGATCTTTGTGACAGGTGAATTGTACCAGATGTCGCCGCCCAGCTCACGAATGCGCGTATCGAGCGCCAAGCTGATTTCATGCGAACGCATTTTCGGCATCCAAGCGTCGCGCGTGATGTAGCGAATGACCATGGAGCCGTAGTGCAAAAAGCTCATGCGGTCGCAGTCTACGCCCAGATAACACCAGTAAGCGTTTAAAATATCGCGGGCGGCGGGCGGCATTTTCAGAGCCTCCAGCACTTCGTTTACCGAGTAACTGCCTGCCTTGATAAAGTTCGGGAAGTTTTTCTTCAGATACTCGGAATCAGTGTTGCCGTTGACGGAGCTCGAGTAGGTTTGTGCGTCGCGCACTTCGTTGCAAAGCGCAAAAAAGTCGGTCATCGACCGGCGAGAACCGGGCACATATTCCTCCATTTTGTCAATAAAGGCATCAATGCCGAACGGCATTCGACAGTCATATTTTTTATCGGTGGTAATCAGGTGATAGGCTTCTGGAATGCGAACCCAATCAATTTTATCCTCTACGCCAAGGCTGCGGAACAGCGTGCGGATATCGCCCGGCTCCTCGGGAGAGCCAAAGTCGTTCAGCTCATGCAGACTGGCCTCAAACTCAAAGCGGCCCCGCTTAAAGCTGGTGGCAAAGCCGCCGGGAAGATTGTGCTTTTCCAGCAAAAGGCAGGAGAATCCCCCCTGCAAAATACGGATGGCAGCGGTTAAGCCGCCGTTGCCGGCGCCGATGACGACAGCGTCATAGGCTTTTGTTTTGCGTTTTTCCATAAGTACCTCCTTCGTGTGACAGCATGGGATATCGGGAGCGCTCCAGCCAATAAATAAGCGCTGCCTTATTATCGGCGTGTTTGTAGTGCTCCAGCAAAAGACAGAAAAATTCGGCCAGCTCGCGGTCGATTTCTTCCGGGCTCATCGTGCGGTAGCCGGTGGCAATCATCGTGCCGAGGCCATAACAATAATATTGCATTCTGTGGTGAAGCTCAGCGGCTTCCTCCGGGCTGATGTCCAGCGTTTCCTGTAATAGGTTTAAGGTGGGGGTTAAATTTGGGTCCTCCACTAAGGTTTGGGTCGCTGGACGCTTGCGCAGATAAAGAAAGCAAAACAGCTCTCTTTCCTGTCCGGCAAACCGGAGAAACAGCCTGCCAAAATCGCGATAGGTGCAGCAGGGAAGGGTCAAATATTGGGCGCGAATCCATGCGCGAAGCGCATCGAGCAGCTGCTCCTGGCCGCCAAACTCGGAATAAAGCGGCTGCGTGGAACACCCAACCTGTGCAGCAATGCGCCGCATCGTCAGGGCCGCAGCCCCTTCTTGGCGAATCAACTGTACCGCAGCTTCCAGAATATCCTTTCGCTGAATACGCTTTTTTGTGGGCATAACGGCTCCTTTCTGATAAAATAACGCTTGTTATATTTTTGAGTTTACACGCTTTGCAAGGAAAAATCAATAAGATTGTGAAAAAATATTAAAAATAACAAAAAAATAGCGTTTCGTTTGCGCAAGATTGGCAATAAAAATACCTCTGTTAGCGCCGTTCCCAAAGGAAAGGCGCTAACAGAGGCTTGTTAAAGCTTAATTTTTAACCTTTGCGGGAAGAGCATTGACCCCGACTTTTCAAAAAGCCCTTAGCTGCTGCTCTGCGTTGGGATAAAGGGGCGAATGGCCATGGCCACGCTGGAAATGGGCATGGTTTGCAGCCAAATTTTTCCCGGCCCGGTCAGCACAGTGTTAAACAGCCCCTCGCCGCCGAATACCATATTTTTGAGGCCCTGCACCTGTTGAATATCCATCGACACAGACGGCTCAAAGCCTGCCACGTTGCCGGTATCAACAATCATCTGCTGGCCCGCAGCAAGCTCGTACTCTACCAGCTCGCCGTCGATTTCCACAAAGGCCATGCCTTGGCCGGACAAGCGCTGCAAAATAAAACCCTCGCCGCCGAAAAAGCCTGCGCCCAGTTTTTTGCTGAAATGAATCGAGAGTTCTACGCCGAACTCAGCGCACAGAAAAGCGCTTTTCTGCACAATCATTTCATGGCCCGGCGAAATAGCCACGGGCATAATTCGTCCGGGAAAGCTGGACCCAAAGGTAATCATGCCCTCGCCGCGTGCGGTGTAAATATTTTGAAAGATGTTTTCGCCGGAAATCATGCGCGAAAACATCTTTCCAATGCCGCCGCCGCTCGTCTGCATCTCCATGTTGGGGGTCATCCAAACCATGGAGCCGCTTTCCGTAATCATTTGCTCGCCGCTTTCTAAGTGGCACGTTACAATCGGGAACGCACCGCCTGTAATTTCATATTTCATGGGAAACGCCTCCTTTGCTTTTTACCTATTCATATTATAGAGCCAAGCTGTCGTATGCGTCAACGAAATTTTGACACAGAGATTCTTTTTTCGACAAAAAAGAAGGGTGCTTCTGCGCAAAGAGGTTTTTCCATGACCATCACATCTTAAAGCTTTTTCAAAAATAACCCGTGGTGATTGCAGTAAGCGTATAAAATGCCGTGCTTTCCGCGTCCTCTCAGCGCAAAGCGGCCCTGTGCTTCTCCTTCGGGATAAAGCTTTACCAATTCAAAGCGGTCTGCGGTGACGTAAGCCAGAAAAGAAATGGAATGCTGCTTCGTCATGGGGTGCAGGGGAATGGTGACGTAAAGATCCGTTTCCATCATTTCGGTCTGGATTTCGTGTTCCGCATCACAAAGCTCCGGCTCCAGCGCGGGCAAGGAAACGCCGCAGCAGCTCACCATTGCTTGTCCCACACTGTGAATGACGTTGCCGCAAATGGGGCATACATACACCGACGAACGCATGAGGTTGCTGCTTTTGTTTTGGTTGGTAATGCAGTTGCCCGTCAGCAGCTCAGCCACGGAAACGCCCAGCGCACCGGCCAGCGGCTCAAGAAAAGCAATATCGGGCAAGCCTCTTGCTGTTTCCCATTTTGATATGGTTTTGTCACTCACATGAAGCATTTCGGCCAGCTGTGCTTGAGTGATTTTTTTCTTTTCCCGCAGTTCTTTGATGACGACAGCAGAGATATATTGGTTCATTGCAACAAAATCCTTGTATTATAGAGTAGTAGTGATTAAAGCCCCTCTCCAAGGGCTGTGCTACGCTGTAAGGGATGCTGTGGATTGGTTTGAAGCTCCTTGTATTTACAAAGGCAGGTTTCCCCGAAGCGTATCGCAAATATTATCCCTATGCCGGGGTAATGCGCGTGAAAAATCGTGACTATTTATATACTTGCCTGCGCGATAAAAGCAATTTCCTGTTTTGGAAAAGCGGCAGCATTGCACTTTCTCTGCGCATTGGCATTGCCTACTGCGATACGCGCAGCTTCCTTGCGAAAGAATTTGTGCAAACGGAGAATGGCTGCATCATGAAAGGCCATGCGGAAGGCTGGTACTATGAACCGTTTGAAAATCCGCCCGAAACAAGCGATTGGTGGAGCATGGATCACACCAAGCGCAGCAAGGTGATTACGAGTGAACTGGATGTGACGGTTCAGGTTACCGAGCTGGAGGACGGCTTGCGGGTAAGCGTGGACACTGAGGGGCTTGACCGTTTACCGCTTCGCTTGGAGGCAGCCGTGCCTTCCCATACGATGTTAAATCATGCTGCTTTCGTGCAGGAGGCACAGCCGGGTCAAACCATTATTTTGCGCGACGGAATGCTTGAGGTAGAAAGCGGAACGGATATTGTAGAAATTGGGCCCGGATTTGGGGAACACAGCTTTCAGGGGCACTATTCGGGAGAGGAAAAAAACACGGTTGGCACAACCATTTGCTGCAATGCCTATACACCGGTACACCGTGAGTTTTCCATCCGTAAGGTAAGATGAACGGCTCATAGGAAAGGGGGAAAAAGCCAATGCTGCAATTAGGAATGAGAGCGCATGACTTTGCGCCTGCCATGCCGGCGGAACCATTTATTGACGGTCTTTCCAAGGCCAATATCCGTCAAATTCAATTAGCTTTTGAAAAAAGTTTTTCGGATTTGGACGTTTCCACAGGCCATTATTCAGCCGGTTTGGCGCAATACATTTCCGGCTTGCTGCATGAAAAGCATGTCCATTGTGCCGTGCTGGGGTGCTACATTAACCCCGTTGTGCCGGATGAAGCCCTGCGCAAAAAAGAGGTAGATCGTTTTGTGGAGCGTCTGCGCTATGCAAAGCATATGGGCGCAGATATGGTCGGCACAGAAACAGGGCGTTTCAGCATTGATTTTTCCGTAACGGAGAAAACGAACTCGGAAGAATGTTATCGGGTTTTGCTGGAAAGCTTTTCAAAAATCTGTGCCGCTGCCGAAGCGCTTGGCGTAACTGTGGGCGTAGAAGGCGTATTTGACCATACGCTTTCTAATCCGAAAAAAATGCAGCGCTTTTTAAAGGATCTCGCTTCCCCCAGCATTGAGGTGATTTTGGATTTTGCCAATCTGCTTTCCCCGCAAGCTGCCGCTATGCCGGGCGAACAGGAACGCCTTGTCAAGGAAGCGTTTGAACGTTACGGCGACCGCATCAGCGTGCTCCACTTAAAAGATTGTATCTTTGATGCAAACGGTGTACAGCAATGTGTGGCGCCGGGAACCGGTTTGGTGGATTTTCAGCCGCTGATGAAGCTTATTAAGAAAGAGAAGCCCTACATTGTCGGCCTTTTGGAAGAATCCAGCGCCGAGCGCTTTGCGGCAGACTGCGCCTTTTTCCAAAATCAGTGGGAAATGGCCTAGCGCCAAAAGCAGCCAGTGAGACAGAGCCGCTCAAAACGTTTTATTTGCAATAAAAACACACCGTTTTCTGCATCAATGAGCATCAAACGGTGTGTTTTCTTATGCCGTGCTTTGGTAAAAGCTTTAGGCTTTATAATAATGAGCGCGAAAAGCGGCTGAATCGAAGTTGTTACGCTTGCTATGCAGAAAAGCGGCAGCCCATGCCGCCCGGTTCGCCAAAGTGGAGGCAAAGCCATGCGCGGCAAAGCGATACCCACTCGGCGGCTTCGGCGTTTGGGGTATTGACCTCGGGCGTGCACACCGACATGCCGTGTCCGCCGCGTTCAAATAAGTGTACTTCACACGGCACTCCTGCGCGGTGCAGTGCACTTGCCATCAGCAGGCTGTTTTCCGCCGGCACGGCAGGGTCGGCCATCGTGTGCCACAAAAACGCGGGCGGCGTGTCGGGCGTGACGTGCTGCTCCAGCGCCCAATAGGAAACATCTTCCTTGCAATGTGCGCTGACGCGGCGAATGCTGTCGGAATGTGCATGCTCTGACGCAGTGATCACCGGGTAGCACAGCACCATCGCATTCGGGCGCAGCGCCGCGCGTGCTTCGTTCGGCGAAAGTTCGAGACGAGCGGCGATTTCTGCGTCGTTCCAGTGTACGCCCAAGCTCGCCGCCAAGTGCCCGCCCGCGGAAAAGCCCAAAACGGCAATTTTTTCAGGGTCAATATACCACTCGGCGCTGTGCGCACGCACCCACGCAATGCTGCGGGCGGCATCTTCCAAAGGGCGTTTTCCCCCGGCTTGCTCTCCGGTGCGATAGCGCACAATAAACGTTTGATACCCCATGCTTAAAAAGGCGAGTGCCACGGGGTCGGCTTCACGCGGGGAAGTGATGGCATATCCGCCGCCCGGAAAAATGATGACAGCGGCATGCTCGCAGCGCAGGGAAGCGGGCATAGACTCGTCTCCCTCGTGCAGATAGGCGCAAATTTCTGCGCCGCCCGGAAAAGTGTGAGAAATGGTTTGCATCAAAAAAACCTCTTTTCAAACGCTGAATTTTGAATGGCTTATAAGCGCGAAGGCTGCGGCGCGGCAGAATCGGTAAAGTTGACCACGACTTCGCCTAAATCGCACGAGATGTCAAACAAGACGGCGGCATTTTCCTGATAGGTCTGTTCCATGCCGAATCCGCTGAATTCCTGGCCGTCAATTTCGATACTGCCTGTGCCCGCTTCCAAGCGGTAGCCGTATTCCGCCGGGCGCTGTGCATCCAGTTCAATGCCGCCCGTTGATACATTTAAGCGAACGTCATCGTCAAAGCGGCCCGAAAGCGACGCTTGCCCCAAATCGACGGAAACATCGGAAACGCCGCGGCATTCCAGCTCGTTCAGTTCCGCGCTGCCGGCATCAATGGTGCAGGAAAAATCTTGTGTGGAAAGACGTTCGGCCTCTAATTCACCAACACCGATATGAAGCGAAGAAGCCCCGGCGACAGCAATTTTGTCTAATTTGGTGCTTCCCGCGTTCACCTCACAGGTAAGCTGCTCGAAAGAAAGCTGCTCTGCCGTCAGCTCTCCGGCATCGACCGATAAAAGCGCTTGGTCAAGCTTTGCATTTTCCGGCACAGTTACCGTCAGCTCTACATCATCGGCGTGCCAAAAGCCTTCGCCCATGGTGCAGGAAACAGTAAACGTATTGCCTTCCAGCCGCGCCGAAACCAAATCCTCTCGGTTGGTATGTACCGCAAATTCTTTGCCCTTGCGCAAGGTGACTTCGCCCGCATCGCACGAAATATTCAGCGAATAAACGGTGTCGGGCTGCGCTGCGCCGAAGGACAGCTGCGCCGGTTCTGCTTTGCCCAAGCTCCACCGCACGCTGAAAACGCTTTGCCAGTCCGGGTAAAGGGTTGCGCTGCCGCCGCCTGCCGCGCCAACCACGCAAAGCACCACGCCCAGCAAAATTGCTGCGGCACAGGCTTTCAGCACTGAAGAAAATCCGTTTTTCATTTACAACCCCACCTTTTCTGAAATCCACGCAAACAGCTTTTTGGTGCTTCTTACGCAGAAAGGAATGAATGTAGCCGCGCCCCAAACACAAAGCGCTGTCATTCCAATGCCAAGTGCAGCGCGTATAACAGAGATGCCCGTGTTGAAAAAGCCGCTGAACGGATGATGAATCAGCTCGGGAATGCCTTTCAGCATCGTAAAAATGGCCTGAATCGCAAATGCCGCACTGCCGAAGGCAATGCCGATGATTCCGCCTGCAATGCCCATCACTGCGCCGAACAGCCCAAAGATAATGCCGCTCCAAATGGGAAAAGTTACGATGATTAAAATAATCCACCCAATGGTGTTGCCGCGCGGCTTTTTGGCGTATACGGCGGGCAGCGGCGGCAGAGGGGGCTGTGCATAACCGTCGGAACGCGGTTCCGACGCGCCCGGCGCACTTTGTTCCGTTTGCGGCTGCGCGGATGAAAAGCTTTCGCTTTCTTCCTCCGATGTGCCCAAATTCACCCGAATTAAATTCGCAATCCGGTGCGGGCTGCCCAGCTCGCGCAGCACTTCCTCCTCGCGCGCTTCGCCTGCTTCTTCAAAAAATTCCCGGTAAAATTTCAGCGCTTCCTCGCGCTCTTGGGCGTTCACCCCGGCCAGCTCGCGCTCCAATTCCTGTAAAAATTCCGCCTTTGTCATGGTCTCACCCCTTGATACATCAGTTGATTGATATCCCTGCAATATTGCTCCCACTCTTTGCGGTATTGTGCCAGCCGCTCGCACCCCTTTTCCGTAATGCAGTAGTAGCGGCGGTTGCGGCCCGCAAACTCACGGTCGTAAGTTTCTAGGTATTCGTCCTTTTGCAGCCTGCGCAAAACGGGGTAAAGCGTGCTTTCCGACATGCTCATCACGCTGCGTACCTCCTGCGTGATTTTGTAGCCATAGGTGCTTTCGTTGCTGACGATGCTCAATACCAATGCATCCAGCAGAGCGGCGCCTGTATTAAAGGCCATGCGGCATCCTCCTTTCTGGATTATGTACCATTGTATGATGCAATATATTATCTTTTGCCATATTATATCCAGTATAATATTATTTGTCAACGCTTTTTTCGCTTTTGCTGTCTTAAAATTGATTTTTTTTGTACAGCAAAGCCCGTTTGTTTCAGCAAAAGGCAGGTGTACGGCATGAGCCGGCAACGGCGGCACGGGCTGTGCCTTTCCCTTTCTTATAGTATTTCAGGCCGAGATGTGCTATAATGACAATAAAATAAGGGCGGTCAAACCCGCAGCGGAGGTTTTTCATGAAGGCGACTATCGTCATTCCCAATTTAAACGGCGCGGGATGGCTGCGCGATTCCATCGAGTCTATTTGGGCGCAGACCGAGCAGGACTTTGAACTGATTGTGGTGGACAATGCTTCCACCGATGAGAGCCTTGCCATTGCGCGCAGTTATGTGGGGCGCGAGCGCTACACGCTGATTGAAAACGACCACAACACCGGTTTTTCCGCCGCCGTAAACCAAGGCATCCGCGCCGCGAAGGGCGAATATGTGGTGATGTTTAACAACGATGCTTTTGCCGAGCCGGACTGGCTGGCCGAGCTGATTGCCGCCGCCGAACAAGACGAGCGCATTTTTGCCGTGCAAAGCTTGATGATTCGCCATTTTGAGCGCGACATTGCCGACGATGCGGGCGATTATGTAACCCTGTTCGGCTGGGCGTGCAAGCGCGGCGACGGATTCCCGTGGCGGCGCTATCAAAAGCCGCAGCGCATTTTTTCCGCTTGCGGCGGCGCAAGCTTGTACCGCAAAAAGATTTTGGATGAAATCGGCTGGTTTGACGAGCTGTTTTTTGCCTATTTTGAGGATGTAGACCTCTCTTGGCGCGCCAACAGCCTCGGTTATAAAAACTGGTACTGCCCTTCGGCCAAGTGCTACCATATCTGCGGGGCAACCACCGGCGCAGTGCGCTATAACGATTTCAAAAGTGTGCAGTCGGGCCGCAACAGCATTTTGCTGCCGTACAAAAACATGCCTCTTTTGATGCTTCTCATCAATCTGCCGTTTTTGGTATTCGGCTATTTGCTGAAAATTGTCATGTTTGGGCTGAAAGGTTTTTGGACACCCTATTGGAAGGGCGCAAAGGAAGCGCTTGCTGCCTTGCCCAAAGTGCAAAAGCCGAAATTCCGGTGGAAAAACCTGCCGAATTATCTGCTGATTGAGGGCTGGCTTTTTGTCGACTGCTTCCGCTACGCCGACTACCGCATTCGCCGCGCGCTCATTTCACGCAAAAAAAAGAAGTGAGGGAAGGCGCTGCCGCCAAAATTCACAAACTTTTGCTTGCAAGCGGCGGCAAGGTGCGGTATCATCATAGAAAACGAAATAGGCTAAGGCTGCCGCAAACCATACCGGCAGATGCCAAGGCTTGTTTTGAAGCTTGAAACAAACAAAGAATGGAGTGTTGAAATATGAGTTTTATGGGTAAATTGCTGGGCATTGGCCTGACGGCGGCTGCGGCTGTCGTTGTCACCAAAGTGGCGAAAAAGTATATGGAAAATCAGCAGGACGGCGAGTATCTGGCGCACGGCGTAGACCTCGACGAGGAGGACACCTGCAATTGCGGTGAGGGCTCCTGCGAGTGCACCGGCAGCTGTGATTGCGGCGATGAATGCAGCTGCGAAAGCAAGGACGAGGCAGAGACGGGCGAAACCGAGCAGCCCCAAGGCGAGGAAAAAGAGCCTTTTGAGGAGCGCTTGTATCAAACCGCAGAGGATGTGCAGGACGTTTTGGAAGACGTGGCACATGCTGCGGGCGACGTGTGGGATGAAACGAAAGAAAAGGCAGCCAAAGCAGCCGGTGAGGCCGGTGTGGATACCGACCAGCTGAGCGAGAGCTTGGCGGATGCGGGCCGTGCGCTGGCATTGGCCGGAAAAGCTGTATTTGCAGCGGGCAGTGCTGTGGCACAAAAGGTGGCGCACGAAGCTCCCGGTGTGATCGACAAAGTGCGCAATCAAACCGGCGATTGGCTGGAGCAGATGAAAACGGCTGTAAACACACAGACGCAGGAACGCGAAGCCGAGAACAAACCGCAGGATGCCGACGACACCCAAACCCCGCCGCAGGAGTAAGCGTCTATGACCGGATGTGAAATGCTGCACGACGGCAGCTTGTACCGCTCGGATGATACGGCGCTTTTGGAGGAGCAGACGGCGTGTTTAGAGCGCCTGTATGACTTTAACGCCACGCGCCCGTCTGAGGGTGCAAAGCGGGAAGCGCTTTTAAAAGAGATGTTTGCCGAGCTGGGTGAAAACTGCCATATCGAGCCGCCGCTTTGCAGCAACTGGGGCGGAAAGCACGTTCACTTCGGCAAAGGGGTGTATGCCAATTTTAATTTAACGCTGGTGGACGACACGCATATTTATGTGGGCGACCATACCATGATTGGCCCGAACGTGACGCTGGCAACAGCCGGCCACCCCATTTTGCCCGCCCTGCGCGAAGAGGTGTATCAGTTTAATCTGCCCGTGCGCATTGGCCGCAACTGCTGGCTGGGCGCGGGGGTGATTGTACTGCCCGGCGTGACCATTGGAGATAATACCGTCGTGGGGGCGGGAAGCGTTGTCACGCGCGACTTGCCGTGTGGTGTTGTCGCGGCGGGAAACCCCTGCCGTGTGCTGCGCGAAATTGGCGAGCGCGACCGGCTGTACTATTGGCGCGACAAGCGCATTGCGCCGCAATTGCTGCCGCCGCAGGAATGAAAAAATGCTGTTTCACGCTGTTTTTCCTGGGAAAAGCAGCGTGATTTTTTGTGAAAAGAAAGGAAGCCTATGAGTATCCATGTAATGGGCGTCAGCTATAAGGAAGCGGCGCTGGAGCTGCGCGAGCGTGTATCCTTTACCGAAAGCGCCAAGCTGGAGGTGCTGGAGGAGCTGGCAGCGCAAGGCGTGTACTGTGTCATTCTGTCCACCTGCAACCGCACCGAAATTTACGCAAGCGATGCACAGGGCAAAGCGGAACAGGCGGTGCGCACGGCGCTTTTGCGCCGCGCGGGCGATGCCGCCGAGCGCTTGCAGCCGCATCTTTACGCCGCCGCGGATCAACAGGCGGTCACGCACCTCTTTGAGGTGGCCGCCGGGCTGGAAAGCTTAGTGCTGGGCGAAGATCAAATTTTGGGGCAGGTGCAGGACGCTTATGAGCTGAGCTTTTCAGCGGGATGCACCGATAAGGCGCTGCGCCGCATGTTTCAAGATGCGGTGGAAAGCGCCCGCCGGGTGAAAACCATGTTCAAACTCAGCGAACAGCCGCTGTCGGTGTGTTCCATCGGAATGCGGTGTGTGAATGAACATATGCCTATTGTGCAAAAAGATGCGCTTGTCATCGGCAGCGGTAAGATGGCGCAGCTGGCGGTGCAGTATTTGCAGCAGTACGGGGCAAAAAGCATTACGGTTTGCGCACGAAGCAGACGGGAAGAACTGGCGCACAAATTTCCCGGTGTGCAGCTGGCCGATTTTGAGCGCCGCTATGAATACGCGGCCAAAAGCTCTGTCGTGGTCTGCGCCACCTCGGCGCCCCATGTAGTCTTGCGCCGCGTCCCGTTTGTCTGTGCGCCGGGCGGCACAGTGATTTTAGATTTAGCCGCTCCGCGTGACGCCGACCCCGCTCTGGCCGACATGCAGGGCGTTACCTTGCTGGACGTGGACGCGCTGCGCCGCACGGCACAGGAAAACATGGAAACACGCCGGGCGCTGGCCGAGCAGGCAAAACAAGCCATTTTAGCCGATGCCGAGGAGACGGTGCATTGTCTTGCGTCGTTTGACGTCGACGAGGGCGTTGCTGCGCTTCAGCGCCGCTGCGAAGCCGCCGAGCGTCATGCCTTTGCGCTGCTTTCGCGCCGCTTGGAATTGAGCGGGCATGAAGCGCGGCATGTGCAGAAAATTTTGCACGCGGCGGTGCGGAGCATTTCCCGCGGGCCGATTTTAACGCTGAAATCCTTGGAAAACGCCGACGAGCGCGCCGTGTGCAACGACGTGCTGTGCCGCCTGTTTTCCCAAAAGGAGGAAGAAGATGACTTATCAGATTGCAACGCGCGGCTCTAAGCTGGCGCTGGCACAAACGCAGCAGGTGGCCGACGCTTTAACACGCGCATACCCGGAACATACCTTCACCTTGTGTATCATTAAAACACAAGGCGATTTAAACCAGCATTCCCCGCTGCATCAAATCGGCGGAAAAGGCGTATTTGTGCGGGAAATCGAACAGGCGCTTTTAAACGGCAGTGCCGACCTTGCCGTTCACAGCATGAAAGATATGCCGTGCGAGGTGACGCCGGGCCTTTCTTTTTCGCGCGTGTGGAAACGGGAAGACCCGCGCGATGTACTGGTGCTGAACGGCGCAGAAAATTTGCATGACCTGCCCCAAGGCGCACGCATCGGCACGGGAAGTCTGCGCCGCGCGTATCAGCTGCGGGCGCTGCGCAGTGACCTTGAGGTGTGCGGCATTCGCGGTAATATTGATACACGCTTGCGAAAAATGAGACAAACGCCGCTTGACGGTCTTGTGCTGGCCGCGGCAGGGCTGAACCGGCTTTCGCCCGAATGCGGTACCGTGCAGCCGCTTTCCCCCGAAGAAATGATACCCGCCCCAGCGCAAGGAGCGCTGGCGATTCAGCTGCGCGAAGGCGACAATGAATTGCGCGCGATGCTGGACGCGCTCAGTGATAAAACCGATACGTTCTGTGTGGGGCTGGAACGTGCGTTTTTGGCCGAAACAGGCGCGTCCTGCCATGAGCCGGTGGGGGCGTATTGTACCGCGGCTCAAAACCCCGTATTTTATGCGATGCTGGGCAAGGAAAGCAGCGAGCGCTTTGTAAAAAAGCAAGTGGTGTTAAACCGTGAACATGCCGAAGCCGAGGTGCGCGAATTGGCACAAGCCATGCGGCAGGAATTGGAGGCGCTGTGATGGGAGTAGTGTACTTAGTAGGTGCAGGGCCGGGCGACGAAGGGCTTTTAACCGTGCGCGGACGCGCCTTGCTGGAAAGCGCCGATTGCGTGGTGTATGACAGGCTGGGCGCCCCCGGCTTGCTGGGGCTGACAAAGCCCGGCTGCGAGTGTATTGATGTGGGAAAAACGGCGGGCCGCCACACGATGCCGCAAGCGCAGATTGAAGAACTCTTGGTGCAAAAGGCGGCACAGCACGCTGTGGTCGTGCGGCTGAAAGGCGGTGACCCGTTTGTATTTGGGCGCGGCGGCGAGGAACTTGCCACCCTGCGCCGGGCAGGCGTTGCCGCCGAGGTGGTGCCGGGCGTCAGCTCGGCGCTTGCGGGGCCTGCCAGCGAGGGCATTCCGCTGACGCATCGCGGTGTGGCGGCGGGCTTTCGCGTGATGACCGCACAGGACAAAAACGGACAGATTCCGCCGCTCGATTTTGAAGGCATGGCACACACCCAAGAAACGCTTGTCTTTTTAATGAGCCTTGCCCGTGTGGGCGAACTTGCCGAGCGTCTGCTTTTGGCGGGAAAACGGCCCGACACCCCCGCCGCGGTGCTGTCAAACGCCACCATGCCGGGGGCAGATATTCTCACCGCACCGCTCAGTGAAATCGGCACGGCGCTGGCAAAGCGGCCTTTGCCTTCGCCGGGAATGCTCGTGGTGGGCGATGTGGTTGCTTTGCGCAATACCCTGTGCGGCGGGGCGCTTTTAGGGCGGCGCTTTTTCGTACCCGTCATTGGCCCTGCGCCCTCACGCCTTGCTCCTTTGCTGCGGGCACAGGGAGCGCGCGTCACAGAATACCCCGTCGGGCGCATTGTACTGCGCCCCGAAGCGCTGACAGCGAGAATGCTGGAAGATGTAAGCGCGGTGGTGTTCACCAGCCGCCACGGTGTGGAGGGCTTTTTTGCCGGGCTGGACGCGCTGGAGCTTGACAGCCGCGCCTTGGCGGGAAAGCGTTTATACACCGTGGGCGAAGCGACCGCCGAGGCCTTGTCGGCACACGGCTTGCGTGCAGACGGCGTGGCAAACCCCGCCACCTCACAGGCGCTGGGAGAGCTGCTTTGCCGCGAGCTGACGGCGCGGGACTGCGTCCTTTTGGCGCGTGCCGCCGGGCTGGGAGAGGATGCCCTTTGCCAAACCCTCGGCGCACATTGCAGTGTGATCACTGCCGCCGTTTATGAAAATATTTCCTGCGAAAGCCAAGGCGTGCCGTGTGAAGCGGACAGCATCTGCTTTGCCAGCGCCAGCGCCGTCCACCGAACGGTGAAAGCGCTTGGTACGGCGGTGCTCGGCGGGCGGCGGCTGTATGCCATCGGCCCCAAAACGGCAAAAGCGCTGTCGGAGTACGGCTTTGCCGCCGTGACAGCCGCGCAGAACGATTTACAAGGGCTTGTCAGCGCCGTTGTGCGCGACAGTGAAACGCTCTAACAGGAGGTTTTAAACATGTTTTACCGAGGTCGTCGTTTAAGAAAAACACCGGCGGTGCGCAGCTTGGTGCGCGAAACGCGCCTGCACCCGTCCGAGCTTGTCTACCCCATTTTTGTACAGGAGGGCGAGAATATCAAAGAGGAAATTTCCTCTTTGCCGGGGCAGTTCCGGTATTCGCCCGACCGCTTGGAGGAAATTGTGGCGGAAATGCGCGCGTGCGGCGTGCGCGCCTGTCTCTTGTTCGGCATTCCCGCGCATAAAGATGCGTGCGGTTCTTCCGCTTGGGAGGAATACGGCGTGGTGCAAACCGCCATCCGCCGTCTGCGCAGCTTGGACAGCGAGCTTTATATCATTGCCGATGTGTGTATGTGTGAGTACACTAGCCATGGCCATTGCGGCGTACTGGGTGCGCACGGCGAAGTGCTGAACGATGAAACCCTGCCGCACCTGGCGCAGATTGCTTTGAGCTATGCCCGCGCCGGGGTGGATATGGTTGCCCCCAGCGATATGATGGACGGCCACATTGCCGCCCTGCGCGAAGCGCTCGACGGCGAGGGCTTTTATGACTTGCCTATTATGGGTTACAGCGCAAAATATGCATCCTCTTTTTACGGGCCGTTTCGTCAGGCGGCGGGCAGTGCGCCCAGCTTTGGCGACAGAAAAGCCTATCAAATGGACTACGCCAACGCAAACGAAGCCATGCGCGAAATGCAAGCTGATTGGGACGAGGGCGCAGATATTTTAATGGTCAAGCCCGCGATGGCATATCTCGATATTCTGCGCATGGCAGCCGACCGGTTTGACGCGCCGCTGGCGGCCTATCAGGTGAGTGGTGAGTACGCCATGCTCAAACATGCTGTGGCCGAAGGGCTGATGCATCCCGATGTAATGAACGAAAGTCTGATTGCCATTAAGCGCGCGGGGGCAAGCGTGATTATCACCTATCACGCGCTGGATTACGCCCGCGCATGGAAGGAGTACCAAGGATGAGGCAGACGGCATGTTCCGAACAAATGTTTGAGCGCGCCTGCCGCGTACTGCCCGGCGGCGTCAACAGTCCCGTGCGGGCGTTTCGCTCGGTGGGGCGCTGCCCCGTATTTGTCAAAAGCGCAAAGGGCAGCCATATGATAGATGCAGACGGGAACGACTGGCTGGACTATATTGGCTCTTGGGGGCCGATGATTTTGGGTCACGCGCACCCCGACGTGATACAGGCGGCACAGGCGGCGCTGACGGACGGCGTGAGCTACGGCTTGCCCACCCAGCCGGAGGTGGAGATGGCTGAGCTGATGACGGCGGCTTATCCCGGCATGGACATGGTGCGCATGGTGAATTCGGGAACAGAGGCAACCATGAGCGCTTTGCGCGCGGCACGCGGTTTTACCGGGCGCAGCAAAATCATCAAGTTTGAAGGCTGCTACCATGGCCACAGCGACGGCTTGCTGGTGCAGGCCGGTTCCGGTGCGCTGACCTTTGGCACTCCCACCAGCCCCGGCGTTCCGGCAGACGTCGTGCGCCATACGCTGGTGTGCCGCTATAACGATTTGGAAAGCGTAGAGCAAACGCTGTGCGCCAATGAGGGCGAGGTCGCGGCGATTATCGTGGAGCCGGTGGCGGCGAATATGGGCGTAGTGCCGCCCGTACCCGGCTTTTTGCAGGGGCTGCGCCGTCTGTGTGACGAACACGGTGCGCTGCTGATTTTTGACGAAGTCATTACCGGATTTCGCTTGGCGTTCGGCGGCGCGGCCCAGCGCTTTGGCGTGACCCCCGATTTAGCGTGCTTTGGCAAAATTATTGGCGCGGGAATGCCCGTGGGCGCTTACGGCGGCAAGCGGGATGTGATGCAAATGGTGTCGCCGTCCGGCCCGGTCTATCAGGCGGGAACGCTTTCGGGCAATCCGCTTGCCATGCGCACCGGCCTTTGCCAGCTGCGCTATCTGCAATGCCATCCTGAGGTATATGCACAAATTGAAGCGCGTGCCGCCGCGCTGGAGCAGGGCATGAAACAGGCCGTAGAGGATTTACAGCTGGGCTGCACGGTGACGCGGTGCGGCAGTTTGCTGACGCTGTTTTTCACGCCGCAGCCGATGGAGCTGCGCTCTTACGACGATGTCAAGCAATGCAGTACCCAGCAGTATGCGGCGTTTTTCTCGGCGCTCTTTCAAAAAGGCATCCTCATTGCGCCGTCCCAGTTTGAGGCGCTCTTTATCGGCGCGGCACACACCGACGAGGAAATTGCCCGCACCGCAGCCGAAATGCGCGAGGCGCTGCGCGAAAGCGTCAAGGCATGATTTGTGTAGGGCTTTCGCTGCGCGGCTGCCCCGTGCTGGTGGTAGGCGCGGGACGCGCGGCACAGCGCAAAATTTTGGAATATCTTTCCGAGGGCGCTTTCGTGACGGTTTGCGCTTTGCAGCCCGCCGAAGGCTTCACGCCGCCCGCCGGTGCGCGGCTTTTATGGCGTGCAGCGCCTTACGAGCCTTATATGGTGCAGGGCATGATGCTGGTGCACGCCGCCACGAATGACGCGGTTCTCAACGAACAAATTGTCAAAGATGCACGGCGCTTCGGCGTGCTTTGTGCCAGCATGACGGCTTGTGACGCGGCCAGCGTGCGCAGCATGGCGGCCTGTGAAACGCCCGCGCTTTGCGTGGCGGTGTCTACGAAAGGGGCAAGCCCTGCTTTGGCGGCAAAGCTGGCGCGCCAAACGGCGCAAACACTTTCCGCCGAGTGGGAAAGCCGCCTTGTGCTTTTGCGCCGTGCGCGCGCTTGTGTGAAAGCACACTGTCCGCCGGGAGAACTGCGCACAGCGCTTTTGCGCAGTTTGGACAAAGCGCCCGAACACTGCCTTTTGCAAATGGCGCAAAGCGGCGAACCAAACGCGCAAACTTGCTGAAAGATTTTGCTTGACCTTCACGCTGCGTCAAGGCTTATACTTGAGGGCAAGGAGGGGAGAACATGGCGGAATATTCCATTCAGCAGCTGGCACAGCTTTCGGGCGTCACCACGCGCACGCTGCGCTGGTATGATACGCTCGGCTTGCTCAAGCCCAAACGCGCGCAGGAAAACGGTTACCGACGTTATACAGAAGCAGATGTCGACCGCCTTCAGGATATTCTTTTTTACCGTGCGCTGGGCGTTGAGCTTCGCTGCATTCAAGCTTGTTTAGACGACCCCTCCTTTGACCGCTTGGCCGCACTGCGCCGCCATTTGAAAGCGCTGCAAGACCGGCGCGCCGAATTGGACGGTTTGATTCAGTCGGTCAAAGACACCATTGAGGCACAAGAAAGGAACAAGCCGATGAGCAACAAGAAAAAATTTGAGGCGTTCAAGCGCCGCGCCGTCGCGGAAAACGAAGAAAAGTATGGCAAAGAGGTGCGTGAAACTTACGGAGAAAGCGAAGCCGAGGCCGCAAAGCAAACTTTTTTGGCACTGAGTGAGGAGCAGTATGCCGCTTGGGAAGCGCTGGGCAAAACGCTGCAAACAAAGCTGGAAGCTGCGGTACAGGCCGGCCAAAGCCCACAGGAAGAAGCCGGGCGAGAAGCCGCCGAGCTGCACCGCGAGTGGCTGCGTGCGGCAGACCGTCAATATACCCCCCAGCGCCACCGCGGCATTGCCCAGCTGTATGTGTTGGATGAGCGTTTCACCGCTTATTACGACAAAGATGTGCCGGGCTGTGCAAAGTTTTTGTGTGACGCGGTACAGCACTGGATTTCTTAAACGAATGCTGCCTGTTTTGCGTATACACGCGGCGAACAGGACAAGGAGGCGAAAAAAAGAATGTCAAATGTTACAAAGCAAGCCCTGGAGGCGTCCTTGAAGCAAGTGATGCAGAAAAAGCCGCTCGATAAAATCACCATTCGGGATATTACGGACACCTGCGGCATCAGCCGCATGGCGTTTTATTATCACTTTAAAGATTTGTATGACTTGGTTGAATGGGTGTGCATTGCCGATGTCACCGAGGCGCTGCAAGGCAAAAAAACCTATGACACTTGGCAGGAGGGCTTGGCACAGATTTTCGAGGCGGTGCTGGAAAACAAAGCCTTTGTCAGCAACGCTTGCCGCTGCATCAGCCGTGAGCGCATGGAACGTTTTTTATACCAGCTTACCTATGGACTGATTCGTGACGTGGTGGAGGAAAAAAGCGGCGCCACCCCGATTTTGGAGGAGGACAAAGCATTCATTGCCGAGTTTTATAAGTATAGCTTTGTCGGAATTTTGCTGGATTGGATTAAGCAGGGGATGCACGCAGACTATCACACCATCGTGCGCAAAATGAGCTTGACGATGCACGGCAATGTGTCGAACTCGATTCAAAATTTTTCAGAAAACTTAACAAAACAGGCTCGATGATAA
>DCEX01000009.1:29779-30026 GCA_002315015.1 Faecalibacterium sp. UBA1819
TTTATCATCGAGCCTGTTTTGTTCATGGTAAAACGCAGAGAAACGGGGTATGATAAAGCCATACAAAAAAGAATTTCACCGGAAAACCGGTATTTGCTTGAAAGGTGGTTTTTTATGAACGGAAAGCAGATTGCGGCAATTGCCGCAGCCGCCGCAGGGCCTGCAGGTGCAAGCGCCGCTGCTATCGCAGCAAAAAAGAAAAACGATACCAAAAAGAAAGCCGAAACAAGAAAGGCTCAGACCGCAC
>DCEX01000008.1:0-52728 GCA_002315015.1 Faecalibacterium sp. UBA1819
ATGCCGCCCACCAGCTTACAGGCAAAAAACGCGCCCACCGCCTCGGGTGCCACACCCGAAACAAACGCCAGCTGCCCGCCGATGATAAACGCGCCGGACACACAAAACGCCGCATTCATCACCTTGCCGCGCACATCCATGCGGCTGTACAGCGGCAGCATGGATACATTGGATACCAAATTCGCCAAAAGCCCCAGCACCGCGTATTCATTTACGCCAAGCATACGGGAAAAGCGCTCCAAAAAGCGCCCTGCCTTCGCCATCAGCAACGCGCTTGCCACGGTTGCACCGCACACCACCGCCGTGATTTTCAAAACCACCAGCAGAGCCTCCAGCACAATGTCCTGGGGCACAATCGCCCAGGCGGGAATAAATAAGCCCGCGGTCATGACACAAAACAATACAATGCCCACCACGCGCACCGCTTGGCCGAATACGGTTAAAAAAACAATGCATCCGTGCGGGGCAAATTTCAGCGCCGCAATAAACACAAGGCACAGCACCAGCACCGGCAGCACATTCCACAGCGTCTGCGCCGGAGTCAGGCCGCAGACCACCGCGCCCAGCAAAAGCCCGGCGGGCAGCGCCACAATGCCCCATACAACGCCCTGCATAAAGCCCATCACCTCATGGCGCGCGAGCCCTCCCAGCGAAACGGGCAAAGTAAAGCTGATTAAACACCCCATCGTCGAAGCCACCAAAAGGCCGCTGTACACGGCCAGCTCCGGCGCAGCCGCCAGCTCTTTCGCTGCCGCCCAGCCGCCCATATCGGTTGCAAGCAGCATCGAAAGCAGCAAAGACGGGTCAAACGGCAGCCCTCGCGTGAGCGCCGCAATGTCGTCCGACGCGCCCGAAAGCGCATACACCGCCACACAGTAAATACCCGCCATGGAAACGCACAGCGGCCCCATCGCCGCCAGCCCGCGGTCAAACTCCTGCGCAACGCCCAGCTTGCCGCCTAAAATTTTATCCACCGCCCCCAGCAGAGCAAAGCAGAGCAAAATGGCAATGACAATATTCATATTTCCTCGTCCCCCTGTTGTATTTCCAGCCCGCGCAGCCCAATGTCGTTTTTCAGCACGTCGGCAGACGCAATGGCATGTTTGCCGTATTTTTGCCGAATGGCGTCCATGCTGCGCTCCAGCCGCTCGCGCTTTTCGCGCTGGGCTTTGCCCGGCGGTTCAAACATGGAAAGCTGCGCACTGTCCGGCGTGTCGGTCAGCTGCATGGCCGTCACCGTCAGCATCCGAATGGGCGTGCGAAAGCCCGTGCTTTTTCTTACGAGTTCCAGCGCCGCCTCGGCCAGCTCCCTGCCCACACAGGTGGGCGCGTTTAACGGCGCTTGCCGCGAAATGCTGTGAAACGCCGGGTCTTTGATCACCACCTGCACCGCCGAAGCGTACAGCCCTTTTTCCCTCAGGCGGGAAGCCACTTCGTCCGACAGCGCCTGCAAACCCGCGCGAATTTCCTCGGGCGCGGTCAAATCGCGCCGAAACGTCATGCCATTTCCCACCGTTTTAATCTCTCGCGCTTGTCCCGCCGGTCGCACGGGCGAATCTTCCAGCCCCCTTGCATAGCGCGAAAGCTGGCGACCGGCTTTGCCCAGCGCCGCGCTGAGCGCTTCTTCCTCGGCGTGTGCCGCCTGACCAATGGTGCGAATCCCCATTGCGTGCAGAGTACGGCAGACACTTTTGCCCACATAGAGCAGCGCCTCCACCGGCAGCGGATGCACAATGCGCTCCACATCCTCGGGAAAAATCACCGTTGTCGCGTCGGGCTTTCGGTAATCCGAACCCAGCTTTGCAAATACTTTATTAAAACTCACGCCCACGGAAATCGTCAGCCCCGTTTCGATTCGCACCGTGTCGCGCAGCGCGTCTGCCACCTCGGCAGGGCTTTGGCCGAACAAATGCCAGCTGCCCGTCATATCGAGCCAGCTTTCATCAATGCCGAACGGCTCCACCAAATCAGTGTAGCGGGCATAAATGGCATTGATCACACGGCTCATGCGGCGGTATTCCTCATGGTGAGGCCGCAGCAAATGCAAATCGGGGCATTTGCGGCACGCGGCATATACTGTTTCGGCTGTCTGTACGCCAAAGCGCTTTGCCGCCTCGTTTTTTGCCAAAATCACGCCGTGGCGGCTGGTCGGGTCGCCGCACACCGCCACGGGGACATCGCGCAGCTGTGGGTAGTGCAAAAGCTCCACCGACGCAAAAAAGCTGTTGCAGTCACAGTGAAAAATCACACGCTCCATCGCCGCTCTCCCCCTTTTTCTTTTGGCTTCCTGTTCCATGTCTTTTTGCGTATCGACCGCCGTTTCTGATTATATCATAAGAAGTGTAAAAATGATACGGCACACCGCGTGTTTTCGTGTGTGCAGAATTGACGCAAAGCGCCGCGTGTTGTAAAATAGGAGCAAATGATTTTTTCTGTGCTGTATCGGATGCACAGACAACAGAAAGGATGAAACACGATGGACAGCAATCTCAGCAAAATTCTTCACGACCTCGCCCATTCCGCAGCAGACGCAGCTGCCGGCGCACGCAGCGCTATGATGAGCGCCAAAGAGGCAATCGGCGAAAAATATGATAATGTGAAGCTCAATATGGAGCTGAATCAGCTGGATGAGCAGCAGGAAAACGTGTTCAGCGATATTGGCCGCATGATGTTCTTGATGCATACCGGTAAGGTAAAAGACACCGTGATGACGGAGGACGGCCCCAAAACGCCCCAGCAGGTGATCGACTCGCTGCTTTTGACGGCGGAGCAGGTGCAGCAGGACATCGACGCGCTGGAGGCAAAGCTGGGCGAAGACGACGAAACGCTTGCCTGCCTGACCTGCCCGAAGTGCGGCAATGTTTGCTTTGAGGGTGACCACTATTGCAGCGCCTGCGGCGAGCATCTGACCGCCGAGCAGGAGGAGCCGATGGATGTCCCCGCCGAGGAAGTTTCGGAATGATCGGCGTTTATTCGCTCTATGAGCTTGTCTGGTTCTTTTTCGCGTATTCATTTCTGGGCTGGTGCTTGGAAGTGTGCTATTGTTCGGTCAATACCGGCCACTTTGTCAACCGCGGCTTTTTAAANNAACGGCCCGGTGTGCCCCATCTATGGGTTTGGCATGGTGCTGGTGCTGGCGCTGCTGATGCCCGTAAACGACAATCTCATTTTGCTGTTCTTAGGCGGCATGGTACTGGCCAGTGCGCTGGAATTTGTGGGCGGCTGGGCGCTGAAACAGCTGTTTCATACCAGCTGGTGGGACTATTCCGACCAGCCGTTTAACTTAAAAGGCTATATCTGCTTAAAGTTCAGCTTGGCGTGGGGATTTTGCGTGGTGTTTGTCATGCGCGTTATCCACCCCGCCGTTGCCGCTCTTGTTGAGGGCATCACCACAGTGGCGCAGGGCGCGGCAGGCGTGATTTTCTGCGCTGTCATTGCCACCGCGTTTTTGTGTGATTTAATTGTCACCGTGCTTGCGCTGGCGAAAATCGAACGCGACCTTGGCGCCATCGATCAAGTGGCACAAATGCTGCAAGCGGGCAGCGAAACCATCAGCGAACGCCTCGGCAACACCGCTTTGGCGCTGGATGAAAGCATGGACGAATCGCGTCCGGCGCTGCGTGCGCGTGTCGATTTACTGCGTGCGCAAATTGTAGATAACCGCCATTTTGTGGAACAGCGCTTGCTGCGCGCGTTTCCCCGCATGAAGCACACACGTTATCCGCGTTCGGTGGAAATTGTCCGCGCGTGGCTGAACGAAAAATCAAAAAAATAAATCTGGAACAAAAAAGGAGTATCCCCGCATGAAAACCTCTCCCTTAAAAGGCATGAAGGATTGTCTGCCCCGTGAAATGGCCATTCGCGACTATGTACAGGGCAAAATTTTAGACGTTTACCGCGCCAGCGGCTTCGAGCGCATTTCCACGCCCATTTTGGAAGATATGGAAAACCTCGACAAATCGGACGGCGGCGACAACTTAAACCTCATTTTCAAGGTTCTCAAACGCGGGGACAAATTGGAAAAAGCACTGGCGAGCGGCGATGAAGCCGCCCTTTCGGACATGGGCCTGCGCTACGACTTGACGCTGCCCCTTTCCCGCTTTTATGCGGCGAACCGCGAGCAGCTGCCCAGCCCGTTTAAAGTCATTCAAACCGACCGCGTTTACCGCGCCGAGCGTCCCCAGAAAGGCCGCAGCCGCGAGTTTGTGCAGTGCGACATCGACATTTTGGGCGACAGCAGCCCCAATGCGGAGATCGAGCTGATTGACGTAACGGCGCGCGCGCTGCTCTCCATCGGCTTTTCCGGCTTTACCGTCCACATCAACGACCGCCGCCTTCTGCGCGGAATGCTGGAGGGGTTCGGTTTTGCCGCCGATACGCTCGATTCCGTTTGCGTCAGCTTCGATAAGCTCGACAAAATCGGCGCAGAGGGCGTTGCCGCTGAATTGACGGAAAAAGGCTTCCCTGCCGAGGCAGTGAAAGCGCTGTCCGACTTTTTGGCACGCGGCGAATTTTCGCTTGAGGCAGTTTCGGCGCTGTGTGCCGACGCTTCTCTGGGTGAAACGCTGTCTTATGTGCTGAATACGGCTCGCACGCTTTCCGAAGGCAAGTATGACGTATGCTTTTCGCCCAGCCTGGTGCGCGGCCAGGGCTACTATACCGGCATGGTGTTTGAAATTACCTGCGAAGGTTTTGCCGGCTCCATTGCGGGCGGCGGCCGTTATGACAACATGATCGGCAAGTTTTTGGGTCAAAGCGTTCCGGCGGTGGGCTTTTCCATCGGCTTTGAGCGCATTTGCTCCATTTTGCTCGAGCGTGACTTTTCCATTCCCGCCGAGCGTCCGCGTTTGGCGCTTTTGTACCGTGCCGACGCTGACTTTGCCGCTGTTATGAAAACCGCGCAGACGCTGCGTGAGACGTACCGCGTCACGCTGCTGGCCGAAGCGAAAAAAGTCGGCAAGCAAATTGACCGTTTGGAGCAAACGGGCTATGCTGCCGTGTGCTTTTTTGAAAAATACCCGGAAGTCAAGCTTTTGGGGCAAGGATAATTTTGGACAGGGCAGCGGGCAATTCCCGCTGCCCTGTCGCTGTTTCTCGGAGCGTCCTTGACCCGTTTTTGAAAAGAAAGAAGGCTTTGTCAATGTCAACCCTTTATGTATGCGACCTTGACGGCACGCTTCTTACACCTGAAGCGCAGCTTTCACCGCGCACTGTCACCATTCTCAACCGCCTTTTGGATGGCGGCTTGCTGTTTACGGTTGCCACTGCGCGCACACCCGCCACGGCAAACACTATTTTAGCACCGCTGCATCTGCGCTTGCCCGCTGTGTTTTTAACAGGTGCGCTCGTGTATGATTTGCGCCGGATGCAAACGCTGCAAACAGTTTCTTTTCCGCCCGACACCGCGCGCTGCGTGTGCGAGGCGTTTCAGGTGCTGCGCAAGGAAGCGCTGCTTTACACCTTTTGCGATAACCAGCTGATTGTGTATTACCGGGAATTAACGGGCTCGTTTGAGCAAAAATTTGTCAAAGAGCGCATGGATCAGCCGTATAAAAAATTTGTACAGACGCAAGACTATGTGCGAAGCACCGAAAACGGCGCCCTGATGATGGCGCTTTTGTGCCTGGATGATGAGCGCGACGCCCGCGAATGGTATCGCGCACTCAGCATCATTCCCGGTGTGTCGTGTTATCTTTACCCCAACGAGTACCACCAAGGCTTTACCGTTGAGGCGTTCCCGTCCGGGTGTGACAAAGGCTGCCAAGTCGAAACGCTGAAAGCGTACGCGGGCGCGTCACGCACGGTTGCCTTTGGCGATAACTTCAACGATATTTCCTTGTTTGAAGCGTGTGACGAAAGCTGCGCCGTGGAAAACGCCGTAGGCTTTGTGAAAGAACACGCCACAAACGTAATCGGCTCCAACCGTGAGGACGGCGTTGCCTTGTGGCTGGAACAGCACGCCGAACTCCCTTAAAAATTTCCTTGAAGGAGGAACTTCATGCAGCCGGAAACCCTTTCTCAGCCGCTTTTGGCATGGTTTCACGAAAATAAACGAATTTTGCCGTTTCGCACCGAATCCACCCCCTACCGCGTATGGGTGAGCGAAATTATGCTTCAGCAAACGCGCGTCAGCGCCGTACTGGATTATTTTGAGCGCTTTATGCGCGAACTTCCCACGGTGCAGGCGCTGGCCGAATGTCCGCCCGACCGCTTGATGAAGCTGTGGGAGGGTCTTGGCTATTACAGCCGCGCGCGCAATCTGCAAAAGGCCGCGCAAATCATTGTGGCAGAATACGGCGGCCAGCTCCCCGCCGATTATAAAGCACTGCTGGCACTGCCCGGCATTGGCGAATATACCGCCGGGGCAATTGCGTCCATCTCGTTCGGCTTGCCCGTCACCGCGGTGGACGGCAATGTGCTGCGCGTGTTCAGCCGCGTGCTTTGGGACGAAGGCGACATTTTGCGCCCCGACACAAAAAAGCGCCTTACAGCACAAACTGCCTACTTTCAGCCGCCCGACGCGCCCGGCGCTTATAACGAAGCGCTGATGGAGCTGGGCGCACTTGTCTGTCTGCCGAACGGCGCACCGCTTTGCGGCGAGTGTCCCCTTGCTCACCTGTGTGAAGCGCACCGCCGCGGCAGGGAAACCGAGCTGCCCCATAAAACGCCGAAAAAAGCACGCCGCCGCGAGCCGTATACCGTGGTGCTTTTGCTGCGGCGCGAACAGGAAACACCGCAGATTTTGTTGACGCGCCGCCCGCCGGAAGGCGTGTTGGCAGGGCTGTGGCAGCCGATTCTGTTAGAAGGCACTCTGACAAAGGCCGAAACCGAAAGCACCCTTGCCGCGCTGGGGCTTCGCGTCACTGTGTGCGAAGCTGCACCGAAAGCACGCCACATCTTTACCCATCTGGAATGGGAGCTTTCCGGCTGGGTGTGCCGCTTTGAAGGCGGAGCGCTTGCGCAGGAGCATGTCTGGGCCGATGCCGCCGGGCTTTGCGGCCGGTACGCACTGCCTAACGCCGTTAAAGCATACAGCAATTTTGCAAAGGAAATGCTTTCCTGCCCGGATAGATTTTCCTTGTAATTCCGGGCAAAAACGCTTATAATAAAAGCACAATGATTTCTGACGTTTCAGAAAGCCGCTAGGAGGGATGTCTGTGCGTTTCATCGAAATGCTTCCCGGTTTGCTCACCACAGCCGGTCAGGTGTATGTTGCTTCACGCCGCGTCCCGGCCCCTGCTCAAAAGCCCCGGCAGGCCGCACGCCGCCGTAAAACCAAACAGGAGGATCTTGTCATGAAAAAATCAACGCTTATCGCCATTATTGCAGGCCTGTCCGCCATCGCCGGCGCACTGGGCGCGATGTTCCTTTATCTGCGCCGCCGCGAAGCAGAACTCGACGAGTATGAGCATCTGCTGTTCAGCGAGGACTTCGGCCAGCACGTTCCCTCGGAAGAAGATTTTGAAGAAGAAGAGGAGTAATCCTTCTCTGCAAAACGCCCCGTCAAATGACGGGGCGTTTTTTATACAGTAAAAAATTGACCAAAGGGCTGCTTTTTGCGTGTTCTTAGTGAAAGGGGGACTGATTCAATGAAAACTGCTGCGGTACACTGCACGGCAGATGCAGAAAGGGTGGTGGAGCAATACGGCGATATGCTGTTTCAAATCTGCCTTGTCATGCTGAGAAATCCCGGTGATGCCGAGGATGCCGTGCAGGATACACTGATAAAGTATCTGCAAAAAGCGCCCGATTTTAAAAGCACTGAACACGAAAAGGCATGGCTGATTACCGTTGCCTCCAACCGATGCCGCGACATGCAGCGCTTTTGGGTGCGTCATCCGCAAATGAATTTGGAGGAAATCCATGCGTATTCCTGTCAGCCCGAACAGCACGACCTGCTCGATGCCTTGCTGGAACTGCCCGAAAAATTCCGCATCGTGCTGCTGCTTTATTATGTACATGGCTATCAGACCGTTGAAATTGCAGCCATCATCGGCAAATCGGCTTCTGCCGTGAAAATGCGGCTGTCGAAGGGACGAAAATTACTGCAAAAACAAATTTGAGAGGGGGACTGGCTTTATGAATGAAAACCCGTTAAAAACTTGTGTCACATCCATCCAAATGCCCGCCGATGCAAAACGACAGCTGGTGCAAACGCTGACTGCCCGCCCTGCACCGAAAAAACGTTTTTTTGCTCCTATCCGCAAAATTCCTGTCGTTGCCGTTTTGCTGGTTCTGTGCTTTTTCTGCTCCGTTCCGGTGCTTGCAGCAAGCATTGACCCGCTCTATCAGCTCATGTATCGTTTTTCGCCGGGCACGGCGCAGTTTTTCCGCCCCGTTGCAAAAAGCGATGTTTCCAACGGCATTGAAATGACGGTTCTTTCGTCGTACATCCATGGGGATACCGCCGAAATTTATCTTTCTTTGCAAGACCTTGAGGGCGACCGCCTTGACGCAACCACTGACTTAAACGACAGCTACACCATCCACACACCGTTTGACTGCTCGGCTTACAGCGAGCTTGTTTCCTACGACGAAGCCACAAAAACAGCCACTTTGCGGGTGAGCATTTCTCAAACAGACGGCAGCGCCGTGCAAGGCGATAAAATCACCTTTTCCACGAGGGAAATCATCAGCCAAGAGGCCGAGATGTTTGGCGCCGAGGTGCCGCTTGACTTGCAGAATCTTCCGCAAAATGCCGCCACAAGCCCGGTTTATGTCACCGGTGTCGGCTCCTCCTCCGCCTCCATGCCCGACTTTGACGATTTTTTTGACGCCTTAGTGCCGCAAGAACCAAAGCAAATCCCTTCCGTGGAGAATATCACCCTGACCGGCGCAAGCTTTGCCGACAGCAAGCTGCATATTCAGCTTGCCGCCGAAAACACGCCGCAAACCAACAGCCACGCCTTTTTGTGGCTCGAAACCGCAGACGGGACAGAAATTTCCTGTGATTACAGCGTTTCGTTCTATGAGGAAAGCGCCGGACAGCGCACCGATTATACCGAATTTATTTTTTCGGTCACACCCGAAGAACTTTCTTCCTGCCGCGTCATCGGCGATTTTTTCAGCTGCGGCGTTTTCACCGAAGGCGATTGGAGCGTCACCTTCCCCTTGGAAGCCGAAGAATAAAGCAAATATTCCGCAAGCCGCCCTAAAACGGCACACCGCTGAACGACAAGAGAAGTTTTTGTCGTTCGGCGGTGTGACTTTTAGGCACTTTTATGATACCTTTAAAATAATTTTATGTTGACTTTTAGGTGCTTTTATGGCACAATATAAGCATATAATAAGTCGTGATAGCTATCACGGCTTGGGCTGGCCGCAAGGCCCTGGTCCACCGAACGGCGGGGAATTCCCCGCCTTTTTTATTTGCTTTTTCTTTTTGCAAAAAGATGTTTATTGAGAGCGAGGATGTGCCGTGGCAGAGAAAATTTTGAGTATTTTCGTTGACGAATCAGGAGATTTCGGCCCCTATCAGTCACACTGTCCATTTTATCTTGTCAGCATGGTATTGCATGACCAGCAGATTGATCTTTCACACTTAATTAAAGAGCACGATCGCCGCATGGCCGATTACTATGAACCCCATGCCATCCATACCGGGCCGCTCATTCGCAGAGAAAAACCTTACACCGCTTGGCAGTGTGAAGCGCGCAAAAAGCTTTTTAACAGTCTGTTTCACCTGGCACGAAAAACCGATATTCACTACATTTGCGCGGGAATCCACAAGCACCCTCATATGGACGCTGTTACAATGACTGCCGAGCTGTCGAAAGATATCGCCGCAAAACTCAGAAAAAACGAAGATTATTTTAAGAGCTTTGACAAAATTATTATTTATTACGATAATGGACAAATCGAGCTTTCCAAGATATTAAGCTCTGTTTTCAACACTCTCTTTTTTCATGTTGAATTTCGTTTGGTCGCCCCTGTGGAATACAAGCTTTTTCAAATTGCCGATTTAATCTGCACTATGGAATTGCTTGCCTTAAAGGCGAGTGAAACACAGTTTTCCCGGTCGGAACAGGAATTTTTTATGAGCAAACGAAGCTTTCAGAAAGACTATCTTAAATCTTTGCAGAAAAAGAAGCTTTGATAAAAAACCGAGGGTGCGCTGCCCTCGGTGTTTTATATTGGAGCGTCACCTTCCCCTTGGAAGCCGAAAAATAAAGCAAATATTCCGCAAGCCGCCATAAAACAGCACACCGCCGAACGACAAGAGAAGTTTTTGTCGTTCGGCGGTAATTTTATCCTTATTAAAATTGTTAAGTTCGCTCGACTAATCGGTAATTGGGCTTATTTTGCCAAAAATCGTCCTTTTGTATCAGCGCATATTGAATGGTTGACGTTTCGGATTCATATTGACTGCCGTCCGGCGCGGTGAGCATCACTTTCTGCGGCTCTCTGCCGTACTGCACCAAAAATTCATTCTCCGTTTCCCACACAATGGGCAGATACTCCCCTGTTTCAAAACCGCCGTGCAGCGTCACTTCTGAACAGGAGCCGCTGGCTAAATCGACACCGTAAATTTCATATACTCTTTTGTCCGGCTCATCTGACGGCTGCACGAGCAAATACACAAAACGGTTGTCGCGGATATCGTCAAAATAGATGCCGTCCATCGAACCGGTGTTCGGCAGATTTTGTGCAAGCGTCACAGTTTCTTTGGTGGTCAAGTCCAGCGCGTACAGCGTGCCGTCCTCGTAAGTAAAATAGTAAAAACAGCCGTTTCGGATGGCCCCGCAGTTGCTGCCCTCCGGCCAGGAAAAGATGGTTTCCAAGCTTTTCTTTTGCAGCGAATACGCTTTTAGGGTGCTTTCGGCCTTCAGCCCGTCTTGTCCGTCCAATACGTCGGTACACTTGAAATACAGGCAGTCTCCGTCCGCACCGTAGAGCAAATCGGCCTCGCCTAAGTCTTGCAGCAGCGTCACCTCGCCCGTCTGCGGCGACAGGCAGTACAGCGCGCTTGTCAGCTGCATTTGCTCGTTTACTGCGTCCAGCGTCGTATATAAATTTACGCCGTCCGTTGCAAGACCTCGCTTCATAGATAGATTGCCGGGAAGTTTCAGCACCTGCCTGCGGTCGCTTCCCGTGGGCGACATCTCAAAAACCACCGTCGCGCCGCTGAAATCCGTTGCCGTGCAGTACAGCTTCTCGTTTAACACAAAGAGGAACGACGCCGATTGCTCCATCCAGCTTGTATCGGCCTCTGTGGTGTGCAATGCGGAGGGGTCATTGGAAAGATAAATTAACTTTGCCGTGGCAAAATCAATATACTTCATATTCTGCCCTCCGCTTGCCTGTGCTTCCAGCAAATAGTAACCTTCCTGTGTTCCCATGCCCGTGGTGACGTATACACCGTCCGGCGGTGTCAGCATCCGCAAGGAAGCTGTATCGGAATTTTCGCCCGGTGTTTCCAAGGCGCTCTCTTTTTCAGATACTGCCTGTGAAGCAGCCATTTGCGCCCCGCTTTGCCCGCAGCCGGACAAAAGCAGTAAAGCACAAAGGAATAAGCCATATAGAATTTTTAAGTGTTTCATCTATTTTCTCTCAACAAATTATCTACCTTAACGCCAAAGTTGGTTGCTCAGACCGCTAGAACCTCCCCAAGCAACACTGTGACCACCAGCTTTCATCGGAATTTCAGTTGCCGTTAACGCAAGAAATGGTGCTGAACGATCTACAAGTGCAATGCCTGTTTTTCCATTGCCTTCATCAACTAATTTCACTTGTCGGTCTGGAATAGATACATTGTTGAGTGGCTGAAGATATGCTGTATTTCCAACATTGCAAACAACTAATGGCGTACCCGCTAGTTGATACGCTGCGGGCTCAATTACATAACGATCCGTTGTTTGTCGAACTGCAATCCATTGCTGGGTGAGATGACCAGTATAAGAGTATGTCGTTACTCGTGTACCTGCAACGGGAACCCCATCTGTATATGCATTAAGGTATTCTCCATTCATAGCGGAAGAAATAAACCGGTAGTTCCCGGGGATTACCGCACGGGTATCATCTGCAAACGCCACTGTAGTTATAGTAAGGGAAGCAAGCATACAAACAATAACACTTACTATTTTCTTTTTCATAAATTGACACTCCTTATTATAAATTTTAATACTTAACTTTTTATTAAATTAATATCGCGCGCAGATATCAATCGCTTAAACAACTTATTTTGAATTTACAATGCCCTTGTTATCATCTTTTTCTCTTGGTCTTTGAGGTTGATAATAAATAGGCACACTTGTGGGTGGCCATTCCCGCATATCCCTCTCTGCGAGTTTCTCTAATTGCTCAGCTAGTTTTTTCAAAAAAACAACAGTTACATTTTTCATACTTTTACATCCTTACATTACATTTTGCTACGAAAAACGATATCAGAGATATTATTATTCCCATTGCACAATAGAGAGCTGCATTCGAATATGTAGCTACCACATGAAGCAACGCGGTAAAAACTAATTGTCCCACAAGAATCTGTTTTGCTCTTTTCCATTGAGCCACAATTTCCTCAATCTCAAGAAAACATTTTGGATGATTATAAGGGCGTGCTAAAAAAGTAGCAATAGAAAGGACCGTAAGCAAAAGCCAAATACAAAGTGTCATCTTGTGCTGAACGAAATAATCTATAATTATTAAACTTAAAAAAGTAACGGCAATAGATATACATAAACATCTTAATGGAGTTTTAGCATGGTAGCCGCTAAGATATTTTCTCAGAGAAAGAATTGCCGCCCAAAAGCAAAGCACCTGGTACGGTTGGCTAACAAAGCAGCCGAGAAAAATCATACAAGACATGGTCAATATCATTAAAATACGCTTGTATAATGCATAAACATACCAGCATTTTCGAGATTGCGATAAATTGGTGTATTTCGTTAGATAATCAATCATCTTTTCACAACAAGATATCAACACTCGGTTCCCTCCTTTTGACTCCAAGATACCATCTTTATCCATCTTCCTCAACCATTTTGTTCCCAACAGACAAAAAATGTTCCAAAACGACCTTTTATGACAAAATAGCGGTGAAATGAAAGCACCCGTTAGCATAAAAAACCGTATACTCATACGCGTACTTTTCCATAATACGCGCAATATTTTCGAGACCAAATCCATGTAGATGCGGCTCTGCCTTATCAGTTTCTACTCGGTAATTCTCAGAAATTTTCACGGGTCGGGACGGATTTTCGATAGAGAGCAGGAAAACACCATTTTTTTCAAGCAATTTGACAGTAATGTAGGAATCATATGAAATTTTGCGACAAGCCTCTAGTGCATTATCGAGAAGATTTCCTAACAGTACAACGGTATCATCATCTTTCATCGGAAAATTTGATAAATCATTTACACTAAACCGCATTGCTGTTTTTTGAAGCTTTGCCTGTGTATATTTATGATTGAGTATGGCATCAATCACAGAATGATTTGTGCTGATTACTCCGCCGCCTTCCATTGGATTGTTGGAGAGTTGCTCCGTATATTCTATTGCCTTTTTGTAATATTCATCTTTCAGCAACCTGTTTAGCGTCATTATGTGATTGTTAAAATCATGTACTTGCGCACGCTGCTGTTGATAGACCTCCTGCAGTGCGTTTATAAATTTTAGCTTTCGGTCCATTTCCTGCCGAAGCAAAATATTTTTTTGACGAAACTCCGCTGCACGTTCCAGCTTTGCCAATAAAAGAAAAAGCACAATATGAAAGAGCAATAAGCCAATGCCTACGAACAGCAAGTTTTGATCTGCTTCATTTTTCTTTATCGTACTTTCTATCAAAAGCCCAAGCAAAACAACAGAAAAAGCGGGAAACGCAAGCAAACAAAGCCATGTACTCACTGTAACCCTCTGCCAGGGTTTCGCCTTAGTGACTTGATAAACGGAGATAGATACAACCAAGAGGAGCATCCGTGCGCAGAACGCCCCAAATAAATAAAGCGCTCCGTTAGAAGTTGCTTGAGAAAGCGAATCAGAAAACCAACAAGATACAACAAAAAGCGTGATATAATCCAACACAGAAATTACAACGAAAAAAGAGCATAAAACGAATAGATGAAACAGCGGTGTTCCCGTATATCCTGTTTGCGTGTACACCAACCAGATAACAACAGAAATCATCAGCTTTGCCACAAACGAATCTGCAAGAGGGGTATGCAGCGGCAGCCAAAGATAAACCCCTAGCGTCACCATAGCAGATAAGAAGAACATCCATCTTTGATGTCGATACTCAAAAAATGCATGGAGTACCAAAATGATGCAAAAGACTTCTGTTCCGGCGGTCATCAGTTCAATTAGATATCCCATAACATCTCCCGCTCTTTCCATGAAAGAAATGTTTGAATAATTTGTCGATAATTTTGTTTGCTACACGCCAATTCTGCCCCATTGTCCATATAAGCGATTCTGTTTTGAATCTTCCGACAATGGCTCATGTGAATTAAATAGCTCTTATGTATGCGTAGAAATCCGTGAGACTCCAGTTTTTGCTGCAAGTCAGACAACTTTGCATAATATCGAATCATTGGATATCTCTCCGATGATGTATGAATCTGTATTTGACGCTTATAACTCTCCACATATACTATATGCCTACATGAAAGCTGAACCGTAGTGCGCTCATACAAAACCGGAATTGAAATATCGTTGTACTCCATTTGTGAAAGCACTTCATTCATACAATTTTCAAACGTACCGTTTAAATCACTTTTCAGTAGATAAGCTGCTGCTCGGACGGAGTAACCCATCACCGCGTATTCAATGAACGCCGATACAAAAATTAAAATGACATTTTTATTTTTTTCCCGCAGCTTCTTTGCCACTTCCATTCCGCTGACTTCTCCAAGCCGAACATCCAAAAAAATAATATTACACGATGTCGCGCCATCATTCAGCAAATTTTCTGCGCTATAAAAAAGGTGGATTTGAACATCAAGAGAACGTCTGGCAAAATATCGCTTTAGCCGCTTTGCCAACTCATACGCAAAATGTTTTTCATCATCACACACAGCAATTTGATACATTGAAAAGAAACCTCTCCCCCTGTCAAACTTAAACCAAATCAAAAAACCGAGGGCATTCCACTTTTGTACGCTGCCCTCGGTTTTTTGTTCTGATTATACGCTCAGCTCGGCTTTTTCGCCCAAAAGCTTCTCGTTTTCTTTCAAAATCGGCTCGATGATATCCGTGAGGAACTCCTCCACTTGCTCGGCACTGCGGCCCGTGAAGTCCTCGGGGCGCAAAATCGCCTCGATTTCGTCGGCGTTCAGCCCGAAGGACTCATCGGCGCAAATACGCTCAATCAGGTCGTTTTTGCCGCCCTCTTCCTTGACGACTTTCGCCGCCTGCTGGGCATACACACGAATTTTCTCATGCAGTTCCTGACGGTCGCCGCCCTTTTTCACGGCGCTCATCATAATGTTTTCGCTCGCCATAAACGGCAGCTCTGCCATAATGCGTGCGCGAACCACCTTCGGATACACGACAAGGCCGTCGCACACGTTGATGAGAATGTTCAAAATGGCGTCCGTTGCCAAAAATGCCTCGGCCACTGCCACGCGCTTATTCGCGGAGTCGTCGAGCGTGCGCTCAAACCACTGTGTTCCGGCGGTGAAGGCGGGGTTCAGCACGTCCACCATCACATAGCGTGCCAGTGCGCAGATGCGCTCACAGCGCATGGGGTTGCGCTTATAGGGCATGGCAGAAGAACCAATCTGGTTTTTCTCGAACGGTTCTTCCATCTCTTTGAAGTTTGCCAGCAAGCGCAAATCGTTGCCGAACTTCATCGCGCTCTGCGCAATGCCGGACAGCGTAGACAGCACGTTATAATCGACTTTTCGGGAATACGTCTGACCCGAAACGGGAACCACACGCGGCAAGCCCATTTCCTCGGCAATCGCCTGTTCTACCGCCTTGATTTTCGCGCCGTCGCCCTCGAACAGCTCCACAAAGCTGGCCTGTGTGCCGGTGGTGCCTTTGGAGCCGAGCAACGCAAGGCTTTCCATGCGGCGGCACAGTTCTTCATAGTCCAGATACAGCTCGTGCAGCCACAGGGTAGCGCGCTTGCCGACGGTGGTCAGCTGGGCGGGCTGCAAGTGAGTGTAAGCCAAGGCGGGCATATCTTTATACTCGCGTGCAAATTTTGCCAGCAGCGCCATGACGTTCAAGAGCTTGCGGCGCACCACTTCGAGTGCTTCTTTCATCACCAGAATATCGGTGTTATCGCCTACATAGCAGCTGGTTGCGCCGAGGTGGATGATGCCCTTTGCCCCGGGGCATTGTACGCCGTAGGCATAGACATGGCTCATCACGTCGTGGCGGCACTCTTTTTCGCGTGCAACGGCCACGTCATAGTTGATATCGTCTTTATACTTTTCCAGCTCGTCAATTTGCTCCTGGGTAATGTTCAGGCCCTGCGCCTTTTCGGCCTTGGCCAGCGCAATCCACAGGCGGCGCCATGTTTTAAACTTATTGTCCTCGGAAAAAATATACTGCATTTCCTTAGAGGCATAGCGCGTTTCAAACGGGCTGATATAACGGTCGTGACTCATAGTGCAATCCTTTCTGAGCGCCGCGCCGCATTTGCGGCACGGCGCTTCCTGTTTGATTGAGATTCAGGCCCTCGCCTTAAAAGCGGAAGTAATCGACACCGCCGCGGAACAGCTCCTGCATCTTGTTGCCGGGTACGTTTTTATACAGGTTGTCGCCGCTGCGCTCCGAGTGACCCATCTTGCCGAAGATACGGCCATCCGGGCTGGTAATGCCCTCGATAGCAAGCATACTGCCGTTCGGGTTAAAGCGCACGTCCATGGTGGGCTTGCCGTCCAAATCGACATACTGCGAAGCGACTTGTCCGTTTAAAATCAAGCGCTTGAGCGTTTCGGGCGTGGCGACAAAGCGACCCTCACCGTGGCTGATGGCAATGGTGTGGATGTCGTCCGGGCGCATATATTGCAGCCACGGCGATTTGTTGGAAGCAATGCGCGTATTGACCAGCATACTCTGGTGGCGCCCAATGGTGTTGAACGTCAGCGTCGGGCAGGTTTCGTCGGTATCTACAATATCACCGAACGGCACCAGACCCAGCTTGATGAGCGCTTGGAAGCCGTTGCAGATGCCCAGCATCAAGCCATCGCGCTGATGAATCAAGCGGCGGACCGCTTCGGTAACAGCCGGGTTGCGGAAGAACGCCGTGATAAACTTCGCGCTGCCTTCCGGCTCGTCGCCGCCCGAGAAGCCGCCGGGCAGGAAAATCATCTGGCTTTGCTCGATTTTCTTCACCATGGCTTCCACGCTTTCGGCAACGTGCTGCGGCGTCAAGTTGTTGATGACGAAAATTTCCGGCTGTGCGCCTGCACGCTCCATCGCGCGGGCAGAATCATATTCACAGTTTGTGCCGGGGAATACGGGAATCAAGACGCGGGGCACTGCCGACTTGGTAGCCGACTGATAGCGGCGCTCCGCAGCGAAGGTGATGGGCGGCACTTCCTCGCCCTCTCCCTGCTCGATGCTGTAATACGGCAGTACGCTTTCCAGCTTGCTTTCATATTTCTCACGCACCGCGTCGAGGTCGATTTCCTCGCCGCCGGATGCAAAGACATAGCGGGAAGTTGTGTTGCCCAAACGCACGCCAACACACATCTCGTCTGCCAGCTCCAGCACAAAGCTGCCGTAAGCATAGCGCAAAAGCTCCTCACGGTCAATGTCTGCGTCCAGCGCAACGCCGATGCGGTTGCCAAGACCCATTTTGAACAGCGCTTCCGCCACACCGCCATAACCGGGTGTGTAAGCCGACAGCACCTTGCCCTCACGGATGAGTGCCGTCACCTGCTCAAACAGCGCTTTCTGGCTTTCTGCCTTCGGGCGCACGCCGTCCTCCTCATACTCGGGGCGCAGCCACACGAGTTTGGAGCCGGCGGTTTTGAATTCGTTGGAAATAATTTCGTCCGTATTGCCCGCGGCAACGGCAAAGCTGACGAGTGTGGGCGGCACATGCAGGTTTTCAAACGAGCCGGACATGGAGTCTTTGCCGCCGATGGCCGCAACGCCAAGGCCAATTTGTGCATCCAGCGCACCCAGCAGTGCGCTGAGCGGCTTGCCCCAGCGCATGGGATCATTGCCCAGACGCTCGAAGTATTCTTGGAAGGTCAGGTAAGCGTGGTCGGCTTCGAGGCCGGTTGCCACCAGCTTTGCCACACTTTCCACCACGGCCAGATATGCGCCGTGATAGGGGCTCTGCTCGCTGATAAACGGGTTAAAGCCCCACGCCATCGCGGAACATGTTTTCGTTTCGCCGTGCGGCACGGGCAGCTTTGCCACCATGGCTTGGGCAGGGGTCATCTGCGTTTTGCCGCCGAAGGGCATCAGCACAGTGCCTGCGCCGATGGTGGAGTCAAAGCGCTCCGAGAGGCCCTTTTTGCTGCACACGTTAAGGTCGCTCATCAGGTTTTCAAAGCGCTGGGCAAAGCTTTCGCCTTTGCGGCGCGGCTGGCCGACAACGGCTTTTGTCACCATCGCGGCAGCGTGCTTTTTCGCGCCGTTGGAGTTCAAAAATTCGCGCGAGATGTTGCAGATCACTTTATCATTCCAGCGCATGACAAGGCGCGGCGATTCGGTAATCATCGCCACCACAGTGGCTTCCAAGTTCTCCCCATTGGCCAGAGAAATAAAGTGTTCGGCTTCGTCTGCGGCAACCACAACCGCCATACGCTCTTGGCTTTCGGAAATAGCAAGCTCGGTGCCGTCTAAGCCCTCGTACTTTTTGGGCACTGCGTTGAGGTCAATTTCCAAGCCGTCTGCCAGCTCACCGATGGCAACGGATACGCCGCCCGCGCCGAAGTCGTTGCAGCGCTTGATCAGAAGGGTTGCCTCTTTGGTGCGGAACAAGCGCTGAAGCTTGCGCTCGATGGGCGCATTGCCCTTTTGTACTTCTGCGCCGCAGGTTTCCAAGCTTTCGGTCTTGTGGGCTTTAGAAGAACCCGTTGCACCGCCGCAGCCGTCGCGGCCCGTGCGTCCGCCCAAAAGAATGACTACATCGCCGGGCTGCGGTTCTTCACGGCGCACATTCTCCTCGGGTACTGCGCCCACTACTGCGCCGATTTCCATACGCTTTGCCACATAGCCGGGGTGATACCACTCGTCCACCTGTCCCGTGGCAAGGCCGATTTGGTTGCCGTAGCTGGAATAACCGGCGGCAGCCGTTGTCACCAGCTTGCGCTGGGGCAGTTTGCCGGGAATGGTCTCTTTTACGGGCTTGAGCGGGTCGCCCGCGCCGGTCACACGCATGGCCTGATACACATAGCCGCGGTTGGCCAGCGGGTCACGAATAGCGCCGCCGATGCAGGTAGCCGCACCGCCGAACGGTTCGATCTCCGTGGGGTGGTTGTGCGTTTCGTTTTTAAACAGCAGCAGCCACGGCTCGTTCACGCCGTCGTTATCCACGCTGATTCTTACGCTGCAAGCGTTGATTTCATCCGACTCATCGAGATTTTGCAAAATGCCCTCTTTTTTCAGGTACTTGCCGCCGATGGTGCCGAGATCCATCAGGCACATGGGCTTATATTTGCCCGCGTGAACATCCGCACGCAGCTTCAAATAATTTTCGTAGGACGCTTTGATGACCGGGTCGCTGATATTGACATTGTCCAAAATGGTGCCGAACGTGGTATGACGGCAATGGTCGGACCAATAGGTGTCAATCATGCGGATTTCGGTAATGGTCGGGTCGCGCTGCTCAGAGCGGAAATACTCTTGGCAGAATGCAATATCGCCCTCGTCCATCGCCAGTCCCAGCCCGGCAATCAGCTCGCGCAGTGCCGCCGGGGACAACTCGCAAAAGCCTTTCAGCGTTGCCACTTCGGTGGGTACGGTGTACTCCACAGCCAGCGTCTGCTTTGCCTCCAGCAGTGCCTTGCGGGCTTCCACAGGGTTGATGACGTATTTTTCAATTTCCGCCACCTCGGCAGCCGTGGGCGTACCGCTGAGCAGGTAAACGCGCGCATAAGCCACCGTGGGGCGCTCGCCGCCGGACGCCAGCTGAATGCACTCCGCCGCGCTGGCCGCGCGCTGGTCAAACTGACCGGGCAAAAACTCAGTGGCAAACACCACATCGCCCTCAGGAATGGTGGCGTGGGTCAAGTCGAGCTGCGGCTCGCTGAACACCGTGTTGACGCTGTCCAAAAAGACGCTTTCCGTCACGCCCTCCACGTCATAGCGGTTCAAAATGCGAAGCCCTGTAACAGACTGCACGCCTAACAGGGTTTGAATCTCATGCAAAAGCCCTTTTGCCTCTACGGCATATTCCGGCTTTTTTTCCACATAAATGCGATAAACTGACATTTGGCTTATCCCTCTTTTCCTTCATTTGCGGCGAGCGCACGCGCGCCGATGTCGCGGCGCATGTGAACGCCTTCAAAGGTAATGTTCTCAGCGGCAATATAAGCCGCGTCAATGGCCTGCTTCAAGCTGGAGGCCAGCGCGGTCACGCCCAGCACACGGCCGCCGGCAGTCACCAGCGCACCGTCCGGCTCTTGTTTTGTTCCCGCGTGATACACCACCGCGCCGCCGTTTTCCGGCTGGCCGTTTGTCAGCCCGGCAATCGGCTTGCCCTTTTCATACGCTTCGGGATATCCGCCCGAAGCCAAAATGACGCACGCGGCGCTTTTGTCGGAAAATTTCACTTCGCAGTCCGCCAGTGTGCCGTTGGTCACGGCCTGCATCACGGCGAGCAAATCGCTTTCCAAAAGCGGAAGCACCACTTGGGTTTCAGGGTCTCCGAAGCGGCAGTTATATTCAATCACTTTGGGGCCGTCCGGCGTAATCATCAGCCCGAAGTATAAGCAGCCCTTGAACGGGCAGCCCTCGGCGGCCATGGCATTGACCGTCGGCTGGAAAATGGTCTCCATACACACTTTTGCCACTTCGGGGGTGTAGTAGGGGTTTGGGGCGATGGTACCCATGCCGCCCGTGTTCAATCCTTTGTCGCCGTCCAGTGCGCGCTTGTGGTCCATGCTGGAAATCATGGGAACCACTGTTTTTCCGTCGGTAAAGCTCAGTACAGACACCTCCGGGCCGGTGAGAAACTCCTCAATCACCACGCGGCTTCCCGACGCGCCGAACGCGCCTTCACACATCATGCTGTTGATGGCGTTCATGGCTGCGTCCTCGGTTTCGCAAATCAAAACGCCTTTGCCCAGTGCGAGGCCGTCCGCTTTGATGACAACGGGATAACGGTTTTTCTCCTTCACATAGGCCTTGGCCTTGTCGGCGTCGTCGAACACCTCATAGGCCGCCGTGGGGATACCGTAACGCTTCATTAAATCCTTGCTGAACGCCTTGCTGGCTTCAATGCGCGCGGCGGCTTTGTTGGGGCCGAACGCCGGGATGCCCGCCGCGTTCAGCGCGTCCACCATGCCCATGGCCAAGGGGTCGTCCGGCGCAACGACAACATAATCCATCTTTTCCTCGGCGGCAAAGCGCACCATGCCTTCCAAATCGGTTGCCGCAATGTTCACACATTCAGCGTCCATGGCAATTCCGCCGTTGCCCGGCGCACAATACAGCTTTGTCACACCGCGGCTTTCTTTCAGCTTGCGCACGATAGCGTGTTCACGCCCACCGCCGCCTACGACCAAAACCTTCATGTTGTTCCTCCGTTCTTGTTGCACCATGCACCGTGCTGCCTGTGTTATGCCGCACGGAAAATCATGGTGTCCTCGTTTTCAAAAATCAGCGAAAGCGCCCCATCCTCGGCCCACTGCTCGGCCAAGCACGGCTCACCCTCCAGCACGTCCCAGCCGCTTTGCGCAGCATGTTTGCTGTATACAATCACCTGCACTCCTTCGGGTAACGCCTCGGCCGCCTGTGCGCCTGTCTGCGCAGAAAACACGTCTTTTGCTTTCTGCACGCGCGCCAGCGCCTCCTCGCTTGTAACGCCCAAATTGGAAATGGCGTACTTAAAGCCCTCCATGTAACACTGTCTGCCCGAAAGGCCGGTATACACATTGGAAAGGCCCTCCAGCGCTTTGCCGGTGTGAATCCGGTTTGTGATAAACTGTTCGCCCGGCTGCATTTCACTGCGCAAAACTTTCATCGCCTGTTCTTCGGCGGCAGTCAGCGTCAAGTCGCGCGGGTTTTCGCTGGGATGCACCGCCTGTGCGCCCAGCCAAAAAGCCGTACAGGCACCCGTGGCAAAGCACACGGCAAGCGCAGCAGCGCCTACTGCCCGCACAATGCGGCGCGGCCACAGCACCGAAAGCGCTTTCACACCAATCAAGTTGCAGAAAAACAGCCCGGCAAAAGCAAAATACATTTGGCTCATCGCCTCATGGTCAAACAGATAAAACGCCAAAAAACCGCCCAGCGCACCGGCTGCGGCAAACACCCAAGGGGGTGCCGCCGAACCGCGCCGCCAAAGCCACAAAACGCCGCCCACAAGCGCAAAGAGCGCGCCAAAGGGCGCAAAGCAAAGCGTTTGCAGCACCCAAAACAAGGGAATCAGCAGCGGGTACAGTGCGGGGAACCGCGCCTGAAGCGCCGTCAGCACGTTGACAAAATAGGACTTGCCCAGCGTTCCGTCCATGTCAAAATGCACGCTCGTTCCCGCCCCGGCGGAAAAGAGCCACGAGTAAACAGCGCCAAAAAGCACTAGTATACACACGGCGAATGCGGCACGGTGCAGCGGCTTTGCAAGCGGCTGTTTTTTCCACAGCGCTTTCCCGCATTCCCATACACAAGCCGCCGCCAGCGCTGGGGCCGCAATGCCGCCGACCGGGCCTTTTGCCAACGTCAGCAGCAAAAATGCCGCTGCACCCATGCCATACGCCCAGCGCGGCACTTCTCTTTGCCACAGCATCCATACCGCCGCGGAAAACGCCGCCAAGAACAGCGTACCCGTGGCAACGCCGTTGATGTTCGTCAGCAAATGGCGCATGTTCATATTCCAAAAAGGGCTGTATCCGCGCGCAATGACTTTCCACAGCGACGCACACCCGCCAAACAGCGTCAGCCACACGAATAGCGTCACAAAGCGCGTGTTTGCGCCCAAAAACAGCGCGCCGCACTCAAACAAAACCGCCAGCAGCGCCAACAGCGTCACCGCCGGGACAAAGAACGCCGTCACGTCATAGGCTGCGCCGCCGCTCGCCATCGTGAATCCGGCACAAAACAGCTCTGTGAGCCAATGATACGTCAGCGTGTAACCGCTAAAGCGCAAATCAGACGGCGGAAAGCCGTTTAAAAAGCTTTCCACGTTGCCGAGGTTCCAATAAAAATCGTGGTTTGGGACAATTTGCCCCGCCGCAGACGGGTGCGCTTGCGGCAGAACCGCCGCGGCCGCCGTCAAAACGGTTAAAAGCGGCAAAAGCAAATTGGCGCGCGGAGTTTTCCACGAAAGTTCCCGGCGGTGTTGAAACATGTCCCATGCCGTCCAAATGAGCGGAAGCCACAGCAGCAGCCAAACGCCTGTTACGCTTGCCGCAATCGACAGCAGCGTGAACAAACTTGCGCCAAACACAAGGGCCGCGGTTCGCTCTAACCCGGAACGCTTTGCACCGCAGGCACGAGCCGCGCTTTTCCCCGGCGCGTAAATACAAAGAACCGCATACAGCGCACAAATGAGCATGGTTGTGACGCGGCCGCCGGCACACGCCACCGCCCAGAGGTAAAACGCCGCACACACCACCATCAGCGCGGGCGAAGCCGCACGCTTGAGTGTCTGCATTAGTGATGGAACAAACGCAAGCCGTTAAACGCCATCACGATGCCGTAACGGTTGCACGCTTCAATCACGTTGTCGTCACGAATGGAGCCGCCCGGCTGCACAATCGCACTCACGCCGCTGCGGCGGGCACGCTCGATGTTATCCCCAAACGGGAAGAACGCATCCGAACCAAGGCACACGCCCGTAAACTGTGCCAGCCACTCCTTTTTCTCCTGCGCCGTCAGCACTTCGGGGCGCTCGGTGAAGGTATCGGCCCACACGTTTTCGCCAATGACGTCTTCGTACTCATCGGAAATGTACACGTCAATGGCGTTGTCGCGGTTCGGGCGGGAAACGTCGTCGCGGAAGGGCAGACCCAGCACCTTCGGGTGTTGGCGCAAGTGCCAAATATCCGCTTTGTTGCCCGCGAGGCGCGTGCAGTGAATACGGCTTTGCTGGCCTGCGCCCACGCCGATAATCTGGCCGCCCTCGGCATAGCACACGGAGTTCGACTGGGTGTATTTCAGCGTCACCAGGCAAAGCAGCAAATCGCGCTTTTGCTCATCGGTGAGCGTTTTATTTTCAGTCACGATATTGTCAAAGGTGGAGTTGTCAAATTTTGCTTCATTGCGGCCCTGTTCAAACGTAATGCCGAACACATCCTTGCGCTCGATGGGCGCGGGGGTGTAGTTCGGGTCGATGGCAACAATGTTGTAGCCGCCCTTGCGCTTTTTCTTCAAAATCGCCAGCGCCTCGTCGGTGTAGCCGGGGGCAATGATGCCGTCCGTCACTTCATGCTCAATCACAAGCGCCGTGGACTCGTCGCACACGTCGGAAAGCGCGATCCAATCGCCAAAACTGGACATACGGTCAGCGCCGCGGGCGCGGGCATAGGCACATGCCAGCGGAGAAAGCTCCATCCCTTCGACAAAGTACATTTTTTTCATGGCGTCGGTCAGGGGCAGACCCAGCGCAGCACCCGCCGGAGAAACGTGCTTAAACGATGCCGCCGCGCAAAGGCCGGTGGCTTCCTTCAGCTCTTTCACGAGCTGCCAGGAGTTCAGCGCATCCAAAAAGTTGATATAGCCGGGCTTGCCGTTCAGCACCGTAACGGGAAGCTCACCCTCCGCCATAAAAATGCGCGCGGGTTTTTGGTTGGGGTTGCAGCCGTATTTTAATTCCATTTCTTTCATCGTTTACACCTTTTCGTTTTTATTGATGATGCGGTCGGTTTCTTTGCCGGTTTCCAGCTCAATGTAACGCACAAAGAGCGACACCTTGTTTTCCTCGTTCAAGCTGTTCCACAGCGTTTTTGCAAAGGTATCAATGTCGTCATCGCCTAAGCGCACGCGCTCAGGCTCGCCGAAAAAGCTGGGAATGGGGTTGCCGTCGCAGCGGTAGGTGTGCAAAAAGCGGCCCTCGCCTGCCACCGGCTGCGGATATTCAAAGAAAAAGCGCTCCACGCTCTCGGCGTTGCCGTCGTTCGATTTCAAAATGGACATTTTATAGCTCATTTCGCCGTCTTTGACCTTCAGCAGCGCGGAAATACGCGGGGTGAAGTTCGGTTCGTCCGGCTCAAAGGTGCGCTTGCGCAGCGATTTGGCAAAGCCTTCGCCCTCGCTGAGGCCGTTGTAAATCGTGTCGGTTTGGTCGCCGTTTGTCACGATGGTTTTTTTGCCCAATACGCGCACCGGCGCATAGATAATCAGGGACGGGTCTTCCAGCTTGGAGGGGTCAGCCGCCTCGGTGATGATGCCGCCGTCCAGCGGGGTAAATACGCGGTTGCGGCTGTTGGCACTGCGGCCCATGATAAAGTAGGCAATCACGGCATATTTTGCGTCCGCGCTTTTGCCCACCACGATGCCGCGGCCGGGATAGGAATTGGTGGCAAGCTCCGCTGCCAAATTTAAAAGCTCCATAACTTCACATTTCCTTTCTTTCTCCGTGTCCGAAAGCGCGCTGCGCCCGGGGTAAAATGGGAGAAAGCGGCACAAGGGCCGCTTTACTCGCCGCGCGTGAGCATATCGAGGGCTTTGGGCAAAATTTCCCATTCCGCCTGCTGCATCACGCGCTTTTGCAACGTTTCGGGCGTGTCGCCCTCCTCGACGGCCACGGCCTTTTGCAAAAGGATGCGTCCGTCGTCATACTTTTCGTTTACCAAATGCACCGTTGCACCTGTCACCTTCACGCCTTTTTTCAGCGCCGCTTCGTGGACGCGCAAGCCGTAATAGCCCGCGCCGCAGAAGCTGGGAATCAAGCTGGGGTGAATGTTGATGATTTTGTCGGGATAAGCGGCCACTACCGGTGCGCCGACAATAGACAAATACCCCGCCAACACCACCACGCCGATGTTATACCGGCGCAGGGTTTCCAGCATCGTCCGGTCAAAGGCTTCGGACGTGTCAAAGTCTTTGCGGCACACCACTTCGGTGGGAATGCCCGCCGCTTTGGCACGCTCCAGCGCATACACACCGGGCTTAGAGGCAATCACCAGCGCCAGCTTTGCCTTGGGCAGATTGCCCGCTGTTTTCGCGTCAATGAGCGCTTGCAGGTTTGTGCCGCCGCCCGACACGAGCACCGCTACATTTACCATAATTCAACGCCCTTTTCTTCGCCCTTGACAATTTCGCCCATGATGTAAGCGTCCTCGCCCGCGTCTTTCAAAATGCGCACGGCTTCATCTGCCTGGTCGGCAGGGACAACCGCCGCCATGCCCACGCCCATATTGAACGTGTTGAACATATCACGCTCGGGGATGCCGCCCTCACGCGCCAACAGGTCAAACAGCGCCGGGGTGCGAACCGCCGCTTTTTCAATTTTTGCGACACAGCCGCCTGCCAGTGCGCGGGGAATGTTCTCGTAGAAGCCGCCGCCCGTGATATGGCTCAGTGCGCGCACATCCACTTTTTCCAGCAGTGCCAGCGCGGGCTTGACATAAATTTTTGTGGGGGCAAGCAGTGCTTCGCCCAGCGTTTTGCCCAGCTCGTCGGAGTACACATTCAAACGCTTTGCGCCTTCGCTGTCTAAGCCGAACACGCGGCGCACCAGCGAAAAGCCGTTGGAGTGAACGCCGGAGGAAGCCAGCGCAATGATGGCGTCGCCCGGCTGCATCCGGGTGTTGTCGATGATTTTCGCTTTGTCAACGACACCCACCGTAAAGCCCGCGAGGTCATATTCGTCCTCGGTGTAAAAGCCGGGCATTTCGGCGGTTTCACCGCCCACGAGCGCCGCGCCCGCCTGTACACAGCCCTCGGCGACACCGGCCACAATGGACGCGATTTTCTCCGGCACGTTTTTGCCGCAAGCGATGTAGTCCAAGAAGATGAGGGGCTTTGCACCGCAGGTGATGACGTCGTTCACGCACATCGCCACGCAGTCGATACCCACGGTGTCGTGCTTGTCCATCAAAAAGGCCAGCTTCAGCTTAGTGCCTACGCCGTCCGTGCCGGACACCAGCACCGGGCGCGTCAAGCCGGTCATATCCAGCTCAAACATGCCGCCGAAACCGCCGAGGCCGCCCAAAGCGCCTGCCGTCATCGTGCGGGCAACGTGCTGCTTCATCAGCTCTACCGCCTGATACCCGGCGGTGATGTCTACGCCCGCCGCTTTATAGCTTTCGGAAAAACTTTTCTCCATTTGATAACGCTCCTCTTTTTTGTGCATCTTTAGCCGGGCGCGCCCGGCGCGGTTGTGCGCTTTGTCTTATTCGCCCAAAAGACGGCTCATAACCTCTTTGTAGGCTTCTTCCTCACCGCCGAGGTCGCGGCGGAACAGGTCTTTGTCCAGATGTGCGCCGGTGGTTGCGTCCCAGAAACGGCAGGTGTCGGGGCTGATTTCGTCCGCCAGCACGATGGTGCCGTCGGCAAGGCGGCCAAACTCCAGCTTAAAGTCAATCAAACGAATGTTGAAGCCCAAGAGGTACTCCGACAAAATTTTGTTGATGCGGAATGCGTAGTCGGAAATGGTGTCGATTTCCTCCTGTGTTGCCAGTTCCAGCGCCAGTGCGTGATAGTGGTTGATCAGCGGGTCGTGCAAATCGTCGTTTTTGTAGCTGAACTCCAGCGTCGGGGCTTTCAGCACGGTTCCCTCGGCAACGCCAAGGCGCTTCGTAAAGCTGCCGGCCGCCACGTTGCGCACGATGACCTCAAGAGGCACAATTTCCACTTTTTTCACAACGGTCTCGCGCTCGCTCAGCTCCTCGACAAAGTGGGTGGGAATGCCCTTTTCTTCCAGCATTTTCATCAAATTGTTGGAAAGGCGATTGTTGACAACGCCCTTGCCGCGGATGGTGCCCTTTTTTTCGCCGTCGCCTGCGGTAGCGTCGTCTTTATAATCCACAATGACCAGTGCGGGGTCTTCGGTGGCGAATACCTTTTTTGCTTTTCCTTCATACAGCTGTTCCAGTTTTTTCATTGTTCTTCTCTCCGTTTCTTTTCTGTTTCGGCGCATGGCCTGCGCCGCTGATTGGTTTGTTTTTTACAGGGCTGCAATCTCTTGCGCCAGCTTTTCGTCCTTTGCGGCAATTTCATTTTTCATTGCCGTGCGTGCGTCCTTCAAAAGGCCGCTGATGCGCTCGTCCGAAACGGCCAAAATCTGTGCGGCCAGCACGGCTGCATTTTTTGCGCCGTTCAGCGCAACGGTGGCAACGGGCAGGCCGGAGGGCATCTGCACAGTAGCCAGCAGCGCGTCCATACCGTCCATGGCGCCGCCCTTGACGGGAATGCCGATGACGGGCAGCGTGGTATTAGCCGCCATTGCACCCGCGAGGTGTGCCGCCATGCCCGCCGCCGCAATAATGACGGCAAAGCCGTTTTCCTCGGCGTTTTTGGCGAAGTCCGCCGCTGCTTCGGGAGTGCGGTGTGCGCTGAGCACATGCGCCTCAAAGGGAATGTCCCATGCCTTCAACTGAACGGCAGCTGCTTTTACAACGCCCCAGTCACTGTCCGAACCCATGATGATTGCCACTTTTTTTGTCATGTTGTTTCTCCTTTTCTGCCCGCGCTTTCCGAGCGGCGGTGGGTGATAAGCAGAAAGGGCCTGAGTGCAGATACACTCAGACCCTTTTTGTTACACGAATTGCGTTTGACGCACGCGGCTGCACTGCGAGTGGGAAAAGGTTACACGATGCCCCTTTGCCGGCAGGACAAACAGGTTTCTATTCATGCAAAGGCCTCCTTTGACAGCGGTTTTTGCAGCTTTCCTCTCGTGGTTGCATGTGTGCGTTACTGCTTCTATCTTACCCTTTTTCTTATGTAAAATCAACCTAAAATCGGTCAATTCACTTCATTTTCGGAAAAAACGACAAGAAAACCGTTTTGCAAAGGTTGTTTTTGTCACTAGCGGAAAAACAACCTATCTGTCATACAACAGTCGGCACGAGTTTTTGAAATTCTGCGATGCAACTGCTTTGATAGCTTACTCTTTAATTTTTATTATCTTTTATAAAAATACGTGTATTTTTTGATTGCATTTAAAATAAACATATGATAAAATAATACCATTAAATAGAATATATTAGAAAATTTGGAGATTGTTGTAGAATCTCAACCTTTAAGAGAAGGAAGAGGTGATAAATACCTAGGATATTTTTATCGTGAAAAAAAATAATGGAGGTTATTGTTGTGAAAAAATTTTTTCTTTCTTATTGTCTCACTTGTATGTTGCTTGTTGCACTTACAACAGCCGTTCATGCTGAAGAAAACTATTTATCTGAGAAAAATGCAGAACCTTTTGCCGTTAATTGCTCCTCTATCAGTGAAATCTCTGAAACCTTGGGCAATAAAAATTTAACATCCAGTGACGGAGTAGTTCACACCGATCTCGAAAGTGTTACATCAATCACCGCGGGTTCGGCAGGTTATTACGAGAGGGACGCATCAACCGGTGATGTTCACTATGTATCTCCACTTGAGCTTCGTGGAAGATCAGAAGAAATACCACAGTATATCCCCCCCGAATTAAAAGATACAGATACACCCTCTCTAAATTCTGTAATTGGCAGCGATACCCGAGAGCTCGTTACTACTCTTTCCGGTCCACTGTATAACCACTGTAAGATTATTTCTTATTTTCCCAATGGTTCCGCTGCTCTTGGCACCGGCTTTGTAGTTGGCACCCATAAAATCGCCACAGCCGGACATGTCCTATATGATCATGGAGCCGGCGGTTGGGCAACGCGTGTTGTGGTTTATCCCGCTTCCAACGGCTCAAGCCATCCCATCGGAAGTTATGCAGCTACAACATTTTCTGTTGGCGGCGAGTGGGCAAGTTCAGCGAATCCCAAGGACGATTGGGGTCTGATTAAAGTCGGCTCTGATATCGGAAGCAAAACCGGTTGGCTTGGACGAAAAGCATGGAATATTAACGACGTTGTCGGAAAGAATGTTTACATCGGCGGCTACCCCGGAGATCTGAATCACGCCAGTCATAATGTAAATCTCGCAATCAACGCACGTTTTTACATTGCAAACGGTCAAATTAGAGCCGGTTGGACAAAAGAGCTGCCGGGAATTCTCCATAATGTCGATACTGAAGAAGGACAGAGCGGCGCCCCCTTGTTTGGATATGAAAACGGATTGGGCTATACCGCTTATGCAATTCATGACTACGGGGTTGGTCAGGCTTCCTCCAGCTATAACGCTGCCGTACTGATGAATGATTGGCTGTTAAATGCAATCAACAAATTTTGATAAGGACGTTTTTAAATGAAAAAGCGAATACTTCTTCTCTTCATTTTCTGCGCTGGGCTGTTTTCCTCGTGCAGCATGGACGGTGAAGCTTCCGTATCCAGCTCTCTTGCCGTTTTTTCGGAAATCACAACCACGGAGGTTTCCGGCAAGGTGGAAGGTGCTATGGTGATTAAAATCAAGGAGTCTAACTTTATTGTTTTCATGGACCATAAAGAAACGGGCTTATCTGACATCGCATACGTTTATTTTGACCCTGACGATGCCAAAATTACGGAACAAGTTGACCGCTTGGAAGTCGGGGATATCATCAACTTCCAATATGACGACCCATCATCCCCTCTGCGCGAAGTCTATCCGAGCCGTTATTCCACATTGACAAAGTTTGAAGTAGTTGGAAAAGCGAATGACGCGTTGGTGGAAGAATACAGCCACACAGATTTTTGACAAAATCTTCAAGAGAGTGTTGTTTCGCGGCAATATAAAAAAGATTTGCAAATTCGGAATACAAACTTGTTGAAACGGCTTGACAAACCGGGCAAAACAGAGTATACTTCACCCAATACAAAATTGTGAGGTTTTTCCTATGCGTTTATTTGCGGCAGCTTTTTATTACGCTTATGGCTATTTCTTTTTTATGAGGAATGGCCGTCTTTGTCGTGCTTTGGCCGCAGGAAACGCATAAAATTCCTGCTGACAGCGCCCCGGCAGACGGTTTTGCCCGTCTGTCGGGGCGTTTTTGATTTTGTATCCAAAAACAGCAAGGCCGAACCCGATTCGCGCCGGCAAGAGGAGAGGAAAGTACCATGATTATTATTTTGAAACAAACCGCAAAACAAGAAGACGTTGCCGCACTGCGCGGCGCGCTGGAGCATTCCGGCCTGTCCATTCACGACTCCAAAGGCACCGAAACCCATATCTTAGGCTTAATCGGCGACACCTCCTGTGTGGACGTGGACGCGCTGCTGGCCAATGACGCGGTGGAGGATGTCAAGCGCGTCAGCGAGGGCTACAAAAAAGCCAACCGCAAATTCCACCCCGAAGATACCGTGGTCGATATCGGCGGCCACAAAATCGGCGGCGGCCATTTTGCCGTCATTGCCGGGCCGTGCAGCGTAGAGAGCGAGGAGCAGATTATCTCCGTCGCGCGTGACGTTCACGAAAGCGGCGCGGGCCTTTTGCGCGGCGGCGCGTTCAAGCCCCGCACTTCGCCGTATGCGTTCCAAGGTATGCGCGCCGAAGGGCTGGAGCTTTTGCGCAAAGCACGCGAAGCAACGGGAATGCCCATCGTTACGGAAATTATGAACACCGAGCATATTCCCATGTTCTCCGACGTGGACGTGATTCAGGTGGGTGCACGCAACATGCAGAACTTTGAGCTTTTGAAAGAGCTGGGCAAGCTGAAAAACCCCATTTTGCTCAAACGCGGCCTTTCCGCCACCATTGAAGAATGGCTGATGAGCGCCGAGTACATTATGAGCGAAGGCAATGAAAACGTCATTTTGTGCGAACGCGGCATCCGCACATTTGAAACCTCGATGCGCAACACGCTGGACATCTCTGCGGTACCGATGCTGAAAGCAAAAACACACTTGCCCGTCGTTGTAGACCCCAGCCATGCTGCGGGGCTTTCGTGGATGGTGGAACCGCTTGCCATGGCGGCGATTGCCGCCGGTGCAGACGGCCTGATGATTGAAGTACACAACGACCCGGCACACGCGAAAAGCGACGGCGCACAGAGCCTGACGCCGGCGGCGTTCGACGCACTGATGAAAAAGGCTGCGCCCGCCCTTTCCTTCTTCGGAAAGACGCTGAACTAAAGCGCATTCGCGGGCATTTTACCAGCTTTTCCCATCGCCAAAAAACGCGCTGCATTGCTTGCCTTGCCCCTTGTTATGGGCTATAATAAGGACAAATTAAGCCGGGCTGTCTGCACGGACGGCTTTGCAAAGGGGGATGACCTATGAACGTGTTTTTTTCCTGTGATATGGAAGGCTGCTGCGGTGTGACCAGCTGGCTGGACACCGGAGACGAAGGCGAAGATTACGGCGCTTTTTGCGCAGCTCAGCACCGCATGACGTGCGAAACAGCAGCCGCTTGTGCCGCCGCTGTGGACGCAGAGGCCGAACGCATTCTTGTAAAAGATGCGCATGGCCTTGGCCGCAACATCGACCTTGCCGCCCTGCCCGAGCAGGTACAGGTCAACCGCGGCTGGTCCGGCGATATTTACGGCATGATGAGCGGCATTCACCGCGGCCAGTGGGACGCTGTTTGCTTAATTGGCTATCATTCGGGCGCGGGCTTTGGGGGCAGCCCCTTGGGTCATACGCTGAGCCGAGAGGTTGACTCCATTGAAATGAACGGCGCGCTGATTGACGAGCTGACTCTGAGCGTTTACACGGCGGCTTGTTTTGGTGTTCCCGTGTGCTTTGTTTCGGGCGATGCGGGCGTGTGCGAGCAGGCACAAAGCCTGATTCCCGGCGTGGCCACCGTACCCACCGGCAAAGGGGACGGCGGCTCTGTCACCTGTCTGCACCCTGCGCTTGCCGAAACGCGCATTCACGACACGCTGCTGACACAACTCAACAGCGGCAATTATGAACAGTGCCGCGTGGAGCTGCCCGCGTCGTTTGATGTGTATGTGCGCTATAAAAACGAGCCGGACGCCTATGCCGCCAGCTTTTATCCCGGCGCGGAACTTTCGGACGAAAGGACGCTGCATTTTTCATCCATTGATTTTTGCGAGATTCTGCGGCTGTTTCACTTTATCTTATAAGCAGCATGGTGCTGCTGTTTTCTCATAATTTTATTGTGAAGGGGAATGGAAATGAATCAAAGAGAGCGAATGGTGGCGGGGCTTTTGTACCGCGCCGACAAAGACGGCTTGCCCGAGGAGCGCATCAACGCGCAGATGCTTTGCTATACTTATAATCAAACACCGCCCAATCAATACGAAAAGCGCGTTCAGCTTTTGGACGCGCTGTTGGGCAGTCACGGAAAAAATGTATGGATTGAAGCGCCGTTTCGCTGTGACTACGGCAGCAACATCCATGTGGGCGAAAATTTTTATGCCAATTACGACTGCATTTTTCTCGACGTTGCCCCTATCACCATCGGCAGCGGCGTGATGCTGGCCCCGCGCGTGGGCATTTACACCGCCGGGCATCCCGTGCATCCCGAAACGCGCAATTCCGGCTGGGAATTTGGCCGCCCGGTGCGCATTGGGGACAACAGCTGGATTGGCGCAAACGTCGTCATTTGTCCGGGTGTGACCATCGGCGCTAACTGCGTGATTGGCGCGGGAAGCATTGTCACCAAGGATATCCCCGACAACAGCTTGGCTGTGGGCAATCCGTGCCGCGTGCTGCGTGAAATTACCGAAGCAGACCGCAACACCTATTTCCGCGGTGAAACGCCCGACATTCCGCTGGATTTGCCGGTAGAATAAACACAACAAACAAGGGAGCAGGAAAGCATTCACACGCTTTCCTGCTCCCTTGTTTCATTTTTATAACGGGCAGCTTCTGCCTTACACGATTTCCAGCACGCGCTGCTCCGGCACAATGCTGGTAATTCCCCCATGGGTTTGTGTGGAAAGGCTCGCCGCACAGCACGCAAAGCGCGTTACGGCGGCAAGCTCGGCGGCTGTCAATTCGCCGGGCGCTTTGTTCAAACGCAAAAAGCGGCTCATGGCGCTGCCGCCGAAAATATCGCCCGCGCCTGTGGTGTCCACCACATGGATTCCGCTGGGGGAAGCCACTTCCGCGCTTGCGTTTTGCGTTGCCGCATAACAGCCCTTCGGCCCCAGCGTCGCATACACCAGCTGCACGCCGTACTCCGAAAGCAGTTTTTTCGCGCCGTCCTGCGCCGAAAGACCCCACAAAAATTCGATTTCCTCGTCGCTGATTTTTACAATATCCGCTTGACGCAAGCCCCATTCCATTTGCTCTTTTGCGGCGGCATCGCTCGGCCACAGCGGTTTGCGCAAATTGGGGTCAAAGCTAATCAGCTTTCCTTGCTTTTTAGCATATTCGACAGCGGCAGCCGTCGCATCGCGTGCCGGCTCGTCTGTGAGGCTGAGCGTACCGAAGTGGAACACTTTGCATTCATCAATCAGCGAAAGCTCCAGCTCCTCTTTGCACAGGCAGGTATCAGCACCCGGCTTGCGTGCAAAGCTGAAGGAGCGGTTTCCCTCGGCGTCCAGCGTGACAAACGCCATCGTTGTAAAAACGCCGGGGTCAACCAGAATGCCGCTGGTTTCAATGCCGCGTTCTTCCAAAGTGCGGCGCAAAAGCGCGCCAAAACCATCGTCGCCGACTTTTCCGAGCATCGCGGTCGAACACCCGTATGCTTGCAGTGCCGCCAAAAAATTTCCCGGCGCACCGCCCGGCTGTGCTTTCAACGTCGGATAACCGGCTTCATCCACCGAAACCGGGGCAAAATCAATCAACAGTTCACCCAGTGCCACAACATCTTTCATCCGAATAACTCCTTTCGATTCTACCCGCGCAGACCTGCGCGCTTTTCCATCGCCAAACGCCCTGCGTTTGCTTTATTCGCCTGTCTCGCTGTCTTTCGTGGTGCCGCCCGGCTGATAGCGAACCGGCAGGCATACCAAAGGCGGCAGACAGGTAAAGTCGTTCGACAGCACCATACTGACCGCCGTTTCGGCAAGCTCCGGCACGGGCTGCACAATGGTGGAGCAAACATAGTCTTTATCTCCAAACATGCGAATGCCGTCAAACCCAATGATTTGAACATCCTCGGGCACACGCAGCCCCAGCGACTTCACAATGCGCTCAATCTGCCAGGCCATCAAATCGGTACCGCAGAAAAGCCCATCGAGCGGGAAATCTGTCTCCAGCAAATTACGCCGCAAAAAAGCCTCAAATTCCGCCATAGGCGTACCGTCCGGCAGGTTGCACAGCTCATAGGACAACCCCGCCTGGGTGCATCCGCTCACAAAGCCGTCGATACGTTTGCTGGGCTCATTGGTAAGAGAGGAGCCCGTGCGCAGACAAGCCACATGACGGCAGCCGAGCTGGGCCAATTTTTGTGCCGCCAGCTGCCCGCCGCCAAAGTTGTCGGAAGCAACACACGGCACAGAAACGCTGAAAAACCGGTCAATGGTAACAAAGGGGATTCCGGCCGGAATATTCAAACTGGGGTTATAAGTAAGCGCGATGATTCCGTCTACCCGGTTATGCACCACCATGCTGACAAATTCCTGCTCACGGCTGCGGTCGTATTCCGTAAAGCAAAGCATCATTTTATATCCGCGCCGCTCCAGTGCCATATTGATATGGTGCGTCAGCATAGCAAAAAACGGCGCAATCGTGTTGGGAATAATCAGCGCAATGGTGCTGGTGCGGTTGCTTTTCAAAGCCTTTGCGCTGGGGTTTACCTGGTAGTTCAGCTTTTTTACCGCCTGCTCTACTTTTAAACGGTAGCTTTCCCCCACGGGAATGCCATTGATTACCTTTGACACCGTTCCCAGTGCCACGCCCGCTTCCCGAGCCACATCACTCATAGTGGCGGCTTGGTTTGTTCGTTTCACAGCGGTTTCACCTCGATTTCTTATCGTTGTTCTTATTATACTTCCTTTCCCTTTTCATGTAAAGCATTTCATGAAAATTATCATATAATTTCATTTCACTCTTTCAATTTCATAGGCAATTTTGCCAATATAAACTTGTTTTAATTGTGTTTTTCTCCAAAATAATTTGATTTAGATTAATTTTTTTGGAATAAGCATTGACTTTGTGAGAAAAGAGTGCTATTTTTGTTTCACAAGGCTTATGAAACGATTCATGAAGCAAGTGCACGAAGGAGGAAATTGCATGAACAAGTCGCGCAGTGCGCCGGCGGCAGTCGGCGCCATCCCACACCGCAAACCGCTGAAACAACGCATCATGGAAAATTGGCAGCTCTATTTGCTGCTGCTGATTCCGGTTATCCTCACCATTGTATATAAGTACGGGCCCATGTACGGCATTCAAATTGCGTTCCGCGATTTCAAAGCCAGCCGCGGCATTTTTGGCAGCGAATGGGTGGGTCTGGAATGGTTCGAGGAGTTTTTCTCCTCCCCCAATTGCTGGCGCATGATTAAAAACACGGTACTTTTAAGCTTGTACAGCTTGCTTTGGAGCTTTCCCGTGCCGATTATCTTAGCGCTGGCACTCAACCAGCTTCGCTTTCATCGTTTCAAACGATTGGTGCAAACGGTTTTATATGCTCCGCACTTTATTTCCATGATGATTATCTGCGGTATGCTGCGCATCTTTTTAAGCCCGTCGGGCGGCTTAATCAACCTGCTGCTTGGCACGAGCATCGACTTTTTAAATCAAAGCGACATGTTCCGCACCATTTATGTGGCCAGCGGCATCTGGCAGGAAGCCGGATGGGGCGCGATTATCTACTTAGCCACCTTGTCCAGCGTTGACACTGCCTTGTATGAAGCGGCAAAGGTAGACGGCGCGTCTGTGTTCCAGCGCATTTTGCACATCGACTTGCCCGCTTTGATTCCCATGGCTGTTCTTCAGCTGATTTTAAGCGCCAGCAACTTGATGAATATTGGCTTTGAAAAGGTTTTCCTTCTGCAAACCGATTTGAACAAAGCCACCAGCGATATTATTGCCGTGTATGTGTATGAACAGGGTATCCAACGGGCCCAGTACAGCTATTCCACTGCCATCGGTCTGTTCAACACAGCAGTGAATATTGTTCTTTTGATTGTCGTGAGCAAAATTGCCAAAAAGCTCAGCGACGTACAGTTTGTATAAAGGAGGAGTCTGAATGTCCAGCCACAGCCCAAAATTAAAGCAAACGCCCCCGGGCCTTTCCGACCGTGCGAGCGATATCATTTTAGTGGTTCTCTGCCTTGCCATTTTACTGGTGGTTGCGTATCCGCTGTATTATGTGCTGGTTGCCTCTTTTTCCGACCCGTATGACGTTTACGCCGGAAAAACGTTTCTTTTGCCCAGTCAATTCTCGTTCGAAGGATATGCCGCCGTGTTTTCCGACGACAGCATTTTAACGGGCTATGCAAACAGCATCTGGTACACCGTCATCGGCACCGTTTTTTCCGTCGCGATGATTTACATTACCGCTTATCCGCTTTCCAACCCCGATTTGCCGGGCCGTAAATTTTTCAACATTTTTTTCGTTATCACCATGTATTTCGGCGGCGGCTTAATTCCCACTTATCTTATTGTGAAAAACACCGGCCTCATCAACACCACTTGGGCCATGTTTCTTCCCGGCGGCGTGGCGGTGTCGAATATGATTATCGCGCGCAACTTTTTTGAAACCAGCATTCCGAAAGAGCTGAAAGAAGCCTGCGAAATTGACGGCGCGTCGAAGCTGCGCATGTTTTTCAGCATTATCATTCCCCTGTCAAAACCCATTATGGCCGTGATGGTTGTGTTCAGCATGGTTGCCTATTGGAACGACTGGTTTACCGCGTTGATTTACATGACGGGCGAAGGCCGTGCACCGCTGCCGCTGGTGCTGCGCAATATTTTGATTGCCAGCGAAACCTCCGCCAGCCAAGCCAGCATGATTTCCGGCGGATATGCCGAGCTGAACAAGCTGACGGAAATGATTAAATTTTCTTCCATCATTGTGGCGGCTGCGCCGATGCTGATTATTTATCCCTTTGTGCAAAAGTACTTCGAACAGGGCTTTATGGCCGGCGCAGTAAAAGGCTGAGCGCCGTGCTGTTCACTCTTTCATTCCAATTGTTTTCTTATGCCATGGGCATTCATCAATTTGAAAAAGGAGAAAGATTATGAAAACACTTGCGAAACGGATCGCTGCAAGCGCAGCACTTGCGGCCATGATGACAAGTCTCATCGGCTGCGGCGGCACAAACCAAAACCAAGTAGAGCCGGGAACGGTAAACCCCAACACCGAGCAGACTTCTTTCAACATCATCAGCGGTATTTCGGCATTGTCCGGCGGATATGATCAAAACTCTGTTTTGAAGGAAATGTCTGAAAATGCGGGAATTTCCATCACTTGGGAAACGATGAGCGACTCTTTAGCCGAACAGGTCAACATCCGCATTGCAGGCAACGATTTGCCCGACGCCTTCAACGGTGTGGGCTTCAGCAACTACGACTTAACCAATTACGGCGAGGACGGAACGCTGATTGACTTAACGCCTTATATCACGGAAGAATACATGCCCAATTTGACCAAAATTTTAGAGGAGCACCCCGATATTCGCGCTGCGATTACCATGGACAACGGCTGCATCTACGGCCTGCCCGCCGGGGAGCAAATGGGAACGGCAGGTATCGGCAAAGAAAACGATTACAACATTTACACCGTGCCGCAGTATTCCATGATCAACAAAGCATGGCTGGATGACCTCGGCTTGGAAGTGCCTACCACGCTTGACGAGCTGCACGACGCTCTCGTTGCGTTCAAAGAGAATGACATGAGCGCCAAATACTACGGCAACGACAAAGGAACCACCGTTCCCATGTCATTCGGCATTGATCAATGGTGCTGGGGCCAAAACATCTTCTACGCCGGGTTTGGCTTTACCAACTGGACGAATGATATTTGCGCCGATCTTCTCTTGCAGCCGGACGGCACCGTCAACTTTGTAAGCGATGATGACAACTATCGCGCCGCGCTGGAGTATTTCCACAACTGGTTTGCCGAGGGGCTCATTGACCAAGAGGCATTCAGCCAAACGGACACGCAGTACATGGCAAAGTGTGCGCAGGGTAATGTAGGTGTCGCGACTTGGTGGTACATTGAGGAGCTGATGGGCGAACACGCCGAGGACTACGTTTTCCTTCCCGTGTTGGAAGGCCCGGACGGCAGCTATAACGTCACGGTACGCGACGGCGGCGGCATTAACTCCGGCAGCTTGAGCATTACTTCTGCCTGCGAAAGCCCCATCAATTTGCTGAAATTCTACGACCAATGGTATGCCCCGGAAAATGTCATGCAGCTGCAATACGGCCCCATTGACGTTTACTTTACCGGCCAGGATGAAAACGGCCTGTGGAAAAGCATTACCGATGAAGAAGCACAAGAGAAGTTCGGCAAGAGTGCAGGCGAAGTGAAAAGCGAATATGAAGTGTACGGCCCGAAGCTGATTTTGTCCGACTACTATGCCAACACGTTTGAAATGGAGCCGCGCGCTGTTGACCGTTTGACCGACCTGTATGATTATTGGATGCCGTTTGTAAAAGATACCACCAGCTATCCCATCGACTGTGTCTACACGCAGGATGAGCTGGATACGATTGACAAATGGCGTGTCGATTTTGAAAACTATGTGTCCGAGCAGGAAGCGCTTTGGCTGCGTGACGGCGGCATTACAGACGAATCCTGGAACGCCTACAAAGAAACATTGAAAAGCTATGGTTTGGAAGAGTTGTTGGAAACTTACCAAAACGCCTATGACCGCTATGCCCAAGTGTCCGGCGATTCCTCTGCCGATGCGCAAAGCGCTGCATAAGCTCACATTTTCCCAAGAAAGAGAGGTTGCTCCTTTATGTCGTGTTCCCACAGCAAGCTGGAACAAGCCCGCGCCTATGAGGCCCGCGAAGGCGCACAGATTCCGGCACAAGACCGCCCCCAATTTCATCTAACGCCATGGGTGGGCTGGATGAACGACCCCAACGGGTTTTGTTATTACAACGGCGCTTATCATTTATTTTACCAATATCACCCCTATGATACCGTTTGGGGGCCGATGCACTGGGGGCACGCGTCCAGCACTGACTTGCTGCACTGGACGCATTTGCCGTGTGCCATTGCGCCTGACACGCCTGCCGACGAAAAAGGCTGCTTTTCCGGCACGGCACTGCCGCTGGAGGACGGTCGGCTGATGCTGCTTTATACCGGCGTGCAGGAAAACGAAGCGGGCGAAGTGCGCCAGCTGCAATGCTTGGCCATTGGTGACGGGATAAATTTTGTTAAGGACATCCAAAACCCCGTGATTGGCGAAAGCGACCTGCCCGAAGGCGGAAGCCCTGTTGATTTCCGCGACCCGAAAATCTGGTATGAGGACGGGCTTTATCAATGTGTTGTTTCCACACGGGATCAAAACAATCAAGGACGCATTTTGCTGTATCAAAGCCACGACGCACGCCGCTGGGAATACCGCGCAACCTTGGACATGTGCCGCAATGAGTACGGAAAAATGTGGGAATGCCCGGACTTTTTCGCGCTGGACGGCCATCAGCTTTTGCTGGTCAGTCCGCAGGAGATGGCGGGCAGCATGGACGGCGAATTTCACCCCGGTTTCGGCACCGTCGCTCTCTTGGGGCATTACGACAAAGCTGCTTTGCGCTTTGTGCGCGAAGCAGTACAGGCCATTGACTGCGGCACCGATTTTTATGCACCGCAAACGGTGCTTGCTCCCGATGGCCGCCGCATCATGGTTGCGTGGATGCAAAACTGGGCGACGGTCAACGATACACCGCGCCGCAGCAAGTGGTTTGGCTGCATGACACTGCCGCGCGAGCTTTCCGTACAGAACGGACGTTTATACCAGCGTCCTGTGCGGGAGCTGGAAGCTCTGTGGAAAAGCACGGTGCAGCACAGAGAAACGCTGAACGGCAGCGCGGTGTATGACGGAATTGCCGGACGCAGCTTTGATTGTACCGTGGTGCTGGATGCAGCGGCCAGCCCGGAGTGCCGCCGCTTTGCGCTGCACTTTGCCGAGGACGCACAGCACAGCACCCGTGTGGAGTGGGACGCGGTGCGCGGTGAGCTGCTGTTTGACCGCAGCTTGTGCGGTACGCGCTGTGACATGCCGCACATCCGCCGTGTAAAAATTGCGCCGGAAAACGGCAAGCTTTCCCTTCGTTTGATTCTGGATGGCCGCTGTGCCGAACTGTTTATCAACGACGGCGCGTATGCTTTGAGCACCATCATCGACACTCCGCCCGAAGCAGACGGCATTTCTCTGCACAGCGACGGAGACGCTTTGATTGATTTTACCTATCACGCACTTTGAACGCCGCTTGACACCACAAGCAAATTCAACCAAAAAGCGCATGCGCCTTCCTTTTACGGAAAGCACATGCGCTTTTCTTCTTATCATTTTGCTTGTTTTACAAGTTTGCTTTTCGCTGAAATTTTTACCGTAAAAAGAATGAGTAATCCAATCACATACACACCAAGAAGTATAAAAAAAATATCTTTTGCTTGGGATTTGCTAACAAAAAAACTAGCTAACATTTTGTTTGTACTCACAAAGATCAGTAAGTTTGCAAAAGTAATAAACCCATAAATATTATTTCTATTCCAAATCGTTCCTACAAAATTTGCAATAATTCCTATTCCCGATAAAAGACTCAAAATATTGTTTACTTTCATCAAGGTGAAACTTACGAACTCAGAAGATTCAGAAGATATTGCAGCACCTGTATTCAAAGTATTCAAAATAGAAAAAAATACGATGAAAAATAAAATTGGCAATGCAATATTAGCAGTCATCCCTAGTTTCGTTGTAAGTTTGCTATAAAAACTCGACTTTGCAACATTTGAAAGTAAGAACAATAAAATAACGCTAAGGATTTCAATGGCCAGATACTTAATAATTACTACGGGGACGTTGATTTCCGGGAAAAAACTCATGCCTAATATTGCTATTATAAGCCCGAATATAGGATATCTATGCTCATGCTTCATGATTTTATCTTGTAGTATTCTGTCAATTGTCATCGTTCTCACCTTTCTCTCATCTTGCAACAATCTTAAAAAAGATTGTTGGCCGCCGGCACACTTCATCCAATCTGATTAAACGTTTTTTAATAATATTTCGCCTTGTTGTCGCAAATTTAATATATCTTATTGACAAGCTCTTTTAATTGAAGTATAGCACAATAATACAAAAAATACAAGTGTTATTCGATATTTTTACAAGTGAAGCTGAAGTCACGGCATTTCTCTGCACAGCGACGGAGACGCTTTGATTGATTTTACCTATCACGCACTTTGAACGCCGCTTGACACCACAAGCAAGTTCAACCAAAAAGCGCATGCGCCTTCCTTTTACGGAAAGCACATGCGCTTTTGTTTTTTATGTCTTTATGGATACAGCCCCACATGCACGACATTGTCGGTTTTTTCCGCCCAGCGCAGCAGCGTGTTAGCCGCTTCGCGAGTGATGGCGGTGTCCTCCGTCATTTGTTCCGTGCATCGTTCAATGGCACATGCACGAGCCTCTAAGCGGGAAGTGCGCTCGTCCAGCGCGGCCACCCGGCTTTCCAGCGCCGTCAACTTGTCATCCAGCTTGTCCAGCTTTTGCAATATCAGCTGCAAAGCGCTTTGCTCGTCCATGCGGCTCCTCCTTGTTGTTTCTCACGGGTTCTTATGCTTCGGGGGTCTGCTCGCCGTCCTGCGGCAGGCAAATGGCGATTGCCAGCTCGTCCAGCTGCTTTTCGTCCACGCGCTCCGGGCAGCCTGTCATCGGCTCACCGGCGTTCTGCACCTTCGGGAAGGCGATGACATCGCGGATAGAGTCGCGCTTCAACATCAGCATCACCAAACGGTCAAAGCCGAACGCCATGCCGCCGTGGGGAGGCGCGCCGTAACGGTACGCTTCGGTCAAAAAGCCGAAGCTCTCCTCTGCACGTTCCGGGGTAAAGCCCAGCGCGGCGAACATGCGGCTTTGCAGAGCGGGGTCGTTGATGCGGATGGAACCTCCGCCCACTTCACAGCCATTGAGCACCATATCATAAGCCTTTGCGCGGCAGTTTGCGGGGTCGGTTTCCAAACGGTCAAGGTCTTCGTCCTTGGGCATGGTAAACGGATGGTGCTTTGCCACATAGCGGCCGTTTTCCTCGTCATACTCGAACAAGGGGAAATCCGTCACCCACAGGAACGCAAAAGCATCCTTGTCAATCAGGTCAAATTTCTCGCCGATGGCAAGACGCACTGCGCCCAGCACCGTGCACGCCTTTTCCCAAGAAGCGTCGGCGGCAATCAGCAGCACGTCGCCCTGCTCCATGCCCGCAGCGGCATAAAGCGCTTTCTTTTCGTCCTCTGTGAGGAATTTTTCAAAGCTGGAGGAGCAAGCCTCACTTGTCCAGCGCGTATAGGCAAGGCCTTTTGCGCCGTAGGTTTTCGCCACCTCAACCAATTTGTCAATTTCTTTGCGGGTGAGCTTGTCCGCCATGCCTTTCGCAACGAGCGCACGGACGCTGCCGCCGGCTTGCACCGCCGACTGGAACACTACAAAGGTGCTGTCCTTGACGGCCTCGGTTACGTCGCACAGCTCCATGCCAAAGCGCATATCGGGCTTGTCAGAACCGAAGCGGTTCATCGCCTCGCGGTAGGGCATCCGCAAAAACGGCGTTTGCACGTCTACCCCCAGCACCTCGTGGAACACGCGCTTCACAAGGCCCTCGTTCATGGTCATCACGTCGTCCTCGGTGACGAAGGACATCTCCATATCCACTTGGGTAAACTCCGGCTGACGGTCGGCGCGCAAATCTTCGTCGCGGAAGCAGCGCACAATCTGGAAGTAGCGGTCAAAGCCGGAGAGCATCAAAATCTGCTTATACAGCTGCGGCGACTGCGGCAGTGCATAAAAGCGTCCCTGCTGAACGCGGCTGGGTACTAAGTAATCGCGTGCGCCTTCGGGCGTGGACTTAATGAGCATCGGCGTTTCGATTTCGTAAAAATGATTTTCCTCGTAGTAGTCACGAATCACCTTGCCGATTTTGGAGCGCATGACAATCGGCTCATGCATACTGGGACGGCGCAAATCCAAATAGCGATATTTCAAACGCAGCTGGTCGTTGATGTTGATTTCGTCACGAATTTCAAACGGGGTGGTTTGCGCCTCGCTCAGCACGCGAAGCTCGGTGACAAACAGCTCCACCTCACCGGTGGGAATTTTATCCGTTTTTGCCTCGCGCTCACGCAGAACGCCCTTGGCCATCACAACGTACTCGGTTTTTAAATGCGATGCTTTTTCAAACACGTCTTTTGCGGTGGAATCATCGAAAATCAACTGCAAAAGCCCGGTGGTATCGCGCAGGTCGGCAAAAATCACACCGCCCTTATCGCGGCATTTCGCAATCGAGCCTGCCACTGTCATTTCCGTGCCTGCGTCTTGTGCGCGCAGCGCGCCGACATAATGTGTGCGGCGCAAATTCCCCATTGTTTCCATGTTGTTCTTCCTTTCACAGCCTTGGTTGCTGTTGCAAAATCTGTTCCAGACGCCGCGCGTTTTTCCGGCGGCTTTGGCAAAGTGCCTGCCTGTTTCACTGCACCGCCGGACGCTTTGCCGTCCGTGCGCCTGCGTACCTTTCAGTATACCGCGTTTTGCCTGTTTTCGCAAGAGGGCATACCTCTTTGCGCCTTACGCCGTTGTCTTTTCTTTTGGTTCTGCCCATGTGTCTTTAATAGGTTCCCTTATACCCATTTTTTTCTGCATGACCTAAAAGATACAAAAAAGCAAACGCCGGAATCCGCAGTAATTTTTGCCCGTTTGGTGCATCGTGAACCCCAAAATCCTCCGCGCGCTTTGTAATGATAAATGCCGCGCTTGCCTGTGAGCAATATTCTATAATAGCGTCATCGTTTGCAATGGGTGCTTGCTCCCGATACTTTACTTCAACCATAATATCGCGGATATGCGGATACTCCACTACTATGTCAATTTCCTTATTTTTTCTGCCGCCGCGGTAATAACCCACTCTTGTGGCTTTTTGATAATAAAATGCTGCCATGTGTTTATAAACGGCAGTTTCCACCATTTTGCCCATTTCGACCGGATTTGTTAAAAGATCGCTGTCCATCAAAACGGCATTGCGTATTGCCGCATCGGCAATATAAATTTTCGGACTTGCTTTAAGCACCTTTTTTCCCGCCAAATCCACCGGATAACTTTGGTAAATCAAATTTGCGCTTTCCAGATAGTCAATATAATTTTGAACGGTTGGCCTGCTGACGCCGTTCAGCTCTTTGGCCACAGCATCAATTGCCACCACTTCAGAAGACACACTGCAAAGGTACAAAAAAATACGTTCTAATTCTGTTACATTGCGAATTTTATAGAGAGCGGGAAGGTCACGCTTCAACACTTTGTCAACGACATCCTCGCGCATAACCTGCTCCGCTAAAAGATCATTTTTCGCTAAAGCCAACTCGGGAAATCCACCAACCTGTAAATAGCGGATAAAATGATTTTGCACCGCTGCTATTTTACTCATTACTTGCCCGCGCTGCCATTGGTCCATACCAAGAAGCGCAGACGGTTTTAGTGTAGGCTCAAGCTGAAGGTCGGGTACACCGATCAGTGCACAATACTCATAAAAAGAAAGGGTAGGAACTTGAATCACGCTCCATCTCCCTGCCCCGCTTTCTGTGCTTCCTCGAACAAGTGCGGGGCTCGCCGAACCGGTTGCAACTATTTTTGTAGTTGGTTGTGTATCGTACAAGGTTTTCAGCCATTGCGCCCAATCTTCGGCATATTGGATCTCATCAAAAAAGTAATATGCGTCCTGATCCGCACAGATATTGCCGTGGTAGCACTCCAAAATTTCATCTACACCTGCCAGCTTCAGCATGGGATGATCCATAGACACAAAAACGATTCTGTGGGGTGCAATTCCCTGCCGCAGCAGTGCATCAATCATTTGAAACTGTATCGTCGTTTTCCCAACTCGACGTGCGCCCGTTAACACCACCGTGCGGCGCACCTGCGTTTCCTGCAAGCGTTTCATGGCTTCATAATAAGAAAAACGTTTATATGTCGGGCAAAAGCCTGGGTTGACGGCTCCGCTAACCCACCAAGGGTTATAGCTGCGTAAAATTTTCAAAATACGCTCTTGGGTTGTAATTGCCATAAAGAACCTCCCGTCAAATAAACTTTTGCTCTATTTTAATCTCTATTTTCAAATTTGTCAAACATATTGTAAAGTATATTTTACAAATTTGATTTAGAAAATCAATATTTCGCAATCAACCGCTTTCTAAAAAGTGCTTACCCTTCTTCCTCCTCACAAAAACGCCTCATGGCGGCGGAATCAGTTAAAGTGATTTTTCCTCTGCCGACGTGCAGCAGCCCTTGTGCGGCCAGCAGCTTCATTTGACGGCTCACCACCTCGCGCGCAGTGCCCACATGGCGGGCAATCTCCTCGTGCGTCAAAGCCAGCTCCTCGCTATCGCACAGCTGCGCTTCCTCCAGCAAAAACAGCCCGATGCGCTGGGCCAGGCTTTGGTTCATCCACTCCTCCATAATCATCAACAAGTCGGACACGCGCTGCGCCAGCAGCTCGCTCGTGTAGTTCGAGGCGGCAATATTTTCGCGCCGCACGCGGTCATACACCGCTGCGGGAATTAAAACAAATTCGGTGTCCTCCTGCGCTTCCAGCATAATTTCAAATGACGCGCTGCGAAATAAGCACGCCGCCGAAAACAAGCACAAGTCGTATGAGAGCAAGCGAAACAGCGTCATTTCCCGCCCTTGGCGCGATGTGGTAAACACACGCACCCGGCCTGTACTGATTCCCACCAGCCCCATGCAGCTCTCCTTTGCGTTGAGGCGCGTTTGTGCCGCGCAATGCTGCGTTTGTGCCGCGTCCTGCAAGGCAGTGCGCTGCGCCGGTGTCAACTCATTCCAAAAGGGCAAAATTTGTGCAAGCTGCATATGGTTCCTCCGTTTCGTGATAATATCACGTCTTGGTTTCATTTCATTTGTTATAATGCCACCATTGAGAAAGGAATGGTGAAACGATGAAAAAGCGAAAAGCTGACGTAGACCGCAAGCACTGTGTGGCATGTGGAACCTGTGTCAAGGTTTGTCCCATGGACGCAATTCACATTGTACAAGGCATCAGCGCCGAGGTTACAAAAGAAACATGCGTTGGGTGCGGCAAGTGCGCTAAGGAATGCCCTGCCGATGCAATTACCATTCAGGAGGTACAGCCGTGAAGCAAAAACAATCACATTGGTATGACTATCTTTGGGCGGCATCCGCTTTGTATTTGATTCTTGGATTCTTTAACATTACATTTGCCTGGCTGGGGCTTTTATGCTTTTTCATTCCGCTGCTGATGGCGCTGTTCGGCGCGGATAAAGGCTATTGCAACCGCTACTGCGGACGCGGGCAGCTGTTTTCCCTGCTGGGCAATCGGTTCAAACTTTCCCGCCGTCTGCCCATGCCGCGCTTTTTGTCGTCCACATGGTTCCGCTATGCGTTTTTGGCGTTTTTCCTTGTGATGTTCGGCAATATGCTGTTTTCCACTTACCTTGTGTTCTCCGGCTCGCGCAGCTTGCAGGAAGCCGTCACCCTGCTTTGGACGTTTCGTGTGCCGTGGCACTTTGCCGCCGCATTTGACGGCATTCCCGCATGGGCGGCGCAATTCGCGTTTGGTTTTTACAGCGTCATGCTGACTTCGAGCCTTTTGGGGTTTGTGATGATGCTTTTGTTTAAACCGCGCGCATGGTGTGCCATGTGTCCCATGGGTACTATGACACAGGCGGTGTGCAAAATCAAGCACCGCTCCTAAGCCCTTGAAAGGCAGTTTTATCAAGCAATCCCCGCACCATTGGTGCGGGGATCTTTCTTTTTTCTCTGTTTTGGCGCATTAAGCCTGGGGCGTTGTCAAAGAGCAGACAACGGTTGCCCCGCGCCGAATTAAATATACCGTAATGCGCGTTGCGGCGGGCAGTTCTTCCGGCAAGGTGACGCCGCCGTGCTCATTCGCTTTGAAAAATAAAAATTGCTTGTGGGCGGTGGTGGCATAGGCGTTGCCGTCCGGCACGGTACAGCACAAGGTGTACGGTTCTTCCTCCGAGATACGGCACGGCTGCCCTTTCAAATAAAGGGTATAATCCCGGCCTTCTTCCTCAAAGCGCAGCTCGCCGGGCAAGCGTTCCGGCGGGGCGGCACGGCCCGTTTTGTCCTGCACCATCAGCGCAAGCCCCACATAATGCTCGCAAAACTGTTCCAACGTCCACACCAGCGATGTATCTGCGTCGGCATCGGCTGCCGAATCCATCATTTCTACCGTCTGTACGCCGTCTGCGTCGGTGTCCATGCCGCGCACACTCACCCAGCGGTACGCTTCGTTTTCCTTGACCAAAACAGCACAAGCAAAGCCGTTTTTAATTTCCGCCTTGATATTCGCTGCCGTGCAGAATACAGGGTACGCGGTGTAGCCATAGCAGCCGGCAAACGCCGCTGCAAAAGGTACGCTGACGCCTTCGCCTTCCATGCAGCCATAGGCGGCTTCTTCGGGCAGAACATCGTCGCCCCGGCGGTTCATCAAGCACACCAGCGCCGCCGCCAAGGACATCTGACGGGAAAGCGCGGGGTCTCTGCGGCGTGCGGCATAGCCGGGGGCGTGAACCACGCGGCGGTACAGCGGCTCGTTTTCTTCCTCGCGTTCATACGCCCCGATTCCCGACACGCTCAAAAGGCGCACGCGCGGGCTTTCTCCGCCGCCGTTCGCGTGCAGAATGACGCGCACCTGAAACGCCTGTGCAAAGCGTTCTTTCATTATCACAACGCCGCTTTGCACCCTTGCCATGTCATCCTCGGCGCCTTTCAGCGGCTTGGCGCATACACTGCTCCACCAAGCACAGTTCAGCCATGTACTCCACACGTCGCCGGCTTTCACACGCAGCTGAATCTGCACAAACGCGCCAACCGGCGTGAGGGCATTCCAACCGGGCACCAGCGCCTCCCACGACTCCACGGGGATTTCCTCGCTTTCAAACAAGCCGGTATAGCAATCCTCTTTCAGCACAAGTGCATTGTCTTCAAAAAGCACATCCTCCAGACTTTCGGGCGCAAAATCCTGCGCATTTGTCCAAAGATAACGCTGTTGGCACATAGTCAGCTTCCTTTCTTTTGCTGCAAAAGTGGGTTGTTGTGATACATGATAGCCCAAGGCCCGAAAAATGTCAAGAAAAGCGTTTTTTCGTCTTTGCACACATTTCTTTGCCCGTGCTTATACTGAACGAGAATACTTTGCAAGGGAGTGGTGTACAATGCCTTTCTTTTTGTCGGCTGCGGCGGGCGTCGGCGCAACCTTTTTTCTCAGTATATGCGGCGCGGCGCTGGCTGTTATTTTGGGCCGTCTGCGCCCAAGCCCCGCCGTGGGGCGCATCTTTTCGGGCTTTGCCTGCGGCGTGATGACAGCGGCGCTGGTGTTCAGCCTATTGGTTCCCGCCATTGAAATGAACGGCGCACCGGGCGTTGCCTCAGTGGTTCCGGCACTGGGCGGGTTTGTTCTTGGGGGCGTGTTTTTGCTCTTGCTCGATTTATGGCCCGGCGGCAATGAACACCGCGGCCTTTCGCCGCATCATCGGCTCATGCTGGTTGTCGGGCTGCACAATGTTCCGCAAGGGATGGCGGTAGCCTTGTCGTGCGCGATGGCGGCGCAGGGAAGCTCCGGGGCGCTGTCACTGATGAGCGCCACCACGCTGGCCATCGGCATCGGTGTACAGAATATCCCGGAAAATATGGCGCTTGCTTTGGGGCTGCGCGCCGCCGGTCTGCCGGGCCGGAAAAGCTTTTTTCTGGCGGCTGCCACGGCGTTTATTGAGCCGCTTGCCGGGCTTTTGTCCGTGGGGGTGCTGGGCGCAGCACAAAGCGCTTTGCCGTGGTTTTTGGGCTTTGCCGCGGGGGCAATGCTGTACGCCGTGGCGGACGACTTTATGCCGTGCAGTGCGGGCGGAAAGCACGAAGGCACTGCCGCCTGTCTGGTCGGCTTTGGGCTGATGCTGCTGCTTGACGCAGCGCTGAGTGCCTGACGCACGAAGAAGCCTTGCGGCGGCGATGCTGGAAATATAGGCGATTTTCCGCTATAATAAACAGAGCGCGGCACAAAAAAAGCGCTTGCTTTTTGCCGCAAATGTGCAAAAAAGGAGGAATGTTATGGAAATCGCCCCCATTCCTATTACATCCATGCGCCTTCGGCTGGACACCGAGCCGCTGGAGGGAGAGCGGCTTGGCGCCATTGAATATCAAACCCCGCACGGCAGCGGCATTTTTTTCGTGTTTTTAAAAACGGAAAGCGACCCGCCCGAAGCAGCTCCGCTTTGCCCGGTTAAACTGCGGCAAAACCGCTCACCGGAAACGGGCTGGCGCGTTATTTTTCAGCCCGAGGGCGTTGCCCCGGCGGAGCGGCCCGCTTTTTCGCTTTCAGAGGAGGAGCTGTCGGCGCTGCTGGAGCGCTTTCAAATTGCGATTCCCGCGCCTTCTCCTGTTTCCGTTTCCGCGCCGGAGGAGCCGGAGGACGACCGCCCGCCGTTTTAATTTTGTTTTTTCATTTCTTTTGCCGCCCGTGGTGTTTCGGGCGGCTTTTTGCGTTTTGCTTCACTCAGCCTTGGGGCTGCACGGCAGAGATTTCATGCCACCGCATTCCGTTTTCCTCTTTGGTGGTGAAGACGTAAACAGGCGACCACACGCCCGCTTCATCGCGCACATAGGAAAGCTGGATGCTTTGCACGCTTTCGGCAGAGAGCGCCGCCGCCTCCCGCGCTTGCTCCAGGGATACCAGCGCCACGGCTTGGCCGCGCTGGAGCTGCGGCAAGCGGCACTCAAGCGCCTTTAAATTGCCGTTGTCGTCCAGCTCCATGCTCAGGTGTTCAAAGCAATAGCGGTAGAGCTGCTTGTCCAGCGCTTCGTCGGACAGAGCAAAGCACTGCGCGTTTTTCGCGTCGGCGCCGTCCCAGCGCCATGTGCGGTTTCCCGATAAGCGGCGGGCGTAAAAATCAGGCGCGGTTTCCTTGGAAACTCCTTCTTCCAACGGCATCAAAACGCCGCTTTCCGCTTCGACGCGCACCGCATCCCCTTGCACAGAAAGCTTCCAAGCACCTTCCATCGCGTATGCGGTTTGCCCGCCGTCCTGCGAGTGCTGCGCCGTCACACCCAGCGCCTCGGCGGTTTGCTCCAACATTTCTTCGCCGTCAGCCTGCACGTTTTCATAATAAAGCGGCAGCGTGTCGGGCAGCTCGTCCTGCGTTAAATTTTCGGTAGGATTCATCACCGTTAAAATATGTATTTCCTGCCCGTTTGGCTCACTTGGCGCCGCATCAAAAACAGCGGCACGCTCTTTTGCCATCGGCTGCGATTGCGCAACGGCAAACGGCTCTGCCGCCGCTGTTTGCGGTACAGCGCCGCCGGCTGCGGTGCTTTGCTCGAGCGTGGGGGTATGCCACATCTGCCACGTCACCGGGATGGCCGCCAGCACCAGCGCCGCTGCACAAGCCGCACCCCAGCGGCGCGAAGCGCGTCTGCGCTGTGCCAGTACCATTTGTACACTGCCCGATTCCTGCTGGGCATTGCGCATTTTTTGCAAGGTTTCGGCGCGCCAAGCATCGCTTGCCTCTATTTTTTGCATCGCGCTGCGGTATTCGTTGTCAAACATGGCTCACTTCCCCCTCCAGCATCCCTTTTAATTGTTTTCGCGCCCGCGCCAGTCGGCTGAGCACCGTATTTTGTGAAACACCCAAAATCTGCGCGATTTCCGCGGTGTCGTAACCTTGAATATAGTACAAATAAATCACTGTGCGGTAGTTCTGTGTCAGCTTTTGTACCGCCTGCATCACGCCGGTTTCCCGCTCGGTAAAATCCTGCTCGGGAAACGCTTCTTCAAGCGGCTGCGTTTTTTGGTGCCATGCACTGCGCAGAATGCTTTTGCAGCGGTTGAGCGTAACCCGCAAAAACCATGCTTTTTGATGCTCTGCGCTTTCAAACACCGGCTTTGTGCGAATAAACGACAAAAATACATCCTGTGCTGCGTCCTCTGCGTCGGCACGGTTTTTCAGCATCATAAAAGCCGTGCGCAATACTAAGTCGCCGTAGCACTCGAGCACCTGCTGTGCATCATAAACAACCTGCCCGCTTGACGGCATACCCATCCTCCCCTTTGTTCTTAAATACGTTTTAACACGTCATTTTATTGCATTCTATTTTATTTTTTGTCGAAACTGTGCGGTTTCTTTTTTCTTGTCACTGCCGCTGTTCCATGCTATACGGATGGCAGAAAGGCAGGTGAGCGTTATGGCAAAGTATCCCGAGGCCAATAGGGAAACGCACTGGCACGGGCGCTTTTACTGCAACCGGGAAGACCGCCGTATTTTCATTCGCAGAAGGGGCGGCCTTTTGGCTTGGACCATGAACTATGCCAACTGGCGCTCTTGGGCTTTGATTGCGTCAGAAATCGCGGCCATTTTAGCCATTCTTTCTTTTTTCAATCTGCTGTAAGCGTTTCATGCTTTTTCATGTTACAACAAATAACACCTCCTGTACAGCTTGCGTACAGGAGGGAGACTGTCGAAAAACTGCCGCCTCATTCAGAAAGAACCTAGGCTGCAAGGGGAAAAAGGCTTGGAAAAGGGGG
>DCEX01000008.1:52743-69568 GCA_002315015.1 Faecalibacterium sp. UBA1819
AGCTTTTTCGACAAACTGAAACCTCCTGTACAGCTTGCGTACAGGAGGTTTTGTTACTTTTCACCGGTTTTCCGTGTTAGGGGTTCTGCGGCGGAATTTCCTCGGGTTTTTCCGGCTCTTTTTTTGCCGGACGTTCCGGCTTTTTCGGCGCGGACTTGCCCGCAGGCCGAACCGGCAGCGTTTCAAACCAGAAAGTGCTGCCCTTTCCCGGCTCGCTGGCAACGCCGAAGCCAAAGCCATGGCTGACTAAAATTGCCTTGGTAATGGAAAGCCCCAGCCCGGTTCCCACCTTGCCCGCATCGGCGCGGGAACGATAATACTTGTCAAAGATATACGGCAAATCCTCTTTCGGGATTCCTGCGCCGTGGTCCTCCACTTCAACGCGCACCGCGCCGTTTTCCTTCGGGATGGCGCGTAAGGCCAAAAAGCCGTCCTCACCCACATGGTGCAGCGCATTGGCAAGCAAGTTGTGGATCACGCGCTGGAGGCTGTCCGGGTCGGCATACACCATGCACTCCTGCTCGGCTTCAATTTGCAGATGGCAGCCGCTTTGCTCACAGATATTCTCGTAGCGGCAGCCCACCTCGTCGCACATTTGCGCCAAATCAAACAGCACTTTATTGGGCTTGATGGTGCCGGACGAATACTTGGAAAGGTCCATCACGCTGTTGACCAGCGCGGAAAGGCGGTCGGTCTCGTCCACGATAATTTCCAGCTGCTCGTTGCGCTTTTCGGGGTCGTCGCCGTTGATGTCGCGCATTGTTTCCGCATAGCCTTTGATGAGGGTTAAGGGGGTGCGCAGATCGTGGCTGACGTTGGCAATCAAATCGCGCTGAAGCTCGTTGGCGCGCGCCACCTCGCCCGCCATGGCGTTAAAGTCCTGCGCGAGCATACCGATTTCGTCGTTGCCGCACGGCGTAACGCGCACGTTGTAATTGCCGCGCGCCATTTCCCGCGCTGCATGGGACAGCTGCATCACAGGGCCGGTAAACCAGCGGCTGAACCAATAGGCACCCGCCACGGCAAACAGCAAAAGCACCGCTGCAATCACGGGCATTTGCAGGCCGATGACCTGTCCGGCCTGTCCAATTCGCTCCAAATCCGTGGAAACAATGACGGTATATCCGCTTTGCGTGCGGCGGCAGACTACCTGCTGGCGGTCTGCACCGTTTTCAATCGTAAAATGGTCGTCTCCGAGCTGCTGGGTACGCGCGCGCAGGGACAGGGAATTTTTGTTGTCCCACGAGATTTTTTCACCCCCGAACATGGATTGTTCCACCGGGTGAATCAAACAGGCATTAGACGCTAAAAAATGGCCGCCGAACACCCATTGTCCTTCGGGGTTTGCCACCTCGATACACTTGCCGACGAGAAGCGCTTCATAGTCCTGCTTGTAAAAATGCTCCAAAAAATCTTCGCTGTAATCCAAGCCGGGCTTGACCCCTTCCACCTTGCCGGCTGTGTCAATCAGCTCCACAAAGGCATCTGCCGTGCGGTTTAAATCGCTTAAAATGCGGTTGTTGTAAAAGAATTCCAAAAACTGAACGTTCAGCACCCACACCAGCGCCAGCAGAAGGCCGATGAGCCCCACCATAAACAAGGTGAGCTTTAATGTAATGGAGGGCGTCAGCACCGGGCAGCCGCATTCCTCATCCTGCCCGTTTTGTTTCCGTTTCACGTTTTTACCTCGGGGTCAAATTTATAGCCCACGCCCCACACGGTCACGATATTATCACGGTATTTGCCCAAATGGCCGCGCAGCATTTTAATGTGCGTATCTACGGTGCGGTCCTCGCCGTAGTAGTCGTAATTCCAAACCTGCTGCAAAATGCGCTCACGGCTGAGGGCAATGCCCTTATTTTGCGTTAAGAACACCAAAAGGTCAAACTCTTTCGGCGTGAGCGGGGCTTCCTCGCCCGCAATTTTCACGCTGTGAGAAGCGGTATCAATCACGAGGTCGCCAAACACGATGCTTTCCGGCGTGCTCTGCGCGCGCGGCATAGTACGCGCCAAAACAGCCTTTACGCGGGCCACCAGCTCACGCGGGCTGAAGGGCTTTACCACATAGTCGTCNNTATTCCTCGCCGCGCGCCGTCAGCATGATGACGGGTGTATCAATTTTGCGCTTGCGCATCTCTTTTAAGCAGGTCATACCGTCTACAAACGGCATCATGATGTCCAAAATGACAAGGTCGATGCCGCCGACGGAAAGCGCGGCCAATGCAGCCGAGCCGTCCGTGGCTTCTTCACAAGTGAAGCCGTCGTATTGCAAATGCTCACGAATCAACGCGCGGATGCGCGGCTCATCGTCTACAATTAAAATTTTCGCCATGTTCCATTCCTCCCGTTTTTGGTTGGGTAAAGCGGCGCAAGAAAACGCGCCGCAGAAACTTCGGGTTTGCTCTTGATTTGATTGAAAAAGCGTCAAGGCGGCGCGCCAGGGNNGCCGCCTTGATATTTCCCCTGTAAGAGTATCATATCCCAGCGATATGTCGAATTTGTGTTAAAAACACTTCTTTTTCAAAAAGTGTGAAATTTTTCGCCGCAGGGGTTATTTCCCCGCGCCGCCGAACGCAAAGCGCACCACGTCGCCCGTATGCAGGCGGCAGCGGTATTCCTCGTGCACTTTTGCGCCCCAGCTGTCGTCACCGCCAACGCCGGTTTGGCCGCCGCTGATGCGGACAATCGTTTTTGTGACAGGCGGCAAAGCGTAGGGATGGCGGGCAGCCTCCACCTCGTCAGGCGTATAGGGCAGAACGCTGAAATCCACGGCATTTTCCGCTTCGGCACGCAGCACAAAGCTTGCGCCTTCGTCGGCAGTTACCGCCGCCATGCGCACGCCCGTGCGGTTGCCGCACTCCTGCGGGTGATGGTACGGCGTCATATTGTCTTTTGCCTCAAACTGCCAAAGGCCCAGCAATGCGCCCGTCATGCGGTCGCAGTAGTTTTCGTGCGGGCCGCGTCCGTAATAGCTGACGTGAGACAGACTGTGCGGCAAAGTAAACAGCATACCGAACTCCGGCACCTCGGCTTCGCCGCCGTTCCATGTCAAGCTGGTTTCTACCATGCCGTCACCCGTCACGCTGTACACAACAGTTACCGTGTCTTTTTCCGGGGTGGGCAGGGCAAATACCATTGTGACATCCGCACGCAGCTGGTCGCCCGACACGCCGCAGCTCAAACACTTTGCATAAGCGCCCGCACTGCGCCAAATGCCCTTTTCAAACGGCTCGCCGCTGCCAAGGTCGTTATCTGTGGGAGCGCGCCAGAAATTTAAGCGCGGGGCAGCCAGCAGCAGCTCCTCGCCTTTCCACTGGTAGGAAATCATAGTGCCGTTGCTCTTTTGGAACAGCACTTGGAAATTGCCGCCAATCACGCCGATATTGTTGTCGCCTTCGACGACACGCATGGGGAACAGGCACGTTTGCGGCTGTTTCTTTGTTTCCAGCACGCACTGACCTTGTGCCACAGGGCTTCCGGCAGGGGCCCACGGCGTATCACTTTTTAAGCGCACCGTGACGGTCACCGTGTACTCGCCCGGCTCCTCGGGAACAACGAAGGGCAGCGGAATGCGCGTTTCCTCGCCGGGGGCTGCCGCGCCGTTCATTTCGCGGCTTTCCAGCACGCGCCCGGCCTTATGCAGCTCTGCGCGCAGCGTATAGGCGGAAAGGTCGGTATCCATGGATTTGTTGACAATGCGCACGTCGTAGCGCGACGGCTCAATGACAAAATTCTGATAAAGCGCCGCAATTTCAAACAGCTTCGGCGTGGGCTTGCGGTCGGCAAACAAAAGGCCGTTGGCGCAGAAGGTGCCGTCGTTGGGGCGGTCGCCAAAATCGCCGCCGTAGGCAAGATATTCCTCTCCGGTAGGCGACTTGGCCAGCAGGCACTGGTCAATCCAGTCCCAAACAAAATGCCCTAAATAATTGGGATAGCGGTCAAGCAATTCCATATATTTGTGTACCGCGCCGCACGAATTGCCCATGGCGTGGGCAAATTCACACAGCATAAAGGGCTTTTCCCGGCCACCGGGCGTTTTTTCGATAAATTCCTGCACCTTGGCAGCACTGGTGTACATCTGGCTTTCCACGTCGCTGGTGCCGGGGTAGCTGCGGTCTTGGAAAACACCTTCGTAGTGAACGGGGCGGGAAGGGTCGCGCTCTCGCATCCACTGGCTCATCAGATAAATATCTTCCCCGCCGCCCGATTCATTGCCGCAGCTCCACATGACAATGCTGGGGTGGTTTTTATCGCGCTCTACCATGCTTTTGGCACGGTCCAGCACAGCGTTTTTCCACTCGGGACGGCTGGCGGGAATGGCGCGGTACATTTCATTTCTGGGCAGCCAGCTCCAAGTGCCGTGCGTTTCCAAGTTCGTTTCGTCAATGACATACAGCCCGTACTCATCGCACAAGTCGTACCATTCGGTGCGGTTGGGATAGTGACAGGTGCGCACTGCGTTGATGTTGGCGCGCTTCATGGCCAAAATATCGCTTTTCATGTCGTCCATCGTCACGCTGCGTCCGCGGCCGCAGTTCCACTCGTGGCGGTTGACGCCCTTGAGCACCAAGCGCTTGCCGTTCAGCTTCATCACGCCGTCCTCAATGGAAATACGGCGGAAGCCGGCTTTCAGCTCGGTTTGCTCAATGACGCTTCCGTCGTGTGTCAGCACACGCAGCGCCACATTGTACAGGTTCGGCTGCTCGGCGCTCCACAAAAGGGGCGTCGGCACGTCGATGCTCAGCGTCATCTCACGCGACTGGATGGGAACCTCCACACAGAAAATGCCAATGTCCATTTGCAGGCGGCCCGTCAGCTCACCGCCGATTTTCACCTCAGCACGCAGCGTGCCGTCGGCGTTGTCCTCGGAAAGTTCCGGGTGCAAAAACACGTCCGCTAAGTGCGTGCGCGCCTGTGTTGTCAGCCACACGCTGCGGAAAATGCCGGAAAAGCGCCAAAAGTCTTGGTCTTCCAGCCACGAAGCCGTGGAGTAGCGGAACACCTGCACCGCCAAACGGTTCACCGCGCCGCGCTCAATGTGCATGGTGAGGTCGAACTCGCTGGGGGTAAAGCTGTCCTCGCTGTACCCGATAAATTTTCCGTTGCAGTAAACGGCAATGGCCGTTTCGGCGCCGTCAAAACGCACATGGATAGGGCCTTCCCATTCGGGCGGTACGGTGAAGTCGCGCACATAAGTGCCCACCGGGTTTGCCTGCGGCACTTTGCCAAGCTCCACCTGCTCCAAGCCGTCCCACGGGTACTGTGTATTGACATACTGCGGCAAGCCCCACTTGCCGCCGCCCTGAAGCTGAATGGCGCCGGGCACAATAATATCATCCCATCCGGTGATATCATTTTCACGCGCGGAGGGGTTGGCGGGCGCCTGCGCCGGGCTTTGGGCAAACATAAACTTCCATTTTCCGTCCAGCGTCTGTTCCATCGGCTTGCCGTCCCCATCGCGCAGCGGCAAACGTGCGGCCGCGGGCAGACGATTGACGCAGAATACTTCCGGGTCGAACAGCCATTCCAAAGAAAAATCCATAAAAGAAATCTCCCTTACTTTTGCATACTCAAGCGCTTTTATTTCAAAGCTTGGTTGTCGGGCTGCGTTTTGCAGCTCCCTTTGTTCTACACCGCTTTGACGCAGCTTTCACAAACAATCTGAAACCATTATGACACATCGGCCATTTGATTTCAACGAAAAAATCATTCTTTTGCTGATTTTTTGTACAGGATTGGTCAAAGCAAGCAAGGCCGAAGAGCCCGTGCCGCGCTGCCGCTATCCGCTGCAAAAAGTAAAGCCGTCTTTTTTGTTTTTGCGCTTGTATTTGGGCTCTTTTTACGGTACACGCAAGGCAGCGTGAAACGGCGGCCTGTCAGCGCCTCGATGATTCAATAAAAGACGAAGGAGCATGTTCTCATGGAAGCTGTTGCCTCTCCCTCACAGCAAAGATGGCAAAAACGCATTTTAGCCCTGTGCTGGGTTTCTTACGCGCTTTCTTATCTTTGCCGCACCAATCTTTCTTGCATTGCCGGAAATGACGGCGCAGCTGCATTGGTCGGCGGCGAAAGCCGGTGTGATCGGCAGCGTGTTTTTTATCAGCTGCGGCATTGGCCATTTGATTAACGGGATGCTGGGCGACCGAATTCCGGTTAAAAAATTTATGCTGCTGGGCTTGGCGGGAACGTTGTTTTGCAATTTGCTGATCGGCTTTTTCCCATACTGCACCGTCATTTTGCTGGTGTGGCTGGTAAACGGCGTGTTTCTTTCCACGCTGTGGGGGCCGGTCGTTCGTGCGGTAGCCATCTGGTATGCGCCTTCCCAGCGCAATGTTCCGGCGATGCTTGTTTCCGCCTCCTCCTTGGGAGGCTATCTTGTTTCGTGGGCAGGGCTGAGCCTTGTGGTGCAGCTCACCGGCTGGCAGGGGGCCTTTTTCTTCCCCGGTGCGGTGACGCTCGCCTTTACCATTTGGTGTTTTCTGAGCATGAACGACGCGCCCGAAACCATGGGCTTTCCAAACTACGAACGCACTGCCGGGCAAAACGAACCGACCGCTGAACAAACCATCGGCCTTTGGGCGCTGGTGCGGCGGGAGCGGCTGCTTTTTATTTGCTTTGCGGCAGCCGCACGGAGTCAGCGTAACTGTCCCTGCACCGCAGGGTTTTGAAGGAGGATTTTTTATGGAAAACAAAGTGGTTCTTGTCTTGGTAGACGGAATGCGCCCCGACGGCATTTTGGAGTGCGGCGAACCCTATTTGCAAGATTTAGCGGCGCAGAGCAGCGCCTCGTTTGCAGCAAAAACGGTGTTCCCTTCCATCACACTGCCCTGTCACACGTCTTTGTTTTTTGGGGTTCAGCCGCAGCGGCACGGCGTTCTCACCAACGAATGGCGGCCTTTTGCGCGTCCGTTTGACAGCTTGGGCGACTTGGCTGCAAGGCAGTTTAAAAAAGCCGCCATGTTTTACAACTGGGAACAGCTGCGCGATTTAAACCGCCCCGGCAGTCTTTCATGCAGCTATTTCCGGCAGCTTCCCAGCGCCCACGAGGACGCCATGCGCTCGGAACAGGACCTGACTGCGCTGGCGATGGATGATATCAAGCAGGAAGCGCCCGACTTTTTGTTCCTTTATCTGGGTTATACGGATATTGCCGGCCATGGATACGGCTGGATGACGCCGCATTATTTGCAGGCACTGGCGAACGCTTCGCGGTGCATTCGGCGGTTAAAAGAAGCACTGCCCGAGGAGTACGCCCTGATTGTGACTGCGGACCACGGCGGCCATGAGCAAGACCATGGCTATGACTGCCCGGAGGATATGACGATTCCCATTATTTTCAACGGCAAGGCATTTCCCGCAAACACCGTTTTGCAGGATTTGCATTTAATTGACATCACCCCGACCATTGGCGATTTGTTGGGGCTGCACCCGCTGCCCGAGTGGGAAGGCAAAAGCGTCCTTTCTGCCAACCGCTGACTCTTGTACGGAATCAACCTTCTTCCCAGCAAAGAACCCCGTTTTGCCATTGCGGCAAAACGGGGTTCTTGCTGTTTTATTCCGTTTCAAAGGCCGCCACTCGGATAATCCAGTTTCGGCCATAGGAAAACGGCTCCATTTTAATAAATAAGCGTTCGTTCTCAAGGTCTTGTGTGTAGGCAACGGGCGTTTTGCTGTCCAGCCAATAAGCGTTTTTGATCGGTTCTGTGACATGCTCAAAGCAGCTGTACCCTTTATTGGCGCCCGGCAATACATGGTGGTCGCCGCTGGTGGAAAGGTCATGGATAAAGGCATAGCGCTTGCTTCCGGCCTCCAGCATAAAGTCTTTTCCAAAGCCTGTCGCTTTTCCCGGCACGGCATCAAATAATGCTTCTTCGTTGTGCTTCACCCATTGGCCGATGGCCTCTAAATAGCCTTGGTGCAGCAGCGGCTGACTGCCGTCCAAACGGGTGAAAATGCCCAGCAAAAAGTTTCCGCCCACACGCCGGCAAGCCGTGTATGCGTCTAAAACCTCTCTCATGGATTTTATATTGATGTCCTGCGCAATGCCCCAGTGCCAACACAGCGTATAGCACATTTCGCCCATATATTCCTTTTGTCCGGGTTGGGTCTGGCCGCTGCGCCATCCCTGCGGCGTTCCCTGCTCAAAGGTGACACAATCAATTTCCGGGTGAGTAAAAGCCCCCTGCGCGTGAAGCCCGGTATTGTTGATAATAATTGCCTCGGGCTGGCTGCGCCGAATGGTTTGATAGAGGGAATCCACGTCCCATTCATCTTCCGGCTTGCTCCAATTGCCGTCAAACCAAAAGCCGCCCACCGGGCCGTAATTTTCGCATAAGATGCGCACCGAATCGCAAAGATATTGTTGATACTTAGAAAAATCATTTTCAAAATCAGGATGGTGCCAATCCAACGTTGTGTGGTAGAAAAAGGGCAGAATGTCATTCCGGCGGCAGGCGTCGGCAAACTCCCGCACCAAATCGCGCCCATTCGGCGTGTGCATAATATCATACTCGGAAAGGCCGCGCGTATCATACAGCGAAAATCCGTCGTGATGGCGCGTGGTAAACGTGACATATTTTGCACCGCAGCTTTTTGCTGCCGCCACAATTTTTTCAGCGTCAAAGCTGCTGTAATCGCAGCTTAACGCCTTTTTTTCGTATTCCTTCGGGTCAATGCGGCACAGCTCATATGCCCACTCGCCGCTCTCGTACTGCACATAAGGGCCGTAGTGAATAAACAACCCCAAACTGCGCTGCTGAAAAGCTCTGATCCGTTTTTCCATTGCTCGATACGCCTCCTTTTGAAATGAAAAAAGTTTCTTTCCTTAAAAAATAATTGTCTGCATGAGGGAACGCATTTTGCCGGTCCGTTCCTTCATGCAGACTTTCCATCCTTTTTGATCGGGTAAAAAGGCCGTGTTATTCCACCGGAACGCCCATTTGCTGCAAATAACCTTTCAGCTCTTTTTTCCAAGAGGTTCCCACTAAGTAGCTGTCTCCGCTTTTGGTGCGAATGTCCATAAACAGTCCTGCGCTGCGAACCGAGGAGATGTCGTCCTTTTCCACCTCAAAATTCACTTTTGTTCCGCTTGTTGCGGTAAAAACAATGCGCTGGTCGGTAATGTCAAGCGTTCCCTGCGGAATGCTGTGCCGGGAAACATAAAACGCTTTGTGCTTCCAGCTGACGATCAGCGAGGTGATGCGCGTTTCGCCCGGGCGCAAAGTGATAGCAGAAGCCACATTCAGCCCAACTTTATTTTTAATTGTGTATCGAATCATCACCACGCACAGCACAATGATCACAATGAAGAAAATCAGCATAATCATTGATTCCACCCCCCTTACTTTTTCCAGCCTTATTCGCTGATCATGGGCTGCTGGTCAAAGGTGGCCAGATAGTTGCGGTAATCCTTATAAAAGTTAAACGTACCCATAATTCCGCAAACGCCCACAATAATCAACCACCATCCGGTAATTTGTCCCGTAGTAATCAGCGAAATAATTAAATTGATGATAGCGTAAATCAACAGCAGCACAGCGCAAGCCCTGCTTTTTCCAATATGAACGCCCAAAGAAAATCCCAAAATCAGCGCCACATCAATAATGATAAAATAATTTTGCATCAGCAAGCCGAGCAGCAGGGTAGCTGCGGCGCAAATGTAGCCCAAAATAGCCGCTGCGCGAATATTTCCTTTATCACGTTTATTTGCATGCACCATGTAAAATTGATTTTTAGAAAGCGGTCCCATCTCTCATCTCTCCTTTTTTCTTTCCGGTTTGTTTTTACGTTTTTCGGCTTTGCGCATTCGGTTTGATACGCAGAACCACATGCTGTCATTTTTCCGCATCAAACGATACAGAAATGCTTTTTTGCCCTCCTTCCCCATCGCCGAAGGAAAACGCCACGCTGTTTTCATGCCATTGCACCGCGTAATCGTTTTCTGCCAGCGGCATAGTTTCATTTGTATCTTCCACTCCCCGTTCGCAGACCAGCAGCGGATTGATCCGCTCATACACCGTTATCGTGGCGATTTTAAAGGATTTCATCTCATGCACGACAATGGTATGGGCCTGATTCGGGGAGGAAAAGGTATAATATTTTCCTTCATCCAATAAAGCGCAAAACCCATTGGAAACAAGAAGCAGTACCGCAAGGCCAGCGATTTTCAAGCCCATGGCCAGCTGATCGCTTCCCTTATGCGGCGTTTGCAGCTGATAGCGAAACACACAAAGAAACACCCCTGCCGCAAATGCCGGAAAATTCAGCACAATTTGAAAGAAAAGCCCTGTTCCCCATGTTCCCACGAGAATTTGCCCGTCCGGGTGGAGTAAATAAACCGCAAAATTGACGAACGGCCAAATCAGGCACAGCGAAAAAACCACCCACAAAATTGTTTTGCTTGTTTCAATTTCTTTTTCGCTGAGCGTCTCCGATGACAAATACTTGTTCAACACCATCCCGCCGCACAGAGTCAGCAGGACTAAGAGCAGTCCCCCTTCCACCGAACTCATACTTGCTTCCCTCCCAATTTCTCACACGCACAACGCCATGCCAGCGGCTTTCGACACTGTTTTGCAGCACTGCACTCTTTTTATTCTTTTGTAAATTCATATTGCGTGGCCGTGCGCATATTGAGAAGGCTCAGCCGCTCGCCGTCTTCCAAAAGGAAACCGCAATAGTGCGTTTGCGTTGGCTCTGAAAGCTGTTCCGCTCCATTGAGAAGGAAGGATTCATTCGTTGTTGTCAGACAAACGAAATGCTCCAGCCCATATTCCTCTCTGGCGTTGATGGTTTGCAGCAATTCTTCTTCGGTAATGCCGAACTCAGCCAAAGCATCGGTCAAGTAGTCTTTCGCTTGCTGGCCTACATAGAACGTGTAGGTTCCGGCATAGTAGTTGTCATCCGTTACCGCGCCGTCCTGATACCAGTGAAAGGTTCCATCCTCGTCAAACGTCCATTGTGAGCCGTCGTTTGACGCTATCCATGAAGTTCCTGAAAAATAAGTGCTTTCCAGCTCAAACGTCAATTCCTCATGTTCGTCGCCTGTATAAACGGCACTTTGTGCCATTTCCTCTACTGCTTGGATGATTTCATCTTCATGCAGTGCGGCTTGGTCCGCCACAGCCTGCGCCCCAAAGGTCAGGACAAGATTCTGCCACGGGAAAATCACCACCGTCATGTATTGATAATAGGTGTCATCCTGTACCATACGGATATTCGCCAGATAGCGCTCTTTGCCGTCAGCAGTGTCGCTTTGCTCCAGCGGCTCACCAATCACGGGGTCATGGTTTTCCTCATAATACGTCAAAAGCTCAGTGTAAAACCCCTCTGCTCCATACGGAAACAGCTCCGACACACCGTTCAGCTGATACACAATTCCCGTTGCATCGTCCACAAAAGAGCCTTCGTAACCGTCTATTTTCGACCATGCTGGGTCAATCTCAAAAGTAATATCCTCACAGGTGTAAAGCACCTTTTCCGCAGCGGCTGGCGGCTCCACTGAAACCGGCACGCTTTGCATTTTTGGCATCACCACAAAAAGCACAGCACCGACTGCACAAAGCGCGGTCAGCCCCAGCACAACAGCTACCAGCCCGCCTCTTTTTGCCGGAACTTCTGTTGCGGAAAAGCCGCCCTCTCCTTCCTTTTGTAGGTTGATTGCATCCAACCGCTCACACACCATTTGGTCAAACCGTTCGGCGTTTTCCATTTCCCGCTCCAAAATGCAAATCAGCTTTTTGTTTCCCTGATAATAAGTATAGCGGCGGGGACATGTCTGCACAGCGCCCGGCTCATCCAAGCCGTGGGCTTTTCGGTAGATAAGATAAGGAATCGTCGCTCCCAGCATTCCCAACGCCGTGCTGCGAAGCTGCTCATAAGAAGAATCCGCCTCGACCTTTCGCGCCGTAATATCTCCCCATGCCACCTGTTTTGCCCGCCGAAACAGCGGATAAAAGGTGACGGTTTGCTCGTCTACGCAAATGCGCGGACGTATTCCGCAATAGCATGTTACCACAAACAGCAAAATAAAAACCGCCATAAAGCTTACAAAGAGTCCGTAGGCAAACGGGTCTGTTTTAAAATAATCCGCCATAAAGTCCAAACGGAGAAAACAAAAAATTCCCACAATACAAAGGCCGCAAAGAATTTGTGCAAACAGCACTTTCGCTTTTCTTTTTGCGTTTGCACGCACTTCAAAAAGCATCCGACAGTCCACCTTTCCCGCATCAAAAATTCCTCTGTCTGCAAAAACAGATTGCACACAGTAAGAGAAAAAGCACTCCTATTTGCACGCTGATCCGTTCATCATAGAAGTGCCAAGATTGTTTTCAAAAAGGACGCAGGAGCGCACCGAGCCGCCTGTGCGGTCATATTGCTTGCTTGTTTCAAAGCCGCAGAAGTCATCATGCTCGTCAGCTCCTTTAGAAAAAATACCCAAGGTCATTATAGCAAAAAATACCATATAAGGCAATGTTCTTCTCAATATGCCTAAGCGCAAACCACCAAACAAGATGGCTTGCATTTCGCTCTTGTGCTATAATCAGCTTAAAAAGGCGCTGCCGAAATAACATTGAGGTGAAGGAAATGAAAAAATATATTCTTCTTGTTTGTTCCGCTTTGTTTTGCATCGCACTGGCCGCTTGCTCCAAAACGGTCACGCTCCGCCTTCCTTTTGAAGCGTCCGACGTTCAGTCTGTTGAACTATTTCATTTTGTCGACCCCATGGATGCAGAGAAAAAAGTGATCACACAGCAAGAAGATCTTGCTGATCTCTACGCCTTATTCCAAGACCTTTCTTTAAAAGAGAAAAAAACAGAACCTGTTGCCGGTAATTCTTCTACGGCGTTTCGGTTTTACCTGGCAGACGGCAGCACCTACGAGATTTTATATTCCTCTATTGCTGTCAAGTCGGGAAGAATTGCTGTCAGCAATCAAAAAGAGGATTTCTTTACATCCGCCGATATTGAGGCAAGCTGGTCCAGCTGTGATGTGGGTGCAGTGCCCGCCCAAGAAAGTGAACTGCCGCTTTTGCAGTAAAGCCGCTTTATTGCCCGGCATTCTGCTGCGCAAGATAGGGGCTTTCCAGCCCGTTCAGTAAATCAATAAAATAATCGGCTGCGTCTCCCGTCATTTCTATGACGTGCAGCGTGTCGTCCTTGCCGTCTTTGTAGCGGACAAAGTACAGCTTTTCGTCAACCAAACAAAAGTGATCTCCTCGAAACGTCACAAAATAGCTGTCATTGCTCTGCTTGTAAAAAAATATGTTATAAATTTTTCGGTTCGATACGTCAATGGCTTCTGACTCCCGCTTTTCTCCCGCCATACGCTCCAGTGCGTTGAACGGGTCGTTGCGTGTGCCGTCAATCTGGCTCATCAGTGCCCGGAACATTTCGGGGTTCATATCGTCAATGGGATACACCTCGGCACGCTCTGTTCCGGCGATTCCATCCGGGGTAACTTCACAATAATAGGTAAAGTTCGCGGGGTCGGCATAATACGCCTGCGCTTCTTCCCATTGAGAATCTAAGCAGTAAAGTGTGCCGTTTGTGCTGCCGCCTGTGCTCGGCGCATGCAGGCACTCAAACCCGCTGAGATATACTTGATAGAGAGTATCATTGTTAACGGAATATTCCTTGCCGGTGTGTTCTAAGTTCACCGGGTGTAATTCATCCGAGTAAAACCCCTTTCGATAGGTTTTCCCGTCTGCGCTGGCCGTTTCGGGCACCTCTTGGGGCAAAGCAAAAAACAAACGCCCCGGCAAACAAGCCGTTAGCTGCATCACTGACAATCCCAGCAAAACCACTGCTGCAAATTTAGGAAAAAGCATATTTTTTATTCGGGATTTTTTCACGCTTTATCGCCCCCGCCGGAATTTTACTTTAGGCAACACCGCATAATTCCAGATGGTGGAGCGCGCCGAAAAAATTTTTGTGAGATGCTCCAAAAAGCGCAGGGCATCCTTGATAGATTGCCGAGCATTTTTGGGAAATATCACGGAAATTTTTGGCGTGATGCGCCGTCTGAACAACCTCGTGTGAATGATGCGGTATTGCATTTATTATAACATAATAATAAAAGATTGAAAAGCGCACTATTTTGGCTGAAAAGGAGCAATGAAAAAAACAACCATAACCAGCAAATAACCGGCATACAAAGTATAAGTGATGGTGTTGCTCCACGGAAAAGACATCTCCGAGTGAAACAAAGCAAAAAGAAGAAAGCCGATTGCCGCGAGCAAGAGGACACATGCAATCCTGCGTGAAAATTTTTTCGTCATGTCGGCTCCTCTCTGTGCTGTTCCAAATAGGCAAGCACCTGTTTATCATAGCTCTCCTTTTTGAAAAATCCGACTCCCAACATGAGAACCCCGGCACAAATGCTCATGTGCCGTAAAGTAACACACAAGAATTTAATAGGCAGTAGCCCTATTATTCCGTAAAATTAAAGCGTTAATTTGTGTGGAAATTTGTCATGGAGAGTGCTATAATAAAAAAATTAAGTGAGCTAAACAAGATTTAAGGAGGCAAGTGAATTTTTGTCTGGAAAACTATTGCAGATAAAATATGTCAGGATTGGCATTTAGAAGGGAGAAACCACAATGATTTCAAGTAAAGAAAAAGACAAAAAAACTAGAAAGTTATCTACAACAGTTGTGCTGTTTTCCATAGCGATACTGTTTGTGTTTAATGTAATCTGTGCTATTTTGATGAGTAGCCTTATTAGTTATGGAGTAAATCAAAAGCAGGACGCATATATGAAACAAGTCACTCTAAGCGCAAAAACGCAGGTAGAGCAGTTTATTGAAAAATACATTGGCGTAACGGAAATGCTGTCAATAGATGACCGTTTGACAGGCCTAATGGCAGGAAGCGAAACAGTGCTTTCATCCAATGGGAATTTTCAAGGAACACTCAGCTTATTGCAGGAAGCTATGGAAGAATATCCAGATATTCTGGGAGGAGGATTTGGCAGCCTTGCCGAGGACACCATTTATACACAGGACGGGAGACGTCTGGACGTATCTTTGACAGGACGTCCCTATTTCAGCGCAGCAAGCAAAGGTACATATGTTACACAGCCTTATATGGACGAAGCCACCGGTGAAATGTGTGTTTCGATTGCAACACCTGTGATGAATGGTTCCAATACCGCAGGTCTTTTGATTTTAGATTTAAGGGTTACTTCTATTTCAGAATTTATTAAGTCTATGACTTTTGGAAATTCCGGGCAGATGATTCTTCTTTCACAAGATAATACAATTGTAGGATTTACACGGGACGAATTGGTAGGAAAGAATTTCAGCGAATTTGGGGCTACTGGTGCGATTGAGAACGAATTGCAGGCACCGAGCGGGAATGTTTTTTCATATACCGTTGGCGGTGAAAAACGCATGAGCGTGATGGATGAGCTTTCCGGCGGCGGCTGGAAGGTTCTGTCCGGTATGTCGAGTTGGGAGTATCATTCTCTTGCAGTGAAGATGGTAGTTACCCTTTGTGTCTTGCTTTTCCTTTCCACAGTGGTTGTAGCAGTTATTCTTTATTTTGTCGTAAGGAAACGTCTGCGCCCTGTTTCTGAAATTAACCATGGACTAAGGGAAATGAGCAACGGAAATCTTCAAGCAACAGTTGAATACAAAGGGAATGACGAAATTGGTGAGATTGCCGCGTCTCTGCGTTCTTGCATGGAAACCCTTTCTCATTATGTCAGTGAAATTGATGTTATTATGAGAAAATTAGCAGACGGGGATCTGACGGTTAAGAGCAGCATTGATTTCAAAGGCGATTTTCTTCCAATCCAACATTCTATTTCCGATTTTATAAAAAATCTGGCACAGATGATGAATGGTATTTCACAGGCTTCTGAACAGGTATCTTCCGGCTCCGAACAGGTATCTTCCGGGGCGCAGTCCTTGGCGCAAGGCTCTACGGAACAGGCTTCCTCAGTAGAGGAATTGGCGGCAACGCTCACAGAACTTTCCTCTACGGTAAAAGCTAACACAGAAATGGTGCAGAACGCAGCTAAAGAAGGCGACCTAATGAGTGGTCATGTTACGGAAAGCGGCGAACGCATGGAACATTCCCTTGAATTGATGGAAAAAATCCATGCCAGTGCAGATCAAGTAAGGGGTATCATTAAAACGATAGACGATATTGCGTTCCAGACAAATATTTTAGCGCTTAACGCTGCGGTAGAAGCTGCACGAGCTGGAACAGCGGGAAAAGGCTTTGCGGTAGTGGCAGATGAAGTGCGCAGCCTTGCCGGACGTTCTTCCGAAGCGTCTAAGGCAACAACAGAACTGATTGGAGGAATGTTGGAAGCCATTGAAGAAGGCAGCGAGAGCATGGCTGAAACTAAGAAAAGCATGGATGTTGTGATAGAATCAACATTGGGAATGGATAAGGTATTTCAACAAATTGCAAAAGCATCCGAGCAACAAGCCGAAGCTATTTCTCAGGTGACGCAAGGCATTGACCAAATTTCCAGTGTGGTGCAGACCAATTCTGCGACAGCGGAACAGAGTGCGGCAGCAAGTGAAGAACTTTCTGGACAGGCACAGGAACTTAAAACTATGATTAGCAAGTTTAAGTTGCCCGCCAGTGATGGTTTTGATAATATGTATCGTGATGAAAGTAATGATACGGAACTATCCTATGACAATTTTGGGCAGGAATGTGTAAAATATTAAATAATTATATAAAAGGACGTGAATAGCAAAGCCAACCGAGACAGTCAACGATGAAATGAACGCCGCTACGCGCCGCCGTTGACAGCCTCGCTCGCCTTTGCTGATGGGTAATCAAGGCGGGAAAGCCCTAAAATGGCT
>DCEX01000027.1:0-152 GCA_002315015.1 Faecalibacterium sp. UBA1819
GATTTGCGCCCTCGCCCAGCGCTGGCACACCACCCCCGAGGAGGCTGCCCAGCGGATGGCCGCCCGGGGATTCGAACTGCTGTGCCCTGCGCTTTTCCCGCCCTCCTCCGATGAGGAATAGGCGATAAAGGTGTTTTGCCATTTTTCTCCAA
>DCEX01000027.1:283-25973 GCA_002315015.1 Faecalibacterium sp. UBA1819
TGGGTGCAGGCTCAGCCTGCCGCGAATTGGGCGCGGCATCATACCGCCGAGCGCAGCCGGAGGCAAGCGATCTCCGCGAGAACGTTAACCCCCGCTCAGTAGAAGCCCCGCTCGCGAATTGGGTGCGGCATCATGCCGCCTATTTGGCGTCGATCCAGGTTTTGCCGACGCCGACGTCCGCCTTCAGCTGCACCTTGAGCGAGACGGCCTTCTCCATCTCCTCCTTCAGCAGCTGCTCCACCTGCGCCACCTCGTGCTCCGGCGCCTCCACAATCAGTTCGTCGTGCACCTGCAAGATCAGCTTCGACGCGAGCCCCTCGGCTTTCAGACGGCGGTACACGCGCACCATCGCGGCCTTGATGACATCCGCGGCCGTGCCCTGGATGGGCGTGTTCATCGCCATGCGCTCGCCCTGTGCGCGGATGTTGAAGTTGCCCGCGCTCAGCTCGGGCAGTGCGCGTCGGCGGCCATACAGTGTGGCAACATAGCCATGCTCTTTGCCGTAGGCCACGGTGTCCTCCATATATTGACGCACTTTGGGATAGGTGTTGAGGTAAGCGTCAATAAATGCCTGCGCCTCCTGTACGGTGATGGACAAATCGCGGCTCAGCGAGTAAGACCCTTTGCCGTAAATAATGCCGAAGTTAATGGCTTTGGCCGAGGTGCGCATCTCATGCGTGACGTTTTCGGGCGGCACGCCGTACATTTTGGCTGCTGTGGCACGGTGAATATCCGCCCCGGATAAAAAGGCTTCCTGCATGGCTTCATCCCCGGAAATATGTGCCAGTACACGCAGTTCAATCTGACTGTAATCGGCGTCCACTAAAGTGCAGCCCGGCGCGGCTACAAAGTAGCGCCGGAAGCGGCTGCCCAGCGCCGTGCGAACCGGGATATTCTGCAAGTTCGGCTCGTTGGAGGAAATGCGCCCGGTGCGCGTTTCCGTTTGGTTGAAGGTGGAGCGAATGCGTCCGTCCGGCTCAATCACTTTCAAAAGCCCTTCCACATAGGTGGAGTTCAGCTTTTGGTAAACGCGATATTGCAGAATATGGTCGATGACCGGCGAATACCCGCGCAGTGATTCCAACGTTTCCGCGTTGGTGGAGAAGCCGCTTTTGGTTTTCTTGCGCGTGGGTAAGCCCAAATCCTCAAACAGCGCCTTGCCCAGCTGCTTGGGGCTGTTGACGTTAAACTCATAGCCTACCTCGTCATAAATGGCGGCAAGCTCCTGCTCCAGCGCCGTGCGCAGCTCCTTGCCGAAGTCCTCAATGCCTTGGCGGTCGACAAGAATGCCGCTGTTTTCCATCTGCGCCAGCACACCGCACAGCGGCAGCTCAATGTCACGCAGCAAAGCCGTCATGCCCTGCTGTTCGCACAAATCCTGCAAGGTGCGGCAAAGCGGCTCCAGCAAAGCGGCTTCGGGCGCGGCGTCACAGCGGAAAGCGCCCAAAACGCCGTACTCCTGCGCCAAACGCTCCACAGTGTATTCTGCCGCCGCAGGGTTTAACAGGTAGGCCGCCAGCTTTGCGTCAAACACCACGCCATCCATCGGCGCACCCAGCGCGTCGGCACGGCGCAAAAGCGGTTTGGCATCAAAGCAAAACAGCGATGCACCGCTGGAAAGCAAGGTGTGAACCTCGGCATCGCTGCCAATGCGGAACACCTGTCCTTGCGACACAGCACACCAGCCGTTTTCCAGCGCAAAGACAAAGCATTCACCACTGTAATGTTCCGGCGCGGGCAGCAGGGGAGTGTCGGGGCGCTCGTCTGTCTGCACAGCGGGTGCGCTGTCCAGACCCAGTTTTTGCAGCGTGGAAAACATTTCGCACTGGGTAAACAGCGCTTTGGCGCGTTCGGTGTCCGGTTCCCCGCGCATATATGCCCCCGGCTCCGTAGCAATCGGAGCATTGGTCAGAATTTCCGCTAAGGTGCGGCTCATTTGCGCTTGTTCGCGGTCACGCAAAAGCTTTTCCCGCACGCCTTTTTTGATGGCGGGGTCGTCAATGTTTTCGTAAACACCGGCAAGGGTGCCGAATTTTTGAATGAGCGAAAGCGCCGTTTTTTCGCCTACGCCCGCGACACCGGGGATATTGTCGGAGGTGTCGCCCATCAAGCTTTTTACTTCAATGAGCTGAATCGGGGTTAAGCCGTATTGTTCCTGAATGGCGGCTTCGTCTACGCGGCGGGCCTTTGTGCCTTCATACTGAACGCTGACGCCGTCGCCCACCAGCTGAAAGCTGTCGCGGTCGCCGGTGGCAATCACGCAGCTGTCGCCGCGGCTGCGGCACGCTTGTGCCAGCGTACCCAAAATATCGTCGGCCTCATAGCCCTCGCACGTCACCATGCGATAGCCCAGCGCGGCCAGCATGTCCTTTAAGATGGGCATTTGAGCGGCCAGCTCGGCGGGCATTCCCTTGCGCTGTGCCTTGTAGCCGTCGTACATTTGATGGCGAAAGGTGGGCGCTTTTAAATCAAACGCAATCGCTACCTCGTCAGGGTGTTCGGCTTGTTCCAGCTTGGCAAGAATATTAAAAAAGCCCACAAGGGCGTTGGTGTATTGACCGTCCTTGGTTGTCAGCAGCTTGATGCCGTAGAACGCACGGTTGACAATGCTGTTGCCGTCAATGGCAAGCAGTTTCATAGGCTTCGCCTCCTGTTGAAAATATGAAAGTGCCGAGGCACAAAAATAGGCTGTGTGAAAAAACGGCGTTTTCCGCCGCACACAGAAAAGTTTTACCTTTTCAGTATACCATATTCTGCGTCTTTGTGGTAGAATAGAAAAGATTGAAATATGGGCGCGCAAGCAAAGAAAAGCAAAAAAAGCGCGCCGCAATTTTATGCCATTTGAAAGAGTAAGGAGAAAGCAAGCAAATCATGCTGAAGATAGGAACACTGGAGCTTTCGCCGGGGGCGGCGCTGGCGCCGATGGCAGGGGTCACTGACACCACCATGCGGCGGCTGTGCGCTTCGTTTGGCGCAAGCTGTGCGGTAAGCGAAATGGTCAGCGCCAAAGCGCTGACCATGGGCGATAAAAAAAGCCCGCGTTTGATGGCGGGCGGCAGTGCGCCGGCACCATTCGGCATTCAGCTGTTTGGGGCTGAGCCGGAGGTAATGGGGCAGGCGGCGGAAATGATTGTGCAGGGCAAATACGGGGTGTCGTTTGATTTTCTGGACATCAATATGGGATGCCCTGCGCCGAAAATCACGGGCCCGGGCGCGGGCAGTGCATTGCTGAAAGACCCTGTGCGTGCCGGGGAAATCGTGCGCGAAACGGTGCGCCATGCCGAAGGCGTTCCCGTAACCGTCAAGCTTCGCATTGGCTGGGATGAAGATGATTTACAGGCAGGAAGCGGCGTGGAGGTCGCCAAACGGTGCGAGGACGCGGGCGCAGTTATGCTGACCGTGCATGGCCGCACTCGCCGTCAAATGTACGAGCCGAGCATTCGCCCCGCAGAAATTGCCCGCATTAAACAGGCCGTTTCGATTCCCGTGGTGGCAAACGGCGATGTGACCAGTGCCGAAAGCGCGTTGGCGCTAATCGATGCAACGGGCTGCGACGGCGTTGCCGTGGGGCGCGGCGCTATGGGCAACCCGTGGCTTTTTGCGCAGATTGCGGCGGCGATGCGGGGCGAGGAAGTCCCGCCGGCGCCCGGCTTGCAGGAGCGTTTTCGTGTGCTGCGTCATCACATCTACGATATGTGCGAAGACAAGGGGGAGCGCGTGGCGATGATGGAAGCGCGTTCTCATGCCGCGTGGTATATGCACGGGCTGAAAGGGGCGGCGCGTCTGCGCCGTGAGTGCTGTGCGATGACGCATTTTACTGATTTAGAACCGGTGATTGAGCTGGCGTTTTCGCTTCAGCGCGACCACGAAAAGCACGAAACATTTTAAAGAACCGATTCGCCGGTTTGGTATTCCTGTGCGCACGGGGCGCTCAGCTCGTCCAATGTCCAGCGATAGCAAGGCAGCATGTGCTTCATAAAGTATTCCGCTTCGGGACAATCCATCGCGCGAAGCGCCTGCATCTGCTGCTTTTTTGCCCCGGAAAACTCACGGTTGCCCGCCTGTTCCTCATCGATGCATTTGATGAGTGCGGAAAGGCGGTCGGCGGCCTTGAGCAGCTTTTGCTCGTCCGGGGTCAGGTGTTCGCCGGTTAAGTAGCCGTGCATTTCGCCGGAAAATTCAGGCGGCAGAAGCGTGCACAGGGTTTGCGCTGCGTCGCGTTCCAGTTCTTTAAACGCGGTTAAAAGCGGCTCATTTTTATACTTCACGGGTGTGGGAAGGTCGCCGGTCATAATTTCTCCCGCGTCGTGATACAAAGCGGCCACCGCCACCGTTTCCGGGCGAACCGGCACAGGGTGCAGCGGGGCATAGTGCTGGTTGGCAATCAAACAAAGGGTGTGGGCTAAAATGGCGGTGTCGGCGGTATGCTCGCTGACCGATTCTGTGCGGGAAGAACGCATCAGCCCCCACCGCGCAATATATTTCATGCGCGCTAAAAGTGCGTTAAACGGGTAAAGCTTCATAATCAAATCCTCCTGTGGGCACAGGCGGCTGTGCCTTTGATGAAAACAACTGAAAGGATGAGGGCAACACAATGAAAAGTTTGACAGAAAGGGATTGGGGCAATGGCTATTGGTTCACCTTTTTGGTGTGCTGCCTCGGTGCGTTTGCCATCTATTTGCCGTTTTTGTTTATCGACAAGGGGTTATTCCAATACTGCGGCGATTTTAACACCCAGCAAATACCGTTTTACACCTACATGAACGGTTTTGTCAAGTCGGGGGCGGGGCAGTGGAGCTGGGAAACCGACCTCGGCACCTCGGTGGTCAACTCCTATGCATTTTATCTGCTGGGTTCTCCGTTTTTCTGGCTCAGCGTGCTTTTGCCGCAAACGTGGGTTCCGTTTGCGATGCTTCCGCTTTTGGTGTTAAAGTTCGGCGTGTGCGGCCTTGGGGCGTTTACTTGGCTGCGCCGTTATTCCCGCACCAAAAGCTATGCTGTCATTGCGGCTTGTCTGTATGCCTTTTCCGGCTTTACGGTGTATAACACATTTTTTAACCATTTTGTAGATTGCATTGCGCTCTTTCCGTTTTTGCTTTGGGCGCTGGATGCTTACGTCTACGACGGCCAGCGTGCTGTATTCCCGCTGATGGTGGCTATCAACTGTTTGAATAACTACTTCTTCTTTGCGGGACAAATTGTCTTTTTGCTGCTCTATTTCTTCATCAAGCTGATTTCCAAAGAGTACCGCATTACGCTGCCGGCCTTTGGCCGCCTTGCGTGGGAGAGTGTGCTCGGCGTGGCGCTGGGCTGCCTTTTGCTCATTCCCACGGCGCTCAGCTTGCCGGAAAACCCGCGCACGGTCGATTTATCCAGCGGCTTCGGCTTTTTGATGTACGGCAAAGTGCAGCAGTATTTTGCCATTCTGTCCTCGCTGTTTTTGCCGCCCGATCCCACTTATCTGCCCAATATTTTCACTGATGCAGTCATCAAGCACACAAGCATGACGGCTTATCTGCCGATGGTCAGCATGGTGGGCGTATGGGCGTATTGTAAGGCAAAGCCGAAGACAGCGCTCACTCGCATTTTGACGGCCTGCCTTGTGATGGCGCTCGTTCCGGTGCTCAACTCCAGCTTTTATGCGCTCAATTCCAGCTACTATGCCCGCTGGTACTATATGCCCATTTTGCTGATGTGCGCCGCCACGATGCACGCGCTGGAAAATACAGAAGAAATTGACATCACGCGCGGAATGCGCTTTACCGGCATTATCACCATGCTGTATATTGTGTTTGCCATTGTGCCGAAAGAGGAGGACGGCGTGTGGTCGCTGGGCGTGGTGGACAATCAGCCGCGTTTCTGGCTGACGTATTTCACGGCGCTTTTGGGCCTCTTGCTGTTTGCGGGCTTTTACTCCAACATGCGCGGGCAGCGGCGTTTTCCGGCGGTATTGCTTTGTGCGCTGTTGGGCTTTTCTTGGTTTTATTCCGTGGTGCATATTTCGCTGGGCAAATTTCCCCAGTGGGAGCGCGACAGCGCCTACCGCCAGCAATACTTCAACGCTGCGCCCAATATTCAGTGGCCGGAGGATGACTTTTTCCGAACAGACACGTTGAATGAATCGGACGGCGGCGTTTACGACAATATGAGCTTGTTGATGGAAAAGCCAAGCCTGCGCTTTTTCAACAGCGTGGTGACGCCGTCCATTATGGACTTTTACCCGCGTGTAGGAGTCAAGCGTGACGTGTCCAGCAAGCCTTCGCCCGATTTGTACGCACTGCGCGGTTTGCTTGGTGTGCGCTATGTGATTACAACGCTGGAACAGCAGCAGGAATTTGCCGATGCTTATGGCGGATATGGCTATGAGTACAGCTTTTCGGACGACACCTTTGCTTATTTCTATAATACGAACGAGCTGCCCATGGGCTTTGCTTACGATAAGTATATTTTGCTGGAACAAGACGCGGAGGAGGCTGCCGAGGCGATTTCCGACACACCGATGCAGGAGGCCGTGGAAAGCGCGGATGAAGCTCCTGCCGAGCCGACGCTGATGGGTCTTGCTGAAAACGTGCGCGGCAATATGTTGGTGCGCGCCATTGCGCTGACTCCCGAGCAAATTGAAACTTACGGCCATCTGATGCAGCCTGTCACAACGCAGGACACCCAAGACTTGAATTATGACACTTACAAAGAAGATGTCGCAAAACGCCGTCTGACGGCAGTGAGCGATTTTACCGCCGACCACACCGGCTTTACAGCGCACATCACACTCGACGCAGAAAATCTGGTGTTTTTCTCGGTGCCGTATGACAAAGGCTTTACCGCAACAGTCAACGGTAAGGAGGTCACTGTGGAACGTGTGTCGGGCGGTATGAGCGCAGTGCTGTGTCCCGCGGGGGAAAGCGAAATTGTGTTCACCTATGAAACACCCGGCTGGCATACCGCTGTGATTGTAACCGGTGCTGCCATTGTGGTGTGGGCAGGCTATGCCGCTTACAGTGTCTATGAAAAACAGCGAAGGAGAAAACACGCATGAATCAATATGCAGCCCGTATTGCAAAAGAGCTGTCGCTCAGCCCGTCCCATACCGCAGCCGCCTTGGACTTAATTGACCAAGGCAATACCATTCCGTTCATTGCGCGCTACCGCAAGGAAGCCACGGGAAGCATGGACGATGGAGTGCTTCGCACGCTGGATGAACGCTATGCCTACTTGAAAAAGCTGGACGAGCAAAAGGAAACCGTTAAAAAAGCGATTACCGAGCAGGGGAAATGGACGCAGGAATTGGAGCAAGCGCTGGCACAGGCGGAAACTTTGGCACAGGTGGAGGACTTATACCGCCCTTATCGTCCCAAACGAAAAACAAAGGCCAGTGTTGCGCGTGAGCGCGGCTTGGAGCCGCTGGCTGAGCGCCTTTGGCAGCAAGTGCGAGCGGATGACCCGGCGGCCTTGGCAAAGGAGTATGTCACCGAGGAAGTTCCTGACGAAGAAGCGGCGCTTGCCGGTGCGCGCGATATTTTGGCCGAGCAGATTGCCGACGACGCGGCATTGCGCGGCCAGCTGCGCACACTGTATCAGAAAAAGGGCGTTTTGGAAACGAAAGCCGTGGATGATACGGCACAAAGCGTCTATGAGGGTTATTATGATTACGCGGAGCCGGTGGCAAAAGCGGCAGGGCATCGTGTGCTTGCCATCGACCGCGGCGAACGCGAGAAAATGCTGCGTGTATCGGTACAGGTGCCGCCCGAACAGGCACAGGCCATTGTGCTGCGCTTTGCCGTAAAAAACAGCAGTGCGGCGGCACAGCAGGTGCAGCAAGCCGCTTTGGATGCTCTGAGCCGCTTGATTGCGCCTTCCTTGGAGCGCGAAATTCGTTCCGAGCTGACACAGGCCGCGTGTGAAGGCGCCATTGCTGTGTTCGGCCAAAATTTACAGCAGCTTTTGCTTCAGCCGCCCATCAAGGGCAAAGTGGCTATGGGCTTAGACCCCGGCTATCGCATGGGCTGCAAAACGGCTGTTGTGGACGCAACGGGCAAGGTGCTGGACACCGCCGTAGTTTATCCCGTGCCGGAATTTAAAAAGGTGGAGCAAGCGAAAAAAACCATCAAAGCGCTCATTCAAAAGCACGGCGTGGAAATTATTGCAATCGGAAACGGAACAGCGGGCAAAGAAACCGAGTTATTTGCCGCCGAGGTGCTTTCGGAATTGGCACAGGACGGCGTGAAGGGAATCAGCTACATGGTTGTCAGCGAAGCCGGGGCAAGCGTGTACTCGGCGTCTGAGCTGGCGGCGAAAGAGTTCCCGGATTATGATGTTAATTTACGCAGTGCGGTTTCCATTGCACGCCGCTTGCAGGACCCGTTGGCTGAGCTGGTGAAAATTGACCCCAAGGCCGTCGGCGTGGGACAATATCAGCATGACATGCCGCCCGCGCGGCTGGCACAGGCGTTAGATGGCGTAGTGGAACGCTGTGTCAACAGCGTCGGTGTCGATTTAAACACGGCTTCCGCACCGCTTTTGGGGCGTGTGGCGGGCTTGACGGCGGCTGCTGCCAATAATATTGTGGCTTATCGAGAGGAAAACGGCGCATTCCATAGCCGAAAAGAACTGCTGAAGGTGAAGAAGCTGGGGCCGAAAGCATTTGAGCAGTGCGCGGGCTTCTTGCGTGTACCCGGTGCGAAAGACCCGCTGGACACCACAGCCGTTCACCCGGAAAGCTATCAAGCGGCGCGTGGGGTGCTGGAGCGCTGCGGCTTTGCCCTGCAAGACATCGGCACAGCAAAAATGAGTCAGCTGGAAGCCACAGCCAAAGCCTATGGGCTGGAAAAGCTGGCCGGTGAAGTGGGAGTCGGTGTGCCGACGCTGCAAGATATTCTGGCCGAGCTGGTGCGCCCCGGACGCGATATGCGCGACAGCTTGCCGAAACCGCTTTTGCGCACCGATGTAATGGATATAAAAGACTTAAAACCCGGTATGGAGCTGACGGGAACCGTGCGCAATGTGATTGATTTTGGCGCCTTTGTAGACATTGGCGTGCATCAGGATGGGCTGGTTCACATCAGCCAAATTTGCAACCGTTTTATTAAGCATCCGTCTGAGGTGCTCAAAGTGGGCGATGTGGTAACGGTGTGGGTGCTCTCGGTAGAAGAAGCCAAAAAGCGCATTGCGCTGACCATGAAATGCCCTAAACAAAAAGAGGGCTGAAGGACGAAGAAAGGAATTGAAAAGGAGGGTGCCTTGTGCTCAAGGGGCTCAAGCAGCATTTTATTTTTGAAAAGCAATTTTTAATCAATATGCTTTCTATTGCCGTTCCCATTGCGCTGCAAAATATGATTAGCTTTGGCGTGGCCATGATGGACAGCGTCATGCTGGGAAGTTTGGGGGATCAGGCCATTTCCGCCGCCAATTTGGGCGGCCAGCCGTTCTCGCTGTTAATGAGTATCGGTTTCGGCCTCTCGTCGGGCGGCAGTGTGCTCATTGCCCAATACTGGGGACGCGGCGATGTGGCCCGAATCCGAACCGTAATGCGTTTGAGTATGCAAAGTGTGTTTACGGCGTCTTTTTTGATGACAACGGTTTGCCTGCTGTTTCCTGAAAAGGTAATGGGGCTTTATTCCCACGAAACGGAAATTGTGGCGGTGGCTGCACAATATTTGCAGCTGGTGGCGCTTTCTTATCTGCCATACAGCATTTCCAATAACTATATGATGAGCTTACGCGCCATCGAAAAGGTAACGGTATCGGCTGCCATTTACGGCACCAGCTTTTTTGTCAACGTCTTTTTTAACTATGTATTTATCTTTGGCGCGTTTGGCGCACCTGCCATGGGCGTGCGCGGTGCAGCGGTGGGCACCATTTTGGCGCGGTGCAGTGAGCTTTTGCTCGTGACGCTGTATATGTATTTCAAAGAGGATGTTACCGGCTTTCGCTTTTCCGATTGTTTTCGCTTAAAAAATGAAATGATTCGGGATTACACCAAACACAGCCTGCCCGTCTTAGGCAACGAAATGTTGTGGGGGCTTGGTATTTCTGTGACGGCGGCCATCATTGGGCGCATCGGCAGCGTCTTTGTCACGGCCAATTCCATTGCCTCGGTGCTGCATCAGCTGGCGCTGGTGTCTGTCATTGGTGTGGGCAATGCTGCGGCGGTCATTACGGGAAAGCTGATTGGGGAAGGCCGCATTGAACGCGCTAAACGCGCCGCAAACACAATCTTGATTGGCAGTGTGTTTGTCGGCATGTTTAACTGTGCTTTAATTTTCACTCTGCGGCCTATTTTTCTTTCGTTTTACAGCATTACGCCGGAAGCCTACGAGGTCACTTATACGGTCATGGGTGTACTAGCATTGCTGCATTTAAGCCTTGCCATTGATATTACCTGCATCATCGGCATTCTGCGCGGCGGCGGCGACACCAAAACGGCGTTTGCATTTGACTGCGGCGCGTTGTGGCTGGTAAGTGTTCCCATGGGAATTTTAAGCGGACTCGTGTGGGGATGGCCCGTAACGTGGGTATATGTGATGCTCAAGCTCGACAGCCCTATCAAAACGGTGCTTTCGCTGATTCGGCTAAAAAGCGGCGCTTGGATTCGAAATGTAACGAATCCTTCCTGATTTTCATGGATAGAACGTAAATAATGTGAACAAATTAAGAATAAAATATCAATAAAATATTATAGGAATAATTGCTAATCTTTTAAAGTTCTTATAGTATGATTTGTACAAAGTTTTAAGACAGGTGTTATAAAATGGCTTTTCGCCTTGACTTTTGCCCTATGGGACGATAAAATGAGGGAGTATTAAAGAGTGACGGCAGGCAAGAAAATACACATGGACGATGAAAGCTTGCGGCAGGCGCTCGCGCGCTGCCGCTTGGGAGATGAACAGGCGCTCGCCGCCCTGATTGCTTGGCAAATGCCGCGGATTCGTGCGGCTGCACAGGCGGGTGTGTGCCCGGGTTTGGATTTGGAAGACGCTGTGCAGGAGGGCATTATCGCCTTGTTCAGCGCCATCAACACTTACTCCGAGGAAAAAGGCGCTTCGTTTTCTACTTATGCATCTTCTTGTATCCGAAACGGAATTCTTACCGCGCGCCGTTATGCCAGAAGAAAAAAGCACGCTTTGCTGAACGATTCTGTTTCGATTGAACAAGTGCAGCATACCGCTGCGCCGGAGCCTTCGCCGGAACAAACCGTGGAAATGAACGAGCGCTTGTCCAGCACAATGGAGGGAATTGCCACCCGTCTTTCCAGCTTGGAACGCCAGGTGCTGCTTTTGTTCTTGGAAGGTGCGTCGTACAGCACGATTGCAAAGCGGCTGAATATTTCGGAAAAAACGGTCGATAATGCTTTACAGCGCGTTCGCGCAAAATTGGGCCGGGTTTAATGGCTCGTGTGCTGCGAAAGCCGATTGTTGTCACTTTTTTACTCCAGTCATTGGGCGTTGGAAAAACGCCTTGATATGCCCCAGTAGCTTAAAGTCAGAGCGTTGGTCCCCAGATCAAAGGTGTCGGTTGAAATCCTTCCGCGGGCAAAAATATTATCCAGAACGGAGAAACCATTATGTACGAAGACAAGACCTTAGTATGCAAAGATTGCGGCCAGGAGTTCGTGTTCACTGCCGGTGAGCAGGAGTTTTATGCAAGCCGTGGCTTCGAAAACGAGCCGCAGCGCTGCAAAGCTTGCCGTGATGCCCGCAAGAATGCTACCCGCGGCACCCGTGAGATGTTCGTTGCAACCTGCGCTTCCTGCGGCAAAGAGGCAAAAGTGCCCTTTAAGCCCCGCGAGGATCGTCCGGTTTATTGCAGCGAGTGCTTTGCAAAAATGAAAGATGAGGCCTAAGCCATCGTCTTTTTCAAGTTTCGCACATGACGCGCAAAAGCGCCGTCCCGTTGGGGCGGCGCTTTTGTGTGGTGTAAAAAGGGGGGAGCAGCAAGTGATTTTACATTGCATGAAGGAATCGGTGTGGAAGGAGCGCAGGGAGAAAGCGTTTTGGGGACAGCGTGATTTGGAGAAATACGGCTTTCTTCACTGTTCTTCCATTGCACATTTTTGGCGGGTAGCTCCGAATTTCAAAGAGGTTATCGAGCCTTTGGTGCTGGTTTGCATTGACGAGACAAAGCTGACCGCGCCGGTGCGATACGAGGACTTGGACGGCTGCGGCAGAGCGTATCCGCATATTTACGGCCTTGTCAATCAAAGTGCTGTTGTGCAGGTTTTGCCATTTTTAAAGGATGCAGACGGCAACTACCAAAAAAATGAGGAATTTGCTGCGGTTACAGAAGAATAAGCCGCTTGAAAGCAGCTGTATGTATCAGTTTTGAGAGTGTCGAAAAACCGCCGCCTTATTCAAAAAGAACCTAGGCTGCAAGGGGAAAAAGGCTTGGAAAAGGGGGNNAGCTTTTTCGACAAACTGAAAACTCCTGTTTGGAAGATGGTTTCCAAACAGGAGTTTTTGCTTTGCAAACGTCGAAAAGAAGTGCTTTATGCGCTTTCGTCCTCGCGGGCAAACTGGCTGTTGTAAAGCTCAGCGTAAAAGCCGCCTTTTTCGAGCAGAGCTTCATGAGTGCCCGTTTCTACAATATCGCCGTCTTTCATCACAAGAATCATGTCGGCATTGCGGATGGTGGAAAGGCGGTGTGCAATGATAAAGCTGGTGCGTCCCTCGGTCAAATGATCCATTGCCTTTTGAATCGAAACCTCTGTGCGCGTATCGACTGAGGAGGTTGCCTCGTCCAAAATCAAAATCTTGGGATCGGAAATAATGGTGCGCGCAATGGTCAGCAGCTGTTTTTGACCTTGGCTGATGTTGGACGCTTCTTCGTTCAGCACGGTATCATAACCTTCGGGCAAAGTGCGCACAAAGTGGTCAACCTGCGCCGCTTTCGCTGCGGCCAATACGTCTTCGTCGCTGGCATCCAGCCGTCCATAGCGGATATTTTCGCGGATGGTACCGTTATAAAGCCAAGTATCTTGCAGCACCATGCCAAAGAAGCTGCGCAGCTCATTGCGCGGCAAGGTGCGCAGATCGTGTCCGCTCAGTTGGATACTGCCGTCCGATACGTCGTAGAAACGCATCAAAAGCTTGACAATCGTCGTTTTGCCCGCACCGGTGGGGCCGACAATTGCCACCTTTTGGCCGGGACGAACCAGCGTGGAGAAATCGTGAATAATCGTTTTCTCCGGCACATAGCCAAAACGAACGTGATCAAAGCTCACTTCGCCGGTAATTTCCTCTGGTTTTACCGAAGCGGCTGCGTCAGCCGTTTCTTCTTCTTCCTCCAAAAAGGCAAACACGCGCTCGGCTGCCGCTGCGGTTTGCTGGAGTACGTTGGAAATATTGGCGATTTGGTTGATCGGCTGTGTGAATTGGCGAACATACTGAATAAAGGCCTGAATATCACCCACGGTGATGGTGCCGTTCAAGGACAAAAAGCCGCCGAGAACACAAATGCCCACATAACCGAGGTTTCCTGCAAAGTTCATGAGCGGCATCATCATGCCGGACAAAAACTGGCTTTTCCAAGCAGCATGGTATAAGCGGTCATTTAAAGTTTCAAACTGTGCAATGCTTTCTTCCTCGCCATTAAAGGCCGAGACAACGGTGTGTGCGCCATACATTTCTTCTACATGGCCGTTGACATGGCCTAAATATTCCTGCTGGCGCTGGAAGAAGGGTTGGCTGCGCTTGACGACATTCATCACAATGACTACGCTGACCGGCAGAATGCACAAAGCAACCAGTGTAAGCACCGGGCTGATGGTGATCATCATAATCAACACACCAATCATGGTTGTTACGTTGCTTACAATTTGAGAAAGGCTTTGGTTCAGCGTTTGGGTGACGGTGTCCACGTCGTTGGTAATGCGGCTGAGCACTTCACCGTGGGGAACACGGTCAAAATAGGAAAGCGGCATTTTATCAATTTTATTGGAAATATCGCGCCGCATGGAATAGCTCAGCTTTGTCGCAATGCCGGACATCACCCAGCCCTGCATATACATCAAAAGAGCGCTGATGCCGTACAAAGTGGCCAAGAACAATAGAATTTGTCCAATGGCGGCAAAGTCAATGGAGCCTGTTCCCGTGAGGGTGGCAATCAATCCTTCAAAGAGTTTCGTGGTTGCGTTGCCCAAAATCTTAGGCCCAAAGATGGCGAATACAGTGGAAAGCGCCGCGCAGATCAGAACAAAAATCACCGCGGGCAAAAAGCGGGAAAGATAGGCAATCAATTTGCGCATGGTGCCTTTAAAATCTTTTGCCTTTTCGCCCGGCATCATCGCGCCGGGGCCATGCATGGGACGGGCGTTCGGTTTGTGTGCCATTATGCCAATTCCTCCTTTGAAAGCTGGCTTTCTGCAATTTCACGGTAAGTGTCGCAGGTGCGCAGCAGTTCTTCGTGTGTGCCAATGCCCACCACATGGCCTTCATCCAGCACAACAATTTGCTCGGCATGCATAATGGTGGAAACGCGCTGTGCTACAATTAAAACAGTGGCATCGGTGGTATATTGGCCCAACGCTTTTCTCAAGCGAGCATCTGTTTTAAAGTCAAGCGCAGAGAACGTATCGTCAAAAATATAAATCGGCGCTTTCTTGACCAGGGCGCGCGCAATGGAAAGGCGCTGGCGCTGTCCGCCCGAAACGTTGGTACCACCTTGGCTGATGGCGGTGTCGTAGCCGTCCTCCAAACGGGAGATAAACTCGCTGGCCTGTGCAACATCGGCAGCCTCATGCAGCGTTTCGTCGGTGGCGTTTTTATCGCCGTAACGAAGGTTGGATGAAATATCACCGGAGAAAAGCATTCCTTTTTGCGGCACATAGCCAATCAGATCACGCAGCTCATGCAGTGTCAAATTGCGCACATCGACGCCGTCAATGCTGACAGAGCCTTCGCTGACATCGTAAAAGCGGGGAATGAGGTTGACCAGCGTAGATTTACCGGAGCCCGTAGAGCCGATAAAGGCGGTTGTTTCGCCCGGACGGGCTGTGAAGCTGATATGGCTGAGTACCTCGGCATCTGCGCCGTCATAGCGGAAGCTGACGTTGTCAAAACGCACGACGCCTTTGGTATTTTTGATGTGCTGGGGCTGTTTCGGGTCATTGACGCGGTTTTCGGTGGAAAGCACCTCATAAATACGCTCTGCGGAAACAGATGCACGCGGCACCATAATGAACATCATGCTGATAAACAAGAAGCTCATGATTACATGCATGGCGTACTGAATAAACGCCATCATATCGCCGACCTGCAAATTGCTTTCGGCAATTTGCTTGCCGCCAAACCAGACGATTAACAAGCTGACGCCGTTCATGACAAGCGTCATCACCGGCATCATCACGGCCATGGCGCGGTTGACAAACAAGGTGTTAGAGGTTAAGTCATGGTTTGCACTTTCAAAGCGGTCCTGCATGAATTTTTGATTGGAAAAAGCACGCACTACCATCATGCCGGAAAGCTCCTCGCGGGAGACAAGGTTCAGACGGTCGACAAATTGCTGCATCTTTTTAAAGCGCGGCAGTGCGACAGCGAACAACGTCAAAATGACTAAAAGCATAATGGCAAGCGCCAAAAGCAGTACCCAAGCCAGCTCTGGGCATTTGGAAAGGCCCATGACAAGGCCGCCGATACCCATAATCGGTGCAAAGCACATCAAGCGGAAGCCCATGGAAAGGAACATTTGAATCTGCTGTACGTCATTGGTGGAGCGTGTAATTAAGCTGGCCGTAGAAAAACGATCCATCTCGGATTGGTTGAAGCGCGTCACACGGGAGAAAACATCGCGGCGAAGGTCGCGGCCAACTCCGGCGCCCAAGCGAGCCATGCAGAATCCAGCGCTGATGGCGCAAGCAGTTAAAAGAACGGTTAAGCCCAGCATCTTCAAGCCTACGGTCAAAATATAGCCGGTCTGGATGCTGTCGGTATCAGCGCCGAGGTCTTGGTAAAAGCTTTTTACAAATACGGCGGCCGTTTGTTCGGTCATCATATCCGGTGTGGCGGCAGCGGTGTCAATGGCGTCTTGAATGGTGTTGTCCGAACGCATTGCCAGCATACCCGCGAGCTGCCCGGCCTGAGAAAAATCAATGGAAGCAGAAGCGCCGTCCGACTCAGCGGTCGTTTGTGTGCCGGTTTGCTCAGCCAAAGACTGCATGACCTGAATAAAAGCGTAGGATGCGCGGGAAAACGCGCCTTCTACCGAAGCTTTATCAGCACCTTCGCGCAGAATGAACGTGGTGTCATCTGCGTTAGGGTATTGCTTTGTCAAAGCATCACGGTCTGTACGCTCGGAAAGCGTTTCGTAGCTTTCCTGCACAACAGTGCGATCCTGTTCCGACATCATCAGCTGCATCAATTGCATGGCGTCGCTGCTGATGGCCTGCGGCGCTGCGGAAGTAATACCGCCTTGCTGAATGCCGACATTCACAATATCACTCATCAGATTCGGGAGCGTCAGCTCCAGGGTGGCCTGCCCGAACAAAAGTACAATGCCCGCCACCAGTAAGACGAAATAAGGTTTTAAATAGCGTTTTAGTTTCAGCATGGTTCATTTCTCCTGTGTTTCATCGCTTGTTATGTGTTCCAGCGCACATGTTAAATCTTCCAGCAGAAAAAGCAGTGTGTCCAGCTTCTCTCGCCCCATGGTTTCCAGCGCTGCGTCCAGCTTTTCTTTCACGCGAGCACACGCTTCCTCCAGCAGCTTGGAGCCCTCGGGCGTCAGCTGAACGGCACATACGCGGCGGTCGTTTGGATTTGCAACGCGCTCAAGATAACCCAGCTTTTCCAAAGCGGAGACGCGCTGACTAATCCCCGGCAAACTTTGCTCTTGCAGATTTGCCAGCACGGAAAGCGGCATAGGTTGGTTTGTTGCTTGGCCTTCATGCGGTGGGCGGCCTCCGTGCGCAATGGTCATCAGCGTAGCAAATTGCGCTTTGCTGATTTCCTTGGACGGAGCGAGCGAACGCCAGGCACGGCGAACACGATTCACAGCAGTAAACAGCCGAAAGGTATCGCTTTCTTGCTTGGTACAGCTCATGAAATTCTCCCTACTAATAGTTAATCAATCTAATAGTTAATTACATTAACTGTTAATATAATAAATTTTTTGAAAATTGTCAAGTGCCGCGTTAAAAATTACTTGTTTCCTCTGCGTTCCATTGACAGGTGGCGCAGGAGATGGTATTCTATTTTATGACCATGGGAGCATGGAATTTTCGAGTTGATGGGGGTGCATAAAACCCGGTTTGCTGCACGGATGCTGATGGAAGATGCCGTGGTGTTTGTATCATTTTTGGATACAGTGCATCTGTACGGCGGTGCGTGCAAAGCCGGTTGACAACAAGAGGATGCAGCAAGAGCGAAAGTTTCTGCACAGGGAACGCATCACTGGTGGGAGTGTGCTATCCGGCAGAAGGGCAGCTTTGCTTTTTGCAATGCCATCCTCACCATTGGAGGATTACAAATGAATCAAGATTTCGTTTTGCAAGTGCTTCATCTGCGCCGCAGCTTTCAAAACGGCAAAACGCCGTTCTGGGCAGTGGATGACATTTCTTTTTCAGTGGAACGCGGCAGCATTGCTGCGTTGCTGGGCCCAAACGGCGCCGGAAAAACCACAACCGTGCAAATGATTGCGGGATATCTTGCGCCCACCTCGGGGCAGATACTCGTGTGCGGTAACGACTGCGCCTGTTCACGCGAAAAAATACGCCGAAAAATCGGTGTGGTGTTCGGCGGCGAGCTGGGTTTTTATGGCCGTGCAACGGCATGGGAAAACTTGATGTTTTTTGCCGCCTTGGCCGATTTGGGAAAGCAGCGACGCCAGGAAGCCGAACGCGTGTTAAAAGCGGTATCACTGTGGGATGCCGCTCATCAGCGTGTCGGCACGTTTTCCCGCGGAATGCGTCAGCGCTTGCATATTGCCCGCGCTCTGCTGGGAAATCCAGAACTGCTTTTGCTGGATGAGCCAACCAACGGTATTGACGTAGAATTGGCGCACGAGCTGCGCGTACTGATTCGGCGATTGGCAGACGAGGGTGCTGCGGTGCTTTTGACCAGCCATAGCATGAGTGAAATCGAACACCTTGCCGACCGCATTTTGCTGATTGGCGCGGGAAAATTGGTGCACGATGGGAACCTGGAAAGTGTTCGCAAGCTGTCGCATGTGACCCATATTGACCGCCCTGCCACTTTGGAGGAGTCGTATCTTGCGCTCTCTCCCATGCTGAGGAGGGAATAAGCGATGCGTCAATTTTTATCATTAAGCACTTTTCACCTCAAGCTGTTTGCTCGCAATGGTTATTTTGTCAGCACGATGCTTACGAGTACGCTGGGCATGTTGCTGCTGCAATATGTCATTGCTTATGCGGCTCATACACTTTCTGACCCGTTTTTGTGGGTGCGTGCAGGCATTTTCGGGCTTTGGAGCTGTGCAGTGACGGCGGCGGGCGCCATTGGGTTTCAGCGTTTTCAAGGGACGCTGCCCTATTTGCTCAACAACGCTGTTTCGGACGCGGTGTCTTTGGCGGCGCTGTTAATGCCGTGCTCGGCATTTGGTCTGCTTGCATTTCCGTTTTCCTTTGCGGTATCGGCGCTGTTGGGAATAAATGTTACCATCCATTTGCCGCAAATGATTGCCGTTGTGATGCTTTGGCTCGGAGCGCTTGTGCTCGATTTTGCAATTGCCGCCTTTTTCGTGCTTACGCCGAATGCATTGGTGTATGAGGAATTGATTTTGATTCCGTTCATGCTTTTAAGCGGTTTGCTGGAAGCGCCGGGCCATTGGCAAACAGTGATTGAGTGGTTCGGGTGGGTGCTGCCTATTTCTGCTCCTATTCGAATACTGCTCAGCGGTGAGATGAGACTGATCCTGCTCGTGCAATTTTTATTCAGCATGGTGCTATGTTTTGCCTTTGCCCTGGTGATTGCGCGCAGTCTGCTGAAAAAAGCGCGTGTCGATGGAACCATGGGGGTGATTTCGTGAAAGCAACCATGGCCTCTATTTTATATTTTGATAATCGTCGAACCATGGCAGTTCATTTCCTTTTGATGCCTTTGGCCAATTTGCTGTTGCTGTCGGCGCTTGGCAGTCAATTGACCCAGCGTTCTGCTTGGAGCATTGCGGCTGCTTCTGTTTTGGCTTCGGGATGTTTGATGCTTGTCAGCAGCATGGCAGCTTCGTTTGCCTGCGACCGAAATTATGGCATTGACCGTGAAGTGCTTTCGCTGCGTAAGTTTTGTTTTTATTATTGGGGATGCAAAGTGACGGTTTGCACCGGCGCGGCCTTGGCCTTAATTTCCGTGAACCTTATATTGCTGGCTGCTGCGGGGTGTCCGTGGGCACTTATCTGGAAGTCGATTCTCTCCACGCCGCAGGTACTGTTCTCTGGAATCGCTGTCGGCTTTTTCTGTGCAATAGGGGCGTGGGGAAGCTCCGACCCCTACCGATTGTCCAACTTTTTCATCTCGTTTGGGAATGTTTTGTCAGGCAGTGTGGTAGCGCTCAGCGCGTATCCGCCCCTGTTAAAACCATTTGCGGCAGTGTTTCCGCTGGCTCATACATTGTCTGCTTTGCACGGCACACCGGCACAGCCCGCTTGGGATATGCTGTGTGCTGTCATTTGGCTGTTGATTGGTGCAATTTTGTACGTTGTGCAGACACGGCGCATTGCCTCTCAAAGTAAATTTTCTACACTGTGAATCAGAAATCTTAATAAAAAAGTCCGCTCTGTTACGCTGCATTTCAGCGCCGGAGCGGACTTTTTGTTATTCAATTTCTTTTTCGGGAGCATCGCTTTCCGCAAGAGGAAGCTTGTCCAACATTTCGCGGTACATTTTGCTGCGCCGCATCAAGAGGAAGATACCCGCCATAATGAGGCAAGCGGCCACGGTATCACTCAAAAAGTGGCGGCCGATAATAATACGGCTGGCGGCCGTTGCAGCAATATAAGCGGAACATAAAATTAAAATAAATTTGCGATATTTGCGATACTGCGGGAAAGCATCGCAGATAAAGACAAGGAAAATCAATCCGCAGGCAGCGGCTGTGTGACCAGAGGGAAACGAACTCCCGCCTGCGCCAAACGGCTGATACCAAGGGGTAAAGTTGGAAAAATCTGCTTGCTGCATCATTTCGTCAAAACGTGCACGGTTCCAAATCGGCTTGATGACATGGATAATGATATTTCCAAGCAGCATATAAACCGTTCCCCAGAAAAACCCAAAACGTTCCCGCTTGCGCCATGCGGCGTTGCAGCGGGACTCAGCGGCCAAGATGAAAACATAGCCGAATAAAAGAATAGTCCATACAACGCAGACAGGAACAAATGCCAGCTCAACGCCGCGTGATTCTAAGTGGTGATAAGAGGAATATGCCATTAAAGCGGTGGCAGCGGTAAAAGCTGCCGTGCATAACGTGCGGATAGAGCCTTTGACCTCCGCGTCATTTGCCAGCCCTAAAAGCCATAACAAAGCCGGGAAATAAAATGGGTAAAACCCCATAGCCTCCAAGTAAATCGCCCAAGTTTGATTGGGCTGGTACAAAGCTTGGCTCAGCGGCAAGTCAATCCAAGTGGCAGCAGCAAGTACAGCCAAAAAAATCAGCAGAACACCGGCGGTGAATGCAGAAGAAAATGAACGTTTCATAAAATCGCCCCCTTGACAAAAAAGGGACGCAAGCCGCGTCCCTTCCAATAAAAATCATGTCCAGTTGTTTGTTTAATCGCGGCTGACGCCCACCAGTCGCAGAATATACAAAAACAGGTTGACAAAATCAAGATAAAGCTCCAAAGCACTGATAATCGACATTTTTTTGCCCATGTCAGACTGAGGATCCATGGAGTAGTAGAAAGCCTTAATTTTCTGGGTGTCATATGCTGTAAAGCCCATAAAGACCACGATGCCAATGAGGCAGGCAATGCGGTCAAATCCGGTCATAGGCAAAAACAGCGAAATCAGCCAGTAGATGGCCAAAAAGGCAAGGCCGAACAACAAAAAGGTTCGTAAATTGCTTAAATCGCGCTTGGTGAAATACCCGTAAGCGGCCAGTACGCCAAAATAAAGCGCTGTTAAGCCGAACACAAAAATTAAGGTTCCAAGGCTGTAAGTCAGCAAAATCGCGGAAAAAGTAACGGCATTCAGCGCGGAATAAAGGAAAAATAAACCGCGTGCCGCACCAACGCTGATTTTGTGTACCTTTGCTGACAAGGCAATGACAACAACGACTTCTAAAATCAGCAGCAAAAAGGGAAGGGCAGGAACAGAAAATAAAGCGTAGGCAATGGGCGTAACGCTCATCACAAAAGATAAAGCAAACGTTGTGAACAGGCCCAAAGCCATCCAGCCGAAGGTTTTAGCCGTGTAAACGCCAAGCGGCTCACGCTCGAATGATTGACCGGAAGAATATCCCGGCTCGGAAAACATGGATTGGTCATACATGGTCAACACCTCTTTCCAACTGTGAACACATGGAATTTCTTATACCTATAAGCATATCACGTTTTCTGTTCTTTCTCAAGGAAAATATTGCACAAATCGGTCAGAATGTCGCTGGGCAGCATTCCCTGCATAGAAAGACGCGCCGCACAGCGGTCTGCCGATAGACCATGAAGGAATACGCCTACCGCTGCCGCGTGCTCAGCGCTCATGCCTTGTGCAGCCAACCCGGCAATCATGCCGGCCAGAATATCGCCGCTGCCGCCGCGCGCAAGACCGGCATTACCCGTATGGTTTTCATACAGTGTGCCGTCCGGGCAAGCGATCAGCGTTTCATGGCCTTTCAGCACTGTGATAGCACCTGTACTGCTGGCAAAATCCAGCGCACAAGAAGCGCGCTCCTTTTCCACATCTTCTACACCACACCGACAAAGGCGTGCCATCTCACCCGGGTGCGGCGTGACAATTAAAGGCTGAGATTGAGCAAAAGCAGTGATTGCGGACACCTCATCCGCTAAGCTGCAAAGTGCGCCCGCATCAAGGACAATCACACCCATGGAAGCGTCAAATGCTTTTTTGGCAAGCTGAGCCGTTGCGGCATCTGCCGGAAGGCCACAGCCAAGAAGGCAAACTTCCGACTGAGAAACTTCCTCCAGCAAGCGGTTTTCCGAAGGATCCGGCAAGAAGATTGCCTCAGGCACCCGACAAGCTGCGGCGGAAACGACACACTCAGGCGCCGCCAGCGTAACAAGGCCCGCACCTGTGCGCAAAGCCCCCATCACGCTAAGAACAGCAGCTCCGCGATAAGATGAGCTGCCGCAAACAGCCAGCACCTTGCCATAACTGCCCTTGTGGCTCTCCGCCGTGCGGGTGGGGAGCATTTCAAGCGCAGTTTTTTGATTTAAAACGATTGGTTGGCTCATAAATAATCACGCTCCTTTAGTTTCATGATGTTAATGAATATACCTCTTATGCTTCATTGTAAATAAAAAGAATTATAAAGCATCACGGATGTAAGTTGATGCATTTTTAGCTTGTGTACCCAAATCAAATAAAGAAAAGCCAAAAATTTTGTATTAGCTTTGCTATTATAGCATATATTGATAAAATTTGATAGTCAAGAATATTGACTCTTTTTCCAACATAGATAAAATGCTTGAAAAGAGTATAGCAGTTTGCTATACTTCAATAGGAAGGAAATGTGCACGAAAATGAAAATATATGGCATTCATAGTGTCCAAGTTAGTTATTTTGCGCTGAGAAAAATAGTGCTCGCCTAAGCGGAGCGTTTTCTTTTCAACTTACTAAAAATTGGGTAACTATGTCTAGAAACCTCATTAGAGAGACAGGAAAATTGAAAAATATCAAGGATATATAGATATTTATAGGAGGATACAAGATGAAAGTTGTTATCCTAGCAGGTGGTTTAGGAACAAGAATTAGTGAGGAAAGTCATTTGAAGCCCAAGCCGATGATTACAGTTGGAGAGCAGCCCATTTTGTGGCATATTATGAAATATTATTCGGCGTTCGGTTTTCAAGATTTTGTTATTTGCTGTGGATATAAAGGTTATTGTATCAAAGAATATTTTGCGGATTATTATTTACATCGATCGGACGTAACGTTTGATTTTTCCCGAGAAAATAAAATGACAGTTCATTCTAATGTTGCGGAGCCTTGGCGTGTAACTCTAGTTGATACGGGTTTGAACACACAAACAGGTGCGCGTGTAAAGCGTATTCAAAAATATATTGGGAATGAATCTTTTATGCTCACATACGGTGATGGCGTTAGTGATGTGAATCTTAAGGCGCTTATTCAACAACACCAAGAGAGCGGCTGTGTGGTTACTCTTACAGGAATCCAACCTGGAGGACGTTTCGGGGTGTTAGACGTTGATGAGAGCAAAAATGTTGTTAGAGGTTTTCGCGAAAAAGCCAAAGAAGATGGCGGCTGGATTAACGGAGGCTTTATGGTGATGGAGTCGGAGGTTTTTGATTATTTGAGTGGAGATATGAATTGTGTTTTAGAAAGAGGTCCTCTGGAAAATTTGGCCAAAGACGGAAAGCTGGGTGTCTACAGACACCATGGATTTTGGCAGTGCATGGATACACAACGGGATCGCAGCCAATTGGTTAGTCTATGGGAAGAAGGAAAAGCTGAATGGAAAATATGGGACAATTAAAAGTTTCTGTTTTAATGCTCACCTATAACAGGGAAAATCTAATAGAACGTGCGATTAAAAGTGTTTTAAAACAAACTTTTAAAGATTTTGAGTTCATTGTGATTGATAATGGTTCAGAAGATAGAAGTGGCAAGATTGCTGATGCGTACGCTAATACTGACAAAAGAATGCATGTGATTCATAGGCCTAAGGCTACGATCAGCTGTGGAAGGAATCAGGCACTGGATGTTGCTAGAGGGCAATATATTGCATTTATTGATGATGATGATTGGCTAGAAGCTGATTTTTTGGAATTTTTGTTAAATTTAATCGAAACACATCACGCGGATATGTCAATATGTGGAGCGGCTGATAAAGCGTTCGATGGGAAAAAGGTAATGTCTGCAAGTGAGGCATTGATTGAGCTGATGGAGCGTAAGAGATACAATGTTGCTTTTCCCACCAAAATGTTCCGCAGAGATCTAATGAGGGATTTGAGGTTTCCAGAAGACAAAAAGTTTGATGATATAGCTTTAATGTATCGTCTGATTGCTTCGTGCGACAAAGTGGTGTATCATGGGTTGCCTAAGTACACATTTTATCGGCATCCGGGTAATAATTCGGCGTGGACAACAAATTATGCTTTACTTGACGCGCAAACGCTGGAGGAATATCTTGCGGCCTACAGAACAAGGACAGAATGGCTGAGTGAGAAATTTCCCGAGCAGAGAAGTGATTTTGAGTATTTTGAGTGGTCTTTTATGGTATCTATGGTAGAGAAAATTACCAGATACAATATTTCTGATTGTGCTCAAATTCGTGGCGCATTGTGTGAGGTTTTATCTCGCAATCAAGAGAAGTTTTTCAATTCTGCACGCATAACAGATTTTGAAAAGGAATGGATGCGTAAGTATGTTCTGACGTGAGCAGTGGTTGTAAACATCGTTTTATAAGATATTTTTATATTTTCAAGATCAAAATAAATAATGGAGACTTTAACTAAGCCAATGAATGATCTAGTAACTATTTACATGCAGGTTTATAATACAAAAAAATTTTTAAGGCGTGCGATCGATAGTGTTTTAAATCAAACTTACCATAATATAGAATTTATCTTAGTAGATAATGGTTGTACAGATGGCTGTTCTGAAATTATCAAAGAATATGCTGAAAAGGATTCTAGAGTTATATATATACATTATGAAGAAAATCAGCAATATTTTTTTGAAAGTCTTTTAGAACAGTATGCGACCGGACGTTACTTCACATTACTTGACAGCGATGATTGGTTAGAAAGTAATTTCTTAGAATTAATGGTTGGTTTTGCTCAAGCGAGTAAACTAGATATTGTTTCTACTGGAAGCATCATGCATCATCCAAATGGATATGAGGAGAAAAGGCCGAGCTTTTCATTAGATCGTATGGTGCTTGAAAAAAAAGATTTTGCTAAGTATTTGCCCTATTATCATTGGTGTTTACGTGCTAACTGGGGAAATTTGTTTTCTATGGAAATCGTTAAAAGCGTAAAAGATGTTGCCAAGTTGTCATATGGCAGAGATACGCTTTATTCTTTTCAGTATTTGAGAAAAGCCAATAGAATAGGTCTTTTAGGTCGGTGGCTTCATCATTATCAACTGCACTTTAAGTCATCTTCGTACAATTACACGCCTGATCGTTTTGAGGCTGATGTAGTTTTGTGGGATGATTTAATGGATTTTTTAGCTGCTTATGGTGAATTATCCCAACAGAATAAGGATTTTGCATACAGCATTTATGCAAATGCACTTTTGGATACAATGTCCGTTATTTCCAACTCAAAGTTAACGGTGAAGAAAAAGTTTGAAGAGTATTGTCGAATTGCAAAACATCCTGCGACAAAAAGATGCTATCAAGAGGGAGGCCAAGCAGTTGCGGTTAGCAGAAGTGTGCTTATAGAAAATTTGTTTGCTTTTTACAGTCAAAATAATGACAAAAAAGCTTTCGATATATTGCACTCTGTGCTCAAGGAATACTGCCCTAATTGTTCAAAAATTTTAAATGCAAAGAATTTAAGTTTTTTTATGAATGAAGCACTGGACTTGTTTGTGAAAGATGATATGGA
>DCEX01000027.1:25984-26180 GCA_002315015.1 Faecalibacterium sp. UBA1819
AAGATAAAAAACAAACTAGCCAATACCTTCATGTGCTATGGGATATAACGAAAGATCAAGGTGTTCTTCGCGATATAGATAGTCTATTTTTGCTTAAAAATTACACAGTGATTTATCGAGATGTTTTTAACGGAAACTATGTGGATGCGTTAGAAAAAATGACAGATCTTTTAATGGATAACGCCGTAAAACATAA
>DCEX01000028.1 GCA_002315015.1 Faecalibacterium sp. UBA1819
CCTTGAGCTCTATTTGGGTCACCCCAACATTTATTATAGAGCCTTGCTTTTTACAACTTGTTTTCATCAATCAAACAAAACCGCGCAGGGCTTCTCCCCTGCGCGGTTCTTTGCGTAAAATAAGCTGTTCGATACCCTGTTTTTTATTCCCATTAAGCCATGGATTTTAAAGAAATTTCTCGGTAGTTTGGTTTTCCAGAAAGAAAATCCTCCCATGAAATCAAACCATACTGCTCGGTAATTTCAAGAGCTTTGGAAGGCGAACCATCCTCGTTGAGCCGAGCAACGATGGATGCTTGTTCCTGAAACTGTACCAGCAGCTGCCCGTCTGTCTTGCCTAAAATGGCCACCGGCTTTTCACTGGCGTTGCTGACGTAGCGAAGCGGAATTTCTGTCGCTGCACTGTTTGGTGTATCAAGGTCAACGGCATAGCGTTTGAGCAAATCGGTTCCCCAAGGCCCCCATACAGTCAAAAGGGCATGGTCCTCTACGATAGCGTCCAAAACAAAGGTTGTTTCTTCCGCGTCCAAAATCTCCTGCGGCCAAGACACGGGGATTTCTCCGGTGCTTTCGTCTACCGCTTTCCAGTGAATGGCGTCGGGTTCGTCATAGGAACACCAATACAGCTTGCCTTCATGCCAAAGCAGAGTGCGTCCGCTGCTTCCCTCCTGGCTTTCCCAAGCATCTATTTCCTGTTCCTCACCGGTGTCGATATTCCATAAAAACACCCGATGACTGCCCCAGGTTGGCTCTCCCTCCGGGACATCCGCCCACTCATAGGCATAGCAAACCAAGCTGCGGCCTTCGATGCCCTTAAACTCTATCATCGGCGCGGGCAGCTGCCGTACCGCTTTGGCATTCGTTCCGTCTGCGGAAACTTGATAGAGCCACAGCTCAGACGATCCCGGCCGCACTTGATTCACGATAAAATATAGCATGTCGTTGTCGGTACACAGAAGGGTTTCAATGAAATCTCCTTCTTGTGCAGAAAACAGTACACGGCGCTCTCCCCCGCCAAGCGGCATACTTTGAATGGTTGGTGCACTGCCTTCTGCTGTGTGAATAAAGGCGACGCTGCTTTCATTCAGGAATACAGGACAAGTAACAAAGGCTTCTGGAGCGGTCCACGCGGTGCAGCTTTCCCCGTTGTGGGCGCAAGACGGCGAAGCACACAGCGGCACTTCCACAGCCTGTGCATAATCAATATAAGCAAACAGCTGGCCCTGATCGGTTTCTTCCGTTCGATAACGGCCTGCTTCCGATTCGCTGGAAAGCATTCTTAAATCGTTTGATGCGCCTTGCTCCAATGAGGGAGAAACGGAAAAAGCCACGTCATTGCCGGCGCTTGGCGTGGATGCAGGTGTCTGTGAACAAGCGCACAAAGCGGCCATCAAAATACACACGCCATACAAAGTTTGTTTTTTCATGGAACATCCCTTCCTTTCAAGCGGCATTTTATTGGGTCGGTGTTTCTAAAATGTTTCCGCTGAAAGAAATTTCTGCTTGTGGAAGGCTGGCGGCGCCAAGCTGCAATTCATCCTCATTGACACAGCAATAGAGGTATATCTGCCCTTCGGCAGACCATGCCGCAGATGTCCCGTCAGAAAACGCCTCGGAGGAAATCGGCTGCCAATCGGAAAGCGTTTGCAGCCCTAAATAAACTTGATACCGCTCTAATAATTCTTGGGAGTCATCTTGGCAAGAAACGCCGGTAATGCGGTACCGGGTAACAATGCCGGTGGCGTCAATCCATTCTGATTCCACGATGGCGGAGGGGGATTCTTCTTGTGATGCCTCGCTGCACAGCAAAAAGGAAAATCCATCTTGGCTGCTTTGAACAGCGGTATTTGCTGCGGATAAGCGGGCAAGTGCTTTTTTGTAAAGAGATTCAGAAAGCACCCCGCCATCGTACAGGGCGCGTGTTTTTTCCGCTAAAAGCGGTGCGGCGGTAATTGGCTCAACAGACCCCTCTAATGCCTTTGAACCAGACAGCTGCCGTCTGCGATACAGTGCGTATGCCGTGGGCAGTGCGCGTGCCTCATAGCTCAGTGTACCTGCCGCCGGCGGACGGCTGGTTGGTGCGTGAAAGAGCTGGTGGTCATCCCATGCCGCTAAAGCGGCGGGCAAGGCCAAAGCGGCTGCAACCCCTAATGTGCAGATACCAATTAAAATGGATTGTTTGCGTTTCATCAATTTTCTTCACCGCTTTCTGTGTTGCCGCTGTCCTTGCAAAACGGCAGAACCAGCCAAACCCGTGTCCCCTCACCTACCCGGCTTTCTATGTGAAGGTGATCACCGTGTGCCTGTGCAATCAGGCTGCAAAGCGCAAGCCCCAGCCCGTTTCCGCCTTGGCTTCGTGCGCGGCCTGTGTCCACGCGGTAAAACGGCTCGGTAATTTTGGAAAGTGCTTGTTCAGGAATCCCCCGCCCTTTGTCCAGAACACACAGCTGCCATCCGTTTTTCTGAATGCGGCATTCTATGTGGATGAGCCCGTCTTTCGGTTCTGCCGCCGCGCTGTTTAACATCAAATTACGCACGAAATCCAGCAAAAGAGAGGCATTGGCCTCCACTTGTGCATCTAAAGGGCAATCCACCCGAACTGCCGCGGAAAGCTGGGGCAAGCTGTCGCACGCTTCCTGCAAGAGTGGCTTCAAAGCGGTGGCGCTTGTTTCAATGCCGCCCGATTGCAGCTCCATCAAACGCAAAAGCTGGCGGCTGAGTGCTTCCAGCCGTTTCGATTCCTGCATAATATAGCCCGCCGCCTTGCTTTGCAGCTCGGGCAAAAGCTGCCCTTTTTCCAGCATCGAAGCATAGCCTAAAATCGCGGTCATGGGTGTTTTCAGCTCGTGAGAAAAAGCGGCAACAAAGCGTTTTTGGCGGCTGCTTTCCTCTTGCAGTTCAGCCATTTGACGCTGTAAGGCATCCGCCATATGATTAAAACTTTGCCCCAGCCGTTCCAGCTCATCGCCGGTTTCAATTTGTACGCGCGCACCGCCGTCACCCTTGGCCAGCGCTGCACTTGCCTGCTCCAGCTTGCGCAGCGGCTTTGTGAGCCACAGCGAAAAAAGCGCTGCAACAGCGCCGGAGACCGTCAGGGTGACGATGCTGAAGAACAAGTGATGTTGAATTTGCCGGTCACGCTCAGAAAATAAGGCCGTCACATCCCATGCGCTTGTCAGCCACAAGGGACGTGAAAGCCCTTTCAAAGAGGTGGACAAGAGCGCCCACGTTGTTTTTTCTGTGCGTAAATAGGTTACGCATTGTTCCCCGGCGTGTATGCTTTCCAGCACATTGGCATAGGAAATCTCCGGCGATAATGTGGTATAAAAAACGGTTCCTTCCGGTGAGAGAACGGCAAACGGCTCAGCGGTGTCTGCATAACTGCGCGTGAGAGCTTCGGCGGTGAGAATGATTTGGGAGGCTGAAAGGCTGTTTTCTGTCTCTAAAGATTCCGTTTCCGCGCCGGAAAGCGCTGTTTCCAGTGCAAAGCAAGTGCGCTCATGCTGAATGGAGCTGTTTTGCAGGGCGGCATTCTTGGCCACGGCAAAGTTTTGCCGAATGCTGAATGCACCGCCGATGCTGAGTGTCACGCAAAGCAATGCCATTCCAGACAATGCCAGCTTGGCAGAAAATTTCATGTTGCTCCCTCCAGCCGATAACCAATGCAGGGAACGCCAACCAAACAGTCTTTCCAGCCAAGCTTTTTGCGCAGACGGCTGATGTGAATATCTAGGGTGCGTGTGCTTTCGGGGTATTCTGCGCCCCACACTTGCTCCAGCAGGGTACTCCGATACAGCGTGATGCCTCGATTGCGAACCAGCGTCATCATCAAGTCGTATTCCCGCGGCGTTAAGCGCACCAAAACACCTTCTTTTGCGGCGGTGCGCTGTTCGGGATCAATCAAAACGCCCCAAACCGTCATGGCAGGCCCGGAACGCCCGGTCCGGCGCATCATACCATCTACCCGCGCCAGCAATTCTTCCGGTGCAAATGGCTTGGAAATATAATCATATGCCCCGGCCCGCAAGCCGCGCAGCCGATCCGTCAGTTCCGTGCGGGCTGTGACAAAAATTACCGGTGTATCATGCGCTCCAATATAATCCATCAATGAAAAACCGTCTGCCCCCGGAAGCATGACATCCAAAAGCACAGCACTGTATCGGCCATGATCAAGTAAATCTGCCGCTTGTTCTGCATTTTGCGCTTTTTGACACAAATAACCGTGCGGGGAAAGCGTCATTTCAATTAAGTCGGCAATGGCTGGCTCATCTTCTACAATTAAAATCGGTTCCAATGCGTATCTCCCCTTTTTTATTTCCTCTTTTGAAGTGGATGGTATCATGGGTGTGTTTCTAATATGTTTCCAGAATCCTTCTTTTTTGTATGGATGAACCGGCCGCAAAGCGGGTGCGGCGAATGGTGTTTGTTTGCTTATTTTTTTCGGTTTTTTGGGGTGTTTTTTTGCTCTGTGTTTTTTGTGCTGTTTTTCGTCCCGTTTTTGGGAAATTGGATTATACAATAAAAAGAAAATTTATACAGTTTTTCTTGAATATTAAATATGTACTTTTATTGCATTGTGTTTTCGAGAGAATTGGCGGCGCAGCCTGTTTGTACAACGGACAAAATATCATCCGGCACAAACGCCAAGGCATCCGCTCCGGCGCTGGTCAGCTCCTGCTGTCCGCGAAAGCCCCACACCGCGCCGCAGCATTCCACGCCGGCGTTGTGGGCGGTGAGTACATCGACATTGCTGTCGCCTACATACAAAGTTTCCTGCGGCGAACATCCCAGCGCGGCCATCATGCTTTGCAAGGAGGTGGGGTCGGGTTTCGGTGCGGCGCCCTCTTTTCGCCCCAGCACGGCATCCATAACCTGCGGGAAAAAGTGCGCAATAATGGACTGTGTAAATGCGTCGTCTTTATTGGAGAGAACCCCCAGCTGCACCCCGCTTTCTTTCAGCGTTTGCAGCAGCGGCACAATGCCATCATACGGATGAGTGCGTTCCATGGCGTGCTCGGCATAATAACGGCGAAACAGCGAAAGCGCCAATTCCTGAGAGGCTTCGCCGCGGTTCATTTCGGGCAAAATACGCTCGATCAGCTTCGGCACGCCATTGCCTACAAAAAAGCGGTAGGCGTTCACTTCATGCGTGGGCAAGCCCATGGCAGTGAGGGCATGATTGCCGGCGGCGGCTAAATCGCCCAGCGTATCCAGCAGCGTGCCATCTAAATCAAAAATAACAGTGCGGTAAAACATAAACCAATCCTTTCTGCGCGGTGCGGCGCTTGTGTTTTCGGGTTTTATCATCGTACAAACGGCAGATTTTCGGCTAAAAAGGCTCGAATGCCGCGTACACGCACCCCGCGTCCGCCCGGTACCTGCACCGTGCAGTTGCATCTGCCCCCGGCGGCAGCAAAAGGCGATTGAAACATGCGGTAAGCGACATTTGGCGTAAAAATACAGTATTCGTGCCGTGTCATGCGCGCGGTGCGGCACAAAGCGAGCGTGCCGTTTTCGTTGGCGGCAATGCCTTCGCGCAGAAAGCCTTCCACCGCCACAGCCAGCGCACCGAGCGAAAGCAGCGCCCCCACCGCCGGAAACGGTAAAAGCGCGGGTGCGGACACCGTGGCGACCAGCACCATGCCCAGCGTGAGAGCAAGAGCGGTTCCTGCCATCCAAAAATATTGCGGGGTGCTTTTGCCCTGTGCGGAAAAATTCTTGCGATTCACGGCGCAGAAGCGGGGCAAAAGCAGCTGGGGCGCGTCCGGTGTGCGTGCGGAAAACACCATAAACGGAATATCCGACCCGTGAAAGCTGCCCGCGCGCAGATACAGCGGATAACGGCGCAGCAGCCGGGCGGCGGGAGTGACGCGCACTTCGCACCAAGTGACCGCAGAGGCACGCACACGCCGCTCTGTGAGCGTGAGCAGTCCCCCGCGGGAAATCAGCACCCCGCGGCTGCGGCACGCGGTAAAGCCAAAGGTGCGCACAAAGCTGTACAGCATAGTGAGCGCGGCAATAAAAAACGCCAGCGCAAATAAACCGGCAAGCCCAGCCGGCAGCCAGTGGGAGAAAAAGCCCGCCAAAACAGAAAGGTTCTGTGCCGCCAGCGCTTGCCAGTCTTGGCCGAAAAAGTCGTCAATGCGGTTCATGGCCATGCTGAAAAAAATCGCGCTGGTGACGGCGTTGGCACTGAGCATCATAAAATTGAGCCGCTCAATGCCCGCAGGTGCGTACACGGCAGTATCAGACACGGTGGGCAGAATTTGCTCGGCCAGTGCGGCAGCGTCCCGCTTGCCTAAATAAAACGAAAGCTTGCGCGGGGAAAGCGTGCTTTCCAAATAAAGCGTCATTTTGGACGCACCGAACAAGCGGCAGTGCAGCGGGCGCTGAAGCTCCAGCGCACAGACTTCCTCGAGCCGAAACATGCGGTGAGCTTTGTAAAAAATGCCCGAGCGCGTGCAAAGCGTGCCGCTGGGAACGGAAAAGCCCGTAGTGCCCCACAGCACCGCCGAGGCGACGCCGAACGTCACAAGAAGCACCGCGTCTTGGTAAAGCGCCTCAAAAAACGCCGCAAACTCAAACGCCACCGCGGCGCGCGCCAGCGGAACCAGACACGCTAACAGCCCGTAGCGAAAAAAGCGAAAGGCGTATAACGGATGAAACCGCCGCCAGACGGCGACGGTTGCAGCATGAGACTGATTCATTTGGTTCCTCCCATTCCCTTTGTGTCTGCCAAAGCCAAGCGGCGGGACAGCAAAGCGGCATCCCGCAGCGAAAGGCCGCACACGACGCAAACCCCGCCGCTGAACGACAGCACAAGCACGCCGGTGTGCGTCAAGCGCCCCAGCGGCGTGCGCAAAACGGTGCAGCCGGTAATAAATCGAAGCGGAATGTGCTGCTTGAAAAAGAACACGCGCCCCGCGCGGATGACAAGGCGATGCTCGTCAACGCGGATACGAAAGCTGCGAAAAAACGGTGTGAGCAGCAGAAAGGAAAGCGCTGTCCAGCCGATGAGAACCAGCGCATTCGGCCCGAGCAGTGCGGTAAACACAAGCGCGCCCAGCGCAGCCGCCCAAGCGGATGCCACGGCACAGCCGCGCCAAGTGGCCTGAATTTCCAAGCGTTTTCCCTCCCTTTTGCCGCTTTGGCACCGTCAGCGGCGCAGTTTGCCCGGATGAGATACGGAAAGATCCCACGCCAGTGCCAGCTCGTGAAACGCGGTGTTTTTGGCCAGAACCAGCACACGGTCGCCCGCAATCAAGGTGGTGGTACCGCGCGGGATGAGCAGCTCGCCGTTTCGGGTGACGCTGATGACAACAACATCGCCGGGAACGGGCAATTCTGCCAGCGTTTGGCCGTTGTGAGGAAAGCTTTCCTCAATGACAATTTCCGTCAAGGATGCCGTGCCGCTGGCAAGACTCAGCACCTGCTGAATGGCCGCTGTTTCCACTTCGCGCTCAATGATGCGCGAAAGATTGTCGGTGGCAGATACGGCAATATCGACGCCAAGCTGTTTTAAAATTTCGGCGTTTTTGGGGTTGTTGACGCGCGCGACGGTTTTTTTCACGCCGAACACTTTTTTGGCCAGCTGACAGGCCACAAGGTTGTTTTCGTCTCGCCCTGTGACGGCCACCATCGCTTCGCAGGTTTCCAAATGGGCGCTTTCCAGCACTTCGGCAAACGTGCCGTCGCCCAAAATAACGTGCAAATCCAGACTGTCGGCCAAGTGATTGCACAGGCCGGGATTCATCTCAATCACGGTGGGGGTGTGGCCGTGTTCCAAAAGTGTTTTGGCCAGATAGTAGCCCACTTTTCCCCCGCCTACAATACATACACGCATAAATGCACTTCCCTTTCTGTTTTCATGACACGCGAGCGGCGCGGTCAGTCAGCCAATTCGCTGTAAATAATGCGGTCACCCGCGCTGATGCGCAGGTTGTGCGTCATCAGCTCCATCAGACCGTTGGCGTGCAAAAGCCCGAATACCAGCATCCCCTCGCGCGGGGGTGCGATTTCCAGCGCCAAATGGCCCACCATGTTATCTGCCGCGGGCACGGTGGAAAATAAGGCCGTGGACGAGCCAAACGCCACGCTTTGCTCGTCGGCGTCATCTTCCAAAAGGCGTGAGAGCAAAGCGTTTGCCGTCAGGTTGGTGCTGCAAACGGTGCGCATTCCAAAATGGGTGGCGTAAATATTTTTGGTGGCAGGGTCGGCCAGCCGCGTGATGACCTTCGGCACATGGAAAATATCGCGTGCAATCTGCGACACCATTAAATTGGTGGTGTCGTCGCGCGTGACAGCGGCCACGGCGTCACACGATTCAATACCCGCCGAGCGCAGCACATCGACATCAATCGGCACGCCCGCAATGGCCATGCCCGTAAAGGGCGGGTGCATGGTGGAAAGCGTGTCAAGATTGGCGGGGTTGGAGTCCAGCACGGAAACATCGTGCCCCAGCTTTTCCAAAAGAGAAACGAGATGCTGCCCAACGCGCTGGCAGCCTACAATCAACACATTCATAAGCCATTTTCTCTCCCTTTTCTGTCCGCTTTTCGGCCCATCGAGTGCAAGCGCTTTTCAGCGGATTCAAGTGGTTGTTTGAAAACCTGCTTTCCCAAAAGCCCAACGGGCGGCAAAGCGGTGTACCCCCATTATAAAGCCTAATGGCCGATTAAGCAACCGGACATTTTGAAAAGTGGAAATTTTCAATTACATCAAAAATGCCGGCGTGAAAAAAGCAAAAAAAAGCGCCGAAAATTTTCGCGCCGCCCCTTGCTCTTTGCGTGTGTGCGTTGTATAGTATTACACGGCAAGAGCGCCCTCAGACAGGCGCTGTTCCGGGAACGCTTTTTGCGGTGCGCCGGCGTGCCGCACACCTGCCCCAAAAAGGGCAGCAGATATAAGGAGGTACCCTTTATGAAGCATCTCGTCAGTCCGCTGGATTTTTCCGTATCCGAGCTGGAAACGCTGTTGACCTTAGCGGAAACCATCATGGATCATCCAGAAGATTACGCGCACTGCTGCGCAGGGAAAAAGCTGGCTACGCTGTTCTTTGAGCCCAGCACCCGCACCCGCCTTTCGTTTGAAGCCGCCATGCTGGAATTGGGCGGCAGTGTGCTGAGTGTTTCTTCCGCGGCTTCGTCCTCGGCCTCCAAGGGCGAAAGCATTGCGGACACGATGCGCATTGTAGGCAATTATGCCGACGTGATTGCCATGCGCCACTACCAGGAAGGCGCTGCGGCACAGGCCGTTCGCTATGCGCTTTGCCCGGTAATCAATGCCGGAGACGGCGGCCATCTGCACCCCACGCAGACTTTGACCGACCTGTTGACCATCCGCCGCAAGAAAGGCAGGTTTGAAGGGCTGACCATCGGCCTTTGCGGCGACTTGAAATATGGCCGCACGGTGCATTCCCTGATTCGCGCCATGATGCGCTATGACGGTGTGCGCTTTGTGCTGGTACACCCGCGCGAGCTGGCACTGCCGAGCTATATTGAAAATGAGATGCGGGCAAAGGGCTGTGCGTTTGAGTATTACGAGCGCTTAGAGGACGCAATGGACAAGCTCGACGTGCTTTACATGACGCGCGTGCAGCAAGAGCGCTTTGCCGACCGCGACGAATATCTGCGTCTGCGCGACAGCTATATTTTGGATTGCGACAAAATGCGCCTGGCAAAAGACGATATGATTGTGCTGCATCCCCTGCCCCGCGTCAACGAGATTGCCCCCGAAGTGGACGACGACCCGCGCGCGTGTTATTTCTATCAAGCGCTTTGCGGCAAGTTTGTGCGCATGGCGCTGATTGCCACGCTGCTGGAAACGGCAGGCGAGAAAAAGCTGGGAGTTCCGGCGCGTCCCCTGCCCGCCAATGCAGCGCCCACCGATCGTGTTTGCAGCAACCCCACCTGTGTGACACAGACCGAGCAGGGCATTTCGCGTGCGGCGGTAAAAGATGGACAAATCGAGCGCTGCTATTATTGCGAACATGAATTATAATTCATAAAAACAGAATATTTTGTCGTTCTGTTTTTGGGACGATTAACGTCTTACTTTGAGAAATATATTGCTTAAAAATGCAAAAAAGCAGAGCGGGAAGGTGTTTCAAAAGCGCCTTCCCGCTCTGCTTTTTCTCGTTTGAAGCTCTTTTAAAATTCGCCGCTGTCGCGCAAAAGCTTCAGCTTTAAAATGGCAACGGCGGTTTTGGAATCGGAAATTTCGCCCGAGATTACTTTTTCTGCGGCTTCATCCAAGGGCAGTGTGAACACAGATAAAAACTCGTCGGGGTCTAAATTTTGGCTGACGGCGGTCAGGTTTTTGGCGCCGTAAATCCAGATAATTTCGTTGCAGTAGCCGCAGGTGGGAATGACGGTGCCGAGGTCGCGGTATTCGCCCGCACACACACCGGCCTCCTCGGCCAGCTCACGCCGTGCCGCGTCGAAGGGGTTCTCCCCTTTTTCCAGCTTGCCCGCCGGAATTTCAATCAGCTCCTTGCCCAGCGCATAGCGGTACTGACGCACCAAGTAGATTTCGCCTTTTTCGTTCAAAGCGGCAACGGCTGCGCCGCCGTTGTGGTGCACCACTTCGCGTGTGGAGGTGTGGCCGTTTTCCAGCTGCACGGTGTCGCGCGTGACGCGAATCACTCTGCCTTGAAAAATTTCTTCTTCGGAAAGCTGCGTTTCAAAATGTGCCATGTTCGTTCCCCGTCCTTTTCCCTATTTTCTTTATTATCTTATTTTAAATGCCATCTTTTGTGATTGTTACGACTTTTTTGCGGCTGCGTCCGGCTCCTCACCGGCCGGTGCGGGCTGCGGGACAAAGCAGTACACCTGCGTAATATGGCGCTCGTCAGACGCCGTCACGCGGAAGCAAACGCCGCCCCAATTGATTTCCGGGTGTTCATCCTCGGCGGGAATGCGGCCCAGCTGGCCGGTGACAAGTCCGCCGACGGTGTCGGGCGCTTCCTCGTCGTCCTCCTCGGGTTCGGGCAGAGGTTTGCCCAGCATCTCAAACAGCTCCTCCAAATCGGCCTCGCCTACGGCGTTCACGCCGTTTTCGCATGGGCGAAGCTCGGCTTCCTCGTTGTCAAACTCGTCCTGCATGTCGCCCACAATTTCTTCCAAAATGTCCTCCATGGTGACAAGGCCGGAGGTGCCGCCGTATTCGTCGATGACTACGGCAATCTGCGTGTGCATGTGCTGAAATTGAACCAGCAGCTGCCCTGCCGGGCATGTTTCCGGCACAAAAACCGCCTTGCGCATAAACTGCGACACGCGCAGGGTGTTGCGTTCGGGCGCGTCCCAAAGGCGGAATAAATCTTTCACATGCAGCATTCCCACAATGTCGTCCAGATTTTTTCCGCACACGGGAATGCGCGAAACGCCTTCGCGGCGCGCCAGCTCCACCGCCTGTTCCACGGTGTCGCGCGCCATCAGGCTGACAATCTCGGTGCGGTGCGTCATCATCTGCCCTGCCGAAACGTCGGAAAGCTCGAAAATGTTGGTGATCATTTCCTTTTGCGATTCGTCAATCAGCGCTTGCTCCTCCACGTTTTCCACAAAGCTTTTCACTTCGTCCTCCGTGATGTCGCGCCGGTCGGAAAGCCCCGCCGTGCGCAAAACGGCTCGCACCGGCCAGCTCACCACACTGCCCAGTGCCGAAAATAAAACGCTGTTGAACGGGCGGCGGCGCTTGGTGCCAAGGCCGAAGGTCATGGCGGCAAGCAGCGTTAAGACAATGAAAATCAACGGCGTAAACGGGGCGGCATGAGGCGCGTAAGCCAGCAAAAAGCAGCCCCATCCGGCACACAGCGCCGCGGCAGTGAACAGCCCGGCCTCGGTGCTGCCAAGGCGCATTCCCACGCACGGACGCGATACCTTGGCGCGTTCAAAGGCGGCCCCCGCCAGATAGCACAGCAAAAGCGCCGCTGCAAACAGCACGGCCGCTGCGCCCAGCGGCTCGGTGACGATGAAAAGCGTATCGTTGGAAGCTTGCGGTGGTTGAACCATGAAGTAAAAACACCCTCTTTGTTGTTTCCCGCACTGTAAGCAGCGCGGCGCCGTATCCTTCGGCTTTCGCGCATAAAAATACGGTTTTCTACTATTTTAAGGCTTTTTCCAAAGGGTGTCAAATCCGGCTTTCGGCCATTGCGCTTTCGGCCAAAACAAGCCGCGCACGACATCCGCAATCCACACTGCGGAATTCTGCCGGATTTTCTTTACTTTTTTGAAAAAATTTGATAAAATGTGAATGAGCGCGATACAGAAACGAACCCCTTTCCCTGCCGACGGGAGCGCCGGGTCTGCGGTGCACGTGGCCACAGAGCCGTCGTCAACCGCCCGCCGCAAGCATCGGAAAGGGCACGGCGCCTGTTTCTGTCTCAAATAAACAATTGAACCGGAGGAAGAAAAATGCCTAGATCGAAAAAATCTATGGACGGCAACACCGCTGCGGCACATGTAGCATATGCCTTTACAGAAGTTGCCGGTATCTACCCCATTACCCCGTCCAGCCCCATGGCAGACATGGTGGACCAGTGGAGCGCGGCACATCAGAAAAACATTTTCGGCACCGAAGTACACGTGGTGGAAATGCAGTCTGAGGCCGGCGCCGCAGGCACTGTGCACGGCTCCTTGGCCGCAGGTGCGCTGACCACTACCTTCACGGCTTCTCAGGGCCTGCTCTTGATGATCCCCAATATGTACAAAATTGCGGGTGAGCTGCTGCCCAGCGTGTTCCATGTTTCTGCCCGTACTGTGGCAAGCCATGCGCTGAACATCTTCGGCGATCACTCCGACGTGTATGCCTGCCGTCAGACCGGCTTTGCTATGCTGGCTGAGTCCAACCCGCAGGAGGTTATGGACCTGGCTCCCGTGGCGCATCTGGCAGCTTTGGAGGGTCGCGTGCCCTTCGTCAACTTCTTCGACGGTTTCCGCACCTCTCACGAGATTCAGAAAATCGAGGTTTGGGACTATGCCGACCTGAAAGAAATGACCAACATGGATGCGGTCAAGGCTTTCCGCGAGCACTCCCTGAACCCCAACTACCCCACCATGCGCGGCTCCCACGAAAACGGCGACGTGTTCTTCCAGCATCGTGAGGCCTGCAACAAGTACTACGACGCTCTGCCTGAGATCGTTGAGAAGTACATGGGCAAAATCAACGCAAAGCTTGGTACAAACTATCAGCTGTTCGAGTACTACGGCGCTGCTGACGCTGACCGCGTGATCATCGCTATGGGCTCCATCTGCGACGTGACTGAGGAAGTCATCGACTACCTGAACGCACACGGCGAGAAAGTCGGTATCGTGAAGGTTCGTTTGTACCGTCCGTTCCGTGCTGACAAGCTGCTGGCTGCAATTCCTGCAACCGCAAAGAAAATTGCTGTGCTCGACCGCACCAAAGAGCCGGGCGCTTATGCAGAGCCTCTGCACCTCGATGTCATGAGTGCATTTGCTGAGGCTGGCCGTGAGGCTACCATCATCGGCGGCCGCTATGGCCTCGGCTCCAAGGACACTCCGCCGTCCAGCGTATTCGCTGTGTACAAAGAGCTGACCAAGGACGCTCCCAAGAGCCGCTTCACCATCGGCATCAACGACGACGTTACTTACCTGTCCCTCGAGGAAGAAGTTTCTCCCAACACCGCAGCAGAAGGCACCAAAGAGTGCAAGTTCTGGGGTCTTGGCGGCGACGGTACCGTTGGTGCAAACAAGAACTCCACCAAGATCATCGGCGACCACACCGACAAATACATTCAGGCATACTTCCAGTATGACTCCAAAAAGACCGGCGGCGTGACCATCAGCCACCTGCGCTTCGGCGATCACCCCATCCGCAGCCCGTACTACATCAACAAAGCGGACTTCGTGGCTTGCCACAACCCCTCTTATGTTGTCAAGGGCTACAAGATGGTGAACGACGTTAAAGACGGCGGCGTGTTCATGATCAACTGCCAGTGGAGCGACGAGGAGCTGGCACATCATATGCCGGCAGAAGCAAAGCGCTACATTGCACAGCACAATGTTCAGCTGTACACCATCAACGCTATCGACAAGGCAATCGAAATCGGTTTGGGCAAACGCACCAACACCATTTTGCAGTCTGCTTTCTTTGCTTTGGCAAACGTTCTGCCGCGTGAGGATGCGCTGCGCTACATGAAAGAAGCTGCTGAGAAGACCTTCGCAAAGAAGGGCCAGGCCATTGTTGACATGAACTGGGCTGCAATTGACGCGGGCTTTGACGCTTACCACAAAGTTGAGATTCCCGCAGATTGGGCAAACGCACAGGATCCCGCTGAGGATGAGGCTCTGTCCGGCAACCCCGCAACGGTTGACATGGTCAAGAACCTGCTGAACCCGATCGGCAAAATGGACGGCGACAGCCTGCCTGTTTCCGCCTTCGAGAAATATGTGGACGGCCAGTTTGAGCAGGGCGCTTCCGCTTACGAGAAACGCGGCGTTGCTGTGACCGTGCCCGAGTGGGATGCAGAGAAATGTATCCAGTGTAACCAGTGCGCTTATGTCTGCCCGCACGCTACCATCCGTCCGTTTGCTTTGACGGCTGACGAGGCTGCTAAGGCACCGGAAGGCTTCAAGAGCAAGAAGATGACCGGCAAGGGCTGCGAAGACTATGTCTTCACCATCGCTGTTTCTCCGCTGGACTGCATGGGCTGCGGCGTTTGCGCAGGTGTTTGCCCGGCTCCCGGCAAGGCTCTCACCATGGTTCCGCAGGAGACCCAGCTGGCACAGCAGGCTGTGTTCGGCTACTGCGTGGACAACATCGACAAGAAACCCGGCATGATGGCAGAAACCACCGTAAAGGGTTCTCAGTTCAACCAGCCGCTGCTTGAGTTCTCCGGCTCCTGCGCAGGCTGCGCTGAGACGAGCTATGCACGCCTGATCACTCAGCTGTTCGGCGAGCGTATGTACATCTCCAACGCAACCGGTTGTTCCTCCATCTGGGGCGGCCCGGCTGCTACTTCTCCGTATACCCGCAACCGTTTGAGCGGCAAGGGCCCGGCTTGGGCAAACAGCCTGTTCGAGGACAACGCTGAGCACGGCTTCGGTATGTACCTCGGCCAGAAGGCTCTGCGTGACAATCTGATTGCCATTGCAAAAGAGCTGGCTGAAACCTCCAGCGACGATGCGCTGAAGGCTGCTGCACAGACTTATGTTGACACTGTGGACGACGGCAAAGCCAACACTCCGGCTGCTGACGCTTTGGCGGCAGAGGCTGAGAAGCACGCTGCTTCCTGCGACAAGTGCAAAGAGCTGGTTGACAAGAAGAACTACCTCGCTAAGAAATCCGTTTGGATCTTCGGCGGCGACGGCTGGGCTTATGACATCGGCTTCGGCGGTTTGGATCACGTTCTGGCTTCCGGCGAGGACGTCAACGTGATGGTATTCGACACTGAGGTTTACTCCAACACCGGCGGTCAGGCTTCCAAGGCCAGCCAGATCGGTCAGGTTGCTCAGTTTGCTGCTGCTGGTAAGGCAATCGGCAAGAAGAGCCTGGCTGAGATCGCTATGAGCTATGGCTACGTTTATGTGGCACAGATTGCCATGGGCGCAGACCAGAACCAGACCATCAAGGCGATTGCTGAGGCTGAGAGCTATCACGGCCCGTCCCTCATCATCGGCTATGCACCCTGCGAGATGCACGGTGTTAAGGGCGGTATGACCAACTGCCAGAACGAGATGAAGCGTGCGGTTCAGGCCGGTTACTGGCACAACTTCCGCTTCGACCCGCGCAAGAAGGCAGAGGGTCAGAACCCGTTCACGCTGGACTCCAAGGCTCCCACTGCGGATTACAAAGAGTTCATCGAGAGCGAGACTCGTTACAGCCGCTTGCAGCGTGCGTTCCCGGAGCGTGCCGCAGAGCTGTTTGAGACAGCCGCAGGCGCAGCGAAGGATCGCTATGCTTACTTGACCAAGCTGACAAAGCTCTATGCTCCCGACGCTGAATAAGCATCGGTCTGACGCACAAGCTTTGTAACCTTGTGATAAGTTAAGAAACAACCCCCGGAACATCTGTTCCGGGGGTTGTTTGCGTTATGAAAAAAGGCTTTTTCTAGGGGCTTTCTGAAAAGTCGAAATTTTCAGCTTTTTCCACAGAAACTGGTGTCTGCGGCGTTAAAAATGCTCGCAATCCACAAAGGGTTCCTGCGCTTTTTGTCTTGCAGCCACCCGGTTTCTACAAAAAATCTGTGCATTTCTTTGTTTTCAGATACGCCCTAATTTCTATTTTTTTCAAAGCGGCTGCTTTTTAATGTTCCTTTCATCTAAGCCTGTTATTCTAAACACAAGAAAAACGGATGCGAAAGGAGAAAAAATCATGGAAAATCAAAAAAAGCAGGAAATTATTGTAAGCGGACAGGAACAACACGATAGTGATTCCCACGGGGCAGCGCAGGCCACTGCACAGCCCGCCGAAAAAAAGCGCTGGAATTTTTCCGGGTTTGGCTGGAAAAAGTGGGTGCTGCTGGCCGTGGTCGTGGTGGCAGTGTGCTTTATTTTCAGCTTGGTATTCCGCGTCAATTTGCCGCGTGCGCAGCAAATTGCCCAGCAAGCGGCCGGCGGACAGGCACAAATTATTGCACAGGAAATCGACAGTGAATTTTTATTTTTTAATGAATATTCGTTTGAGCTTGCAGCAGCAGACGGCAGCTACTGGGAAGTAGAGCTGGATGCCTTCGGCAATGTAACCTCTATTGAGCAGGAAGGTTGGCACTGACCGGTGCAGCGCAGCTGAAAAAGCGCCTCTTATTTTCCACAACGCAGGAAAGATTGTGGAAAACAAGAGGCGCTCTTTTACATAACGTTCATTAAATCAAATAAGGCGCGCAGCTGTTCTTCACTTAACCGAGACCAGCGCTCTAAAAGTAGTTTCTGACAATCGGTTAAGGAAACGGCAGCACTTCCTTCGGCAAACAGTTGTGAAAGAGTGATACCAAACGCATTGCAAATCTTTTCTAAAGAAGGCACGGTGGGAATCATACGTTTGCGATACCAAGAAGAAATGGTGGATTGTGGCAAACCGGAGCGTTCGGCAAGTTCATATTCCGTCCAGCCCCGGGCTTCTCGATGTGCTGTAATGACCGATAGAATATCCTTCACTTGTGCCACTCCTTTGCTTGTGAGCTTTGATGTTATCAATTATGATAGCATGAATCTAGTAAAAAATCGAGGGGAATTACAAATCACGCTGCTGGCATAAACGAATGGGAAAACGGCAAGGCTATGGGACGGCTTGGCTTTCGCGCAAAGAGCGGCACCATTTAGACTCCTGTGGCAAAATAGAAAAAATCGGCTCGAGGTATGTCGAAAAAAAAGAGGAAATTTGCTTTTCAGCCGCGAAACTGGTATGATAAAACCAATTATAGAAATGAAACGGCGGTATGAAAGCAGGCTTCGCCGGTGTGTGCAATAGATGCCATACTGTCAAAAAGGAGTTGAAAAAATGAATCAACGGATGAAAAACTTGGCGCTTGACCTTGGCGCTGATGTGATTGGCAGCATTTTGTTTGCCGCCGGTATTTATACCTTTGCCGGAGCGGGCGAATTTGCGCCCGGCGGCATTTCCGGTTTGGCGCTCATCATCAATCACCTTTGGGGGCTGCCCATCGGTATTACGTCCCTTGCTTTGAACGCGCCCATTATTTTGTTTAGTTTCCGGCTGCTCGGCCACCGCTTCTTCTTGAAAAGTATTCGCACCATGATTATGAATACTATTTTTGTGGACTTTATTTTTACGCATATTCCTGTCTATAAAGGCGATCGGCTCACCGCGGCACTGTTTGCCGGGGCATTGCTGGGTGCGGGATTGGCGGTCATTTATATGCGCGGTTCTTCCACAGGCGGTGCCGACTTTTTGATTATGTCTGTCAAAAAGCTGCGCCCGCATTTATCGCTGGGACAAGTCACCATGGTGCTTGATTTGCTGATTATTCTGTTGGGCTGGCCCGTGTTTGGCGATATGGATTCTGTGCTGTACGGCATTGTGGCGGCGTTTGCCACCTCGCTGATTATTGATAAAGTGATGTATGGCATGGGGGCCGGAAAACTGGTGCAGATTATCACGAATGACGGTCCCGCTGTGGCAAATGCCATTTCTGAATCGACGGAAAGAGGTTCTACCTTGATTCGCGCCGTAGGCTCTTACACCGGCCAAGACCGCGATGTGCTGCTGTGTGCTTGCAGCAAGTCGGAAGCCTACAAAGTACGCGCTGCCGCTCATCGAGTAGACCCGAAATGCTTCGTTATGATTACAGAAACAAGCGAAGTATTTGGAGAAGGCTTCTTGTAAGCAAAAGAGGAAAAATAAGCAAAAGAGGAAAAATAACGCATTTGGCTTGTGACAACAGGCAGAATGTGATAGAATGAGACAATTCGTCGGGCTGTGCTGCGTGCGGCGCACAGCCTTGGGAGGGATAACATGACGACACAAGAGCCTGTTTGTGAACAGGAGCTTCGGCAAAATGCCAGGCAGTGGGCCGCTCGTCTGTGCGCTGTGGATGTGCGCTATGACTGTGATGCGGACCTAGTAGACACTGCCGAGCATTTTGCCGAGGTGATGGAACAGCGTCGTTTTTTGCCGCAGTTTTTTGTGCGCCATTTCGAGGATGCTATGGTCGATTGCCGCTTGCCGCAGGACTTTCCACAGCCGGAGGCGGATGCTTATGCACGTCCGATGCCGCAGCGCAGGGGCGTGTGGTTTCCCGGTATGGTGCAGCGTGACCACTTGCTGCCCGAGCTGGGAACACCGGATATTCCGCCGCTGGAAGGCCGACAGCCGCTGCTTCCCGCGGAAGGAAGTGCGCTGGGCGCAATCAATTTGGCAGCGCATTTAACAAAAGATGGCCAAGTGGATCATAAACTGCTAACGCAAACCGTACATACGGCGGTGCATTTGCTGGACAATGCCATTGATGCATCCGACTATGCAGACAGCCGCCAAAGCCGCTTTACCCGTGCCACGCGCCGCATTGGGCTGGGTATGATGGGGCTGGCGCAGGTGCTGAAGGCAAAAGAGCTTTCTTATGATTCCGAAGAAGCCCGCCGAACCGCACAGGAGCTGGCAAAGCTGATTGATGCACAGGCACATCTTGCTTCTCAAAATTTGGCGCGTCAGCGCGGGGCGTTTGCTTTGTTTTCGGAAAGCCGACAGAGGAACGGCGAAAAAACAAGAAACAGCGCGCTTACCGCAACGGCACCCAACGAGGTGCTGGCTGCCATTTGCGGCGTAACGCCGGGCTTGTCTGCGGATGAGGAAGTGAGTGCTGAAGCGTGTGTGAAAATGCAGGCAGCGGTTCAGCGTTATACAGACGGGAGCGTATATTTGCCCATTCCCGCACACACCCGCGAGCAAATGCAGGAGCTTTGTACCATGGGATATTTGCTGGGATGCAAAAGCATTGAGGCGGGAGAGGTGCAGGCTGGGGAAATTCCCGACTTTTTAAAGAAGCCGCACCCGCAGGAAATGCCGGAAAATACCATCTTGTTTGCAAAAATGGAGGAGGACAGCGAAGCGGATGACCAGCCGCAGCCGCTGTTTTGCCCGGCATGTGGCCGCGCACTGCACAAAAAGCGCATTGTTCCCGTGTGTGACTCATGCGGCCCGCTGATGTGCTTGCAAACCACAGAGGTTTTGAAATAAAAATCCATTTTTTGAAGTTGAAATTCGCTTTTATTCAATGTAAAATTCAAAAAGAAAATTACAACAAGGATTTCAACTTTTCCACAGAGTTTTACACTATGTATAGCTTGTCTGCGGGAAAACCTGTGGAAAACCTTGTGGAAAGTGTTTAAAACCCAGTGGAAAAGCCCGAGTTTTCCACAAGCGTATCGGGGAAAACTTGGCTGGACACTACGAAATGTTGAAAAAGCGCAAGATGTGTAAGTGGCGCAAATAAAGAAGTTCAACTTTTTTAACGAGATAAAAAGATAAAATTTGCGCGGTCGAGCGCACTGCATAAGGAGAGATGACAATGAATCGTTGGCTGAATCAGCTGGAGCGAAAGGCGAAGGGCGTTTGTATCCAAAATTTGGCTATGGTGCTGGCACTGGGCCAGTTAATGGTGTATCTTTGCATGGTAATGCTGCCGGGGTTAAACCTTGGGATGCGGTTACAGCTTTACATGCCGTTTGTACTGCGGGGCGAAGTGTGGCGCCTTTTAACCTTCTTGTTTGTTCCGCCTTCTGGAAGCGCAATCACGGTGGCGCTGTCGCTGTACTTCCTTTACCTTGTCGGCCATGCGCTGGAACAGACTTGGGGCGATTTTCGGTTTAATGTCTATTATTTTATCGGTGCGCTTGGGGCGATTGCCGCGGCATTTTTGGGCGGCTGGGGCACGACGTACTATTTAAACCTTTCGCTGTTTTTTGCTTTCGCTGTGCTGTATCCCGATTTTCAGGTGCTGTTGTTTTTCATCATTCCCATTAAGATGAAATATTTGGCGCTGTTTTCCGGGGCGATGTGCCTGTTTACGGTGCTTTTCGGCAGCTGGCCCGAGCGCTGGGCAGTCATTTTTGCCTTGCTGAACTTTTTGCTGTTTTTCTGGGGCGATTTTTCGGCGCTGATTCGCAGAGAAATCACCTATCACCGCACGCGCAGCAACTGGCGCAATAACAACCGCGGCGGTTGGTGAACCGAAAACCAAAAGTTTACAATTGGGACCAAAAATGATATAATAAAAGCAGGGAATTTGTGCGGGGCATGAGCCTTGCTTTTCAATAAAATCCCGATTTCACTTATGAGGAGTGTGTGATGATGAAACTGATTACTGCAATTGTGAATAAAGAGGATTCCGGCGCGGTGTGTAATGCGCTGACAAAAGGCGGATTTTCTGTGACAAAGCTTTCCACGACGGGCGGATTTTTGATGGCAGGCAACATGACGCTTCTCATCGGAACCGAGGATGACAAGGTGGATGAGTGCCTGAGCCTCATTGCTTCCTGTGCCAAACAGCGCAAGGAAGTGGTGCCCAGCACGGCTTCTTACGGCATTGGTGTAACAACGGCTTACCCGCTGGAGGTTACTGTGGGCGGTGCTACTGTGTTTGTCACCAACGTAGAGCGTTTTGAAAAACTTTGATGTCCGGCATGATGCAACGCCTTGTCGGAAATGAAACCGTCAAGCAAGCACTTTTGGCTGCAATGCAAAGCGGGCGGCTTGCGCACAGCATTCTTTTTTGTGCAGAAGAAGGATGCGGCGCAGGCTTTGCCGCGCGCTGCCTTGCAGCCGATTTTCTGTATCCAGATAACCCGGAGGCTGCCGAGCGTGTGGTGCAGGGCAAAAGCCCGGATGTGTTGGTACTGGAAAAAAGCGGCGCTGCCGGAGAAATTAAAATTGACGATGTGCGCGACGTGCGCCGCGAGGTGTATGCAACGTCGCTTTCTGCTGCCGGGCGCGTGGTGCTTGTTAAGGGAGCGCACCGGCTGAATGCTTCCAGTGCAAACGCTTTGCTCAAGGTGATGGAGGAGCCGCCCGAGGGCGTGATGTTTTTGCTGACGGCGCCCGACGAAGCTTCGGTGATGGCGACAATCAAAAGCCGGTGCTGCATGTACACGCTGGCCCCCGTTTCGCAAGAGGAATGCGAGCAAGAAGTGCGGCGGCTTGTGCCGGATGGACAAGACGTGCCGGCGCTGTGCCGTGCGTTCGGCGGACGAATTGGCAGCGTGCTTCGTGCGCTGACCGATGAGGACGAGCAGCGCGTTTTGCAAAGTGCGCGGCAGATGATGCAGGCTGTGGCAAACCGGGACGAGTATACCGTTTTGGCACAGGCGGCTCTTTATGAAAAAGACCGCGCCGGCGGGCAAAGACTCTGTATGATGCTGGCGCAGCTTTGTGCGGCGGAATTGTTTGCCCCGCAAACCCTGACGGGAGATGCGGCGGCGCACGTGGTGAATGCCTGCACACAGGCGCAGCGCCAGCTTGCCCAAAACGCAAACGCCAAAGCCGTTTGGAGCGTGTTTGGCGCGCGTGTGTGCCTTTAAAGGCAAAAATTTGATTTGTTTGTTCCGAAAGGATTGAATCTATGAAAAAAGTAATCGGCGTCCGCTTCAAAAAGGCGGGAAAAATTTATTATTTTGCGCCCGGAGATCTGGACATTCACGAAGGCGATTATGTCATTGTGGAAACGTCGCGCGGGCTGGAATGCGGCGAAGTGGCGCAGGGCCTCCATGAGATTATTGACGCCAAAGCGGTGAAAGCGCTGAAAAATGTGGTGCGCATTGCCGATGATGTGGACATTCGCCGCATGAAAAAGAACAAAGAGGAAGAAAAGCGCGCGTTTGCCATTTGTGAAGAGCGCATTGCCCACCACAAGCTGGAAATGAAGCTGGTGGATGTGGAATGCACGCTTGACCGCAGCAAAATTTTGTTTTACTTTACCGCCGACGGGCGCGTGGATTTCCGTGAGCTGGTGAAGGACTTGGCGGCACAGTTTCACACCCGCATTGAGCTGCGACAAATTGGTGTGCGTGACGAAAGCCGCATGGTGGGCGGCCTTGGCATTTGCGGACAGCCGTTTTGCTGCAGCCGCTTCTTAAAGGATTTTCAGCCCGTTTCCATCAAGATGGCAAAAGAGCAGGGGCTGTCGCTGAACCCTTCCAAAATCAGCGGTGCATGCGGCCGTTTGATGTGCTGTTTGGTGTATGAGCAGCCCGCCTATGATTACTTGAATAAGGTGACGCCCGGCGTGGGCAGCGTGGTGAAAACACCGGACGGCGTGGGCAGCGTGGTGGAAGTGAACGTCATTTCCGGCAATTTGCGCGTCAAGCTGGACCCGCCTTCCACCGCCATTAAAACATATCACAAAAAGCAGTGCCAATATTTGCGCGGCGGCAAACGCCCGCCGATGCCGGAAGAATAAGGCGTTGCACAAGGCTGACAAAATACGGGGCAAAGCTCCTGCGTTTGCCAAAAATCTTTGTAAATCCCCTTGAAAAATTAAAACTTTATGATAAAATATTAGATAACGTTGAGGCGGGTATCTATCTGCTTTTGCGACATTCGGGGTCAGCCCGCGCCCACTGCCCGAAATGTGAAATCATGTTATGAACTGCGCGGAGAAAAGGATGGAAAGTTATGGCTTATAAAATCAGCGACGATTGCATCTCCTGCGGCACTTGTGCCGGCGCTTGCCCCGTGAGCGCGATCTCTGAGGGCGACGGCAAGTACGTAATTGATGCAGATACCTGCATCTCCTGCGGCACCTGCGAAGGTGAGTGCCCCGTGAGCGCAATCTCTGCGGAGTAATCATCAAAAAGAAAACAAGGCGGGCTTTTTTGGAAAGCCCGCCTTGTTTTTCGTGGAAGAATCAGCACAGGAGGAACCCATGAACCGCGAAACGCTTGTCAACGGAACGGCGGTCTATTGCACCGATTCTTACCGGTTCGGGCAGGACGCTTTGCTGCTGGCCCATTTCAGCCGCGTGCGCACGAGAGAGGCGGCGGCCGACTTTGGGACAGGCTGCGGCGTGATTGCCCTATGGTGGCATGACCGTGGGCACAAAGGCCCTTGCCTTGCGGTGGACTTGCAGGCCGAGGGGCTTGCGCTTTTACAGCGTGCGCTTGAGGAAAACGAACAGGCGGGCGCGCATATTCACCCGCTTTGCGCCGACTTGCGCGGGTTTCCGCGCGACGCTTGGGCCGAGCAGTCGCTGGATGTCATTGCCTGCAACCCGCCGTATTTTTCGGGCGGTTATCTCAGCCCCAACCCGGCGCGGGCCGCTGCGCGCCACGAGCTGACTTGTACCACTGCCGATGTGTGCCGCGCGGCGTACCCGTTGCTGAAGGATGGCGGCAGGCTGTGCTTGTGCCAGCGCACCGAGCGTATGGCAGAGGTGCTTTCAGCCATGACGGCTGCGCGCATTGAGCCAAAGCGACTGCAAATGGTGGCGGCGCGCACAGAAAAAGCGCCGTGGCTGTTTTTGGTGGAAGGCCAGAAAAACAGAGCGCCCGGGCTGCGGGTGCTGCCCCAGCTGATTACACAAACCCCAGATTTGCGCCCCAGCCCCGAAATATTACAGATTTACGGACAGACCCCGAAAGGAGAGCAGACATGAGCGGAACATTGTATATTGTGGCGACGCCCATCGGCAATTTGTCCGACTTAACGCCCCGCGCCGCGCAGACTTTTGAACAGGTGGACTTTATTGCGGCGGAAGATACGCGCGTGACGTTGAAGCTGCTGAACCATCTGGGGATCAAAAAACCGATGGTAAGTTACTATGAGCATAATTTGAAAGAGCGCGGCGACCAGATTTTGGCGCGGATTGAAGCGGGAGAGTCGTGTGCGCTTTGCTCGGACGCGGGAATGCCGGCGGTGTCTGACCCCGGAGAACTGATTGTGAAGGATGCACACGCGAGGGGAATTCGTGTGGTGCCTGTTCCGGCGGCCAGCGCGGCGGTGACGGCGCTGTGCGTTTCGGGACAGGTGACGGGGCGCTGGGTGTTTGAAGGCTTTTTGCCCACCAATCGCCGCCAGAAAAAAGAGCGTTTGGATGCGCTGCAAAACGAAGAACGCACCGTGATTTTTTACGAAGCGCCCCACAAGCTGACGACAACGCTGGAGGATTTGGAAAAAGCGTTTGGGTCTGACCGCTCTTTGACCATCTGCCGAGAGCTGACCAAGCTGCACGAGGAAGTGCGTGTGACAACCGTAGGACAGGCGAATGCCTATTATCGCGAAAACCCGCCGCGCGGGGAATTTGTGCTTGTCATGGCGGGGGCAGCACCAAAAGTGCCGGAGGAAATGACGCTTGAGGATGCCGTGGACTTTGCCTTGCAAAAGATGGAAGAAGGCATGAGTGCCACGGCTGCGGCCAAAGCGGCGGCTGCGGCTTCCCCGTTTTCTAAAAGCGAAATATATAAGGCGTGTATCGAGAAAGGGGGCGAACACGAATGAAATGGCTGGTGCTTTCCGACAGCCACGGAATGCGTGGCAGTGTATACGACATACTGGACAGTCACCCCGATGCAGTGGGACTGTTTTTCTTGGGCGATGGCTTGGATGACGTGGAATATGTGCAGAATACCCATCCTCATTTACAACTGTATACTGTGAGCGGAAATTGCGACAGAACGCGAGGAACATTGGAAGGCGTTGCCGATTGCGGCGGCGTAAAAGTATTTTATACGCACGGACATCTTTATGGGGTGAAATCGGCTTTGGGGCCGCTGTGCAAACGCGCCAAGGAAGAAGGGGCGGCGGTGGCGCTGTACGGCCATACGCACAACCCGCTGTGCGGTACGCAGGACGGTGTGCTGCTGGCAAACCCCGGCGCCGTGAGCAGCTTTCCTTCCCGATACGGCATTTTAACCGTGGAAGACGGTGTGCCGTCCTTTCAGCTGAGAATGATATAAAAAAAGCCAAAGCGGACTTTGTCCGCTTTGGCTTTTCGTTTGAAAAAGGGAAGTGCCCTTGTGTGATGAATCACAAGGGCACAAAAGGGGTATCTCTCTTGGTGTGAGGAGGAATCATGTACAGAGCTCGGATTGCGGCTCCCGTTCTCTGTGCTACCTATTATATCTGTGAATTGAGAGAGGAGTTTTACGCTTTTATGAATAAAATGTAAAACCGAAGAAGGCGGGCTTAAACCCGCTCGGGAGCAGCCATACACGCACGCAGGGCTTGTTCGGCCTTGTCTAAATCGGTATGTTTATCGAGACGGTATTTGTCTTTTTCCAAAAGGGCGGCAAAAGTTTTGGGGGTATAATGCCCTGTGCTGCGCGGCACACCCAACACTGCTTTGGAATTAGTAAACACGCAAACGGTTTCCACCGGGATATTTTTCAGCTTGGCGGCAAACAGACAGTCGCGCACAACGCGCGTATCTGCCGCAGCACGAGTCATCGGGTTTTCAAACGAGGTGCGCACATCGTTTTTCACGCACACCCATTCTTCATCTGAAGCGTTTCCGTAAATCTCACCCGCCATGCCGTTGCATTTCACACACAAAATGCCAAACGGGCCAAGCACTAAAAAGTCAAGGTCGGCAAAACGACCGTTTTTTGCCAAATGCACGTCTTTGATGACGCGGCAGCCGTTTTCCCCGGCAAAGCGGCGGGCGGCAGAAAGCGGCTTTGCTGCGCGGGCGGCAGGAGAAAGATCTTTTGCAGGGGAAGTTAGGCCGTGATCCCGCCGGTAAAGCCAAAGAATGGCCGCAGCACTGATTGCGACAATCACTAACGCAAAAATTGAAATAATATCCAAAATAAAACCCTCCGTCCAGTTCGTTTCTCTTTTTACTTCAGTATAACATAAAGAAAAAAGCCTTGGCAATGCACAGCAGCACAGGAAAAAAGAAAAAGATTAAAAAAAGGGTTGACATGGCTCGCATGACGTGATATTATAATAAAGCACTCAGCGAGAGTGTGAAACAAAATATGCGCTGGTAGCTCAGTTGGATAGAGTGTTTGGCTACGAACCAAAAGGTCAGGGGTTCGAATCCCTTCCAGCGCACCAAAAAGCTTCGCTTTGAAAAAGGCGAGGCTTTTTTGTTTTCCAAAAGCATCTCGAAAGAAAAAATAGAAAAAAATAAAATTTTTTTCAAACACCTCTTTCATTTCAAAAAAAGTGTTGGATAACTGGCTACAAGAGCGGTTTCCGCACAAGGACGCCGGGAACGGCCGGGCGGAGATGCGATGGACATGCTTTTTCTAGGTATCTGTTACCGCGCGCGGAAAAAGGCATGGCCGGAACAAAACCGTTTGAAGCGGGTAAGGAAGCCCGCACAACAAACAATAGGGCGAAACGCCCAAAACTAAGGAGGATTTTATTATGGGTATGGTAGTAAGAACCAATACGATGGCGAACAACGCGTTCCGTCAGTTGGGCATGAACAACAATCAGGTTAGCAAGAGCTTGGAGAAATTGGCTTCCGGTTACCGCATCAACCGTGCTGGTGACGACGCAGCTGGTTTGGCCGTCAGCGAGAGCATGAAGGCTCAGATCACTGGTTTGGAAGCTGCTTCTTCCAACAGCCAGGACGCCATCTCTTTGGTACAGACCGCTGAGGGTGCTTTGACCGAAGTTCATGACATGCTGAACCGCATGGTTGAGCTGTCGACCAAAGCCGCTAACGGCACTTACACCGACGCACAGCGCCAGAACTATCAGGACGAGATCAAAGAGCTGAAGGACGAAATCGACCGTATCTCCAAGACCACTGAGTTCAACGGACAGAAGCTGCTGGACGGCAGCATGGGCAGCGCAGGCAATGGTATGCCCATTGCTGTTACGGATATTTCCGGCAGCACGAGCGGTGGCAACATTACCCTGACCGATGTTACAGAGGTGAAAACAGTTGCTTCCACCACCGGTTTGAACAATGTTGGCGCTACAAGCGGTGAGATGGGCAAAATTACCGTCACCTTTACTGACAGCAAGGGTAATGAGCAGACCGTTACCGTTGACTATCAGGTGGGTGCTAGCTCTGGTGACACCAAGACGAATATCATTCAGGCTTTGAACAACAACGAAACTCTGAAGGGATCCTTCACCGCATCTGTATCCGGTACAGAGTTGAAGTTTGAGGCAGCCGTTTCCGGTGCAGCCAGCAGCGTGACAAGCATCTCGATCAGCAATGATCAGGGCACGTCGACAGCTAAGGTTGAGACCGTTACCGAAGGTAAGGATGCTACGAAGTCCTTCGATCTCTCCGGTGGCTTCAAAGACGGAAACACCATTACGATTGATGGCAAGACCTACACTTATAAGGAAAAGGCTGACGGATCTGATGGTGAGACGTTTGGCGATATCGCTTCCTTGGTCATTGCTGCAAACAAAAACGGCGTTCAGCTGAATGTCGATAACCTCACCGCAGTTACCGCTACTAAGACTGGCGGCAGCGGCGACGGCCTGAGCTTCCAGGTTGGTGCAACAGCTGATGCTGACAACGTTCTGACTCTGAATGTTGCTGACATGAGCGCAGGCGCTCTGGGCGTTGCTGATGTGGACGTTTCCAAGGTTTCCAGCGCACAGGCAGCGATCGACAAGATCAACAATGCTATCGACACTGTTTCCAAGACTCGTTCCGGTTTGGGTGCTATGCAGAACCGTCTGGAGCACACCATCAACAACTTGGATACCACCGCAGAGAACCTGAGTGCTGCTAACAGCCGTATCCGCGATACCGATATGGCGAAAGAGATGATGCAGTACACTCAGATGAACGTTCTGGTTCAGAGCGCTCAGGCTATGTTGGCTCAGGCCAATCAGCAGCCGCAGTCTGTGCTCCAGTTGCTGCAATAATTTATTATTGCAAGCGCTTGGGCAAAGATTCTCTTTGCAAGCAAAAACCACACCGCTTCGGCGGTGTGGTTTTTTGTTTAGGGGGGCTATTTTAAAACAGGGAGAAATTTAATTAAAAAATCGGTGAATTTTCGGATAGATAAAATTCTTTTTAACTCTAGAAAAAAGAAATAGATTATGTTATTCTATTTTTAGAAGGAATAAAATTCTCTTGACCAATAAAAAGCCTTTTATAAATGATGTTAGAAAGAGCTAAAAGGTTGTGCGGCTATGGGCACATTGCATATTTCAAAAATTACAACTTCTATTGAAGAAAATTTTTCTTGTGGGAACGACAGCATTGATGACATGTTGAAGGATTCACTCTATTTAACGGCGCTTCGGCGCTGTTATGCTTATAAAATAACAGCGGATGGAGTTACTTTAGGTTATTATATGCTTGAGTTAAAAAGATTTCCGCTGAAGATATTCGACCCTCCTTTGGAGGATTACTCTGTGGGACATTATGAAGATATGTACGCGATGCATATCGAATATATTGCTATTAAAAAGAAATTCCAACGCCATAAAATAGGATCCGGCATACTGAAATATATCATTGCCACCATGCAGGACTTATCAATGGCGTGCCCTTTCCGGCTTTTAACAGTGAACGCTCTGCAAGATTTAGCCCATTGGTATGAATCGTTTGGCTTTAAAGTGGTTCATAAATATGAGGACAAACAAAACCCTGAAACTGTTTTGATGGTTCGGGATATGCTGACAACCGAAGAACTCGATGCGCTGGAGCAATTTTCAGAGGTTTAATAGAATCATTTATTTTGTAATATAATAATGATAAAAAGAACGGGGGAAAAGTCATGTTTGAGGAAACATATCAAATTTCCCGAGAGTTGACAGAGCAATTGCTGCATGAACTGTATCATCCTAACGTAAACGAAATTAAGCGTAATCATGAGATATTGGAAAAAGTGCGCCAAACAATGCATATCACAAGAGATGGTAACGGCGCCACGGTAGAATTTGATGATTTGGATTTATCTTTTTTAAATCAGCCCATGTATATTTCCGGCGATTTAGAGTGTCAGGAAAAGGATTTTGTTCAGCTTGACTGGACAAATGATGATAAGCATGCGCGATTTGTATTAGGAAAAGGCTCATTTTCGGCGGCATAAATTTTGAGGAGAACGGCGATGAACAATGTGCAGAATCAAGAGATAACTCCGATTCCGAGTTATTTTAATCTTCGGCCGGTTGTCTTTGACATGCTTTCTTTTGAAAGACACGGATTTCGCGGGGAAGCCAAGGAGATTAAAACGGAGTTTAGGCTTTCTTATGCCATCAAAAAAATAACGGATACGAATTATTGTGTGACGCTTCGTGCAACAGCGACTCGAAAAGAAGAGTACACTGCAACGGTTCAGATTAGCGGTTACTGTAATTTTGACGAAGCTTTACCGAAAGAAGCGGATACGGAAACACTTTTAAAAGAAAATGCTTTGGCAATTTTATTTCCGTACATTCGCTCCCAAATGACACTGCTGACCGCACAGCCGGAAGTTGAGCCGATTGTGTGGCCTGTGATGAATATTTTGGAGATGCTGAAAAAATCAGACGAGTAAAAATGGGAAAAAGGTTTGGAAAAGGGGGCTGAGCCCTCTTTTCCATTTTAAACAGGGATTCAGTTTGTGAAAAAGCGAAGCTTTTTCTACAAACTGAGAAGGCACCAAAACGGTGCCTTCTTTTTTTGTGCCTAGCAATTTCAAGCGCAAATTTAAGAGTTGGATGCGGCTTTTTCTGCAAAGGTGTTATTCACGACGGCGTCGAACGCGGCGCGCTGGGAAAGTTCGCCTGCGCTTTCCATCACGGTTTGCAGACGGTCAAAGCTTTCCTTGCTCATTACCGGAGTTTCGCAATAGGCGCCGACTTTTTGATAATTTTCCACGGCGCTTGTGAGCAATTCCAAATCGGTGTCGGCAAAGTGCGGGGCAACCAGTTTTGCCACTTCCTCGGCAGAATGTGTTTTCACCCATGCTTCGCCCTTGGCAACGGCATTGGTAAAGCCTTGAATCAGCTCGGCATTTTCTTCCATATAACTGCTCTTGGCAAAGTATGCAGTGTAGGGCAAATCACCCACGGCATCGCCTACGGCGGCGACGATATAGCCCTTGCCCTCGGCTTGCAGACTGCTGGCTGCCGGTTCAAACACGGTGACATAGTCGGCGGTGCCGCCCAAGAATGCGCCTGTCATATTGTCAAACTGCACGGAGGTATCTAACAGCAAATCAGCGGCGGGGTCAAGGCCGTTTTCTTTCAGCGCATACTCAAACGCCATATAGGGCACGCCGCCCTTTCTTCCCGGCAGAATATGACTGCCTTTCAGCGACTGCCAAGTAAAGTCCGGCTGCTCGGTGCGGCCTACCAGCATACTGCCGTCGCGTTTCGTCAGTTGGGCAAATACCTGCGGGTAGTCGTCATTACCCTCATTATAGACATAGATACAAGCCTCCGGCCCTGCAAGGCCGATATCCATGCTGTCGGACAGCACAGCGCTCATCACCTTATCAGCGCCGCCGCCGTTGGAAAGCTCGATTTCGATGCCTTCCTCCTCGAAGTAGCCCAGCTCCATGGCGGCATACTGCGGCGCGTAGAAGATGGAGTGTGTGACCTCGCATAAACGGACGGTTTGCAGATCGTTTTTGGAAGAACAGCCGGAAAGGGCAGCGGCGCACAGCGCCGCACCGAGAAAAAGGGAAAGAGCTTTTTTCATAATAATTCTCCTTTGATGGGGGCGTTTCTTTTTAGGGGGAAACGCCCTTGAATTTTTAATGCGAAGCAGAGCCGTAGCGGCGGCGCACTGCTTTTTGCAGCAGGCTGACTGCCTGATACATCGCCGCGGCGACAACGGAAAGGACGAGAACGCCCGTCATCACAAGATCCATGCGGAACACCTGCCCGCCATAGACGATGAGATAGCCGAGCCCCGCTTTGCTGACGAGAAATTCCCCGGCGATAACACCGACGAGCGAAAGGCCGATATTGATTTTCAGCGAATTAAAGAGGGTATCTAAATTGGACGGAAAGACAATTTTGGTGAAAACCTGCTTTCTGGTTGCGCCGAATGTGCGCGCCATTTTGATGGATTCGGGGTCGGTGTGGACGAATCCCGCCAGCATTTCCAGCACAGTGACAATTAAGCTGATGGCAAGCGCCATAAAGATAATAGCGCCGGTACCTGCGCCTGCCACGATGATGATGACGGGCCCGAGCGCGATTTTCGGCAAGCTGTTCAGCACAACAAGATACGGCTCGGCAACCCGTGCGATAAACGGCGACCACCACAGAATGACAGCGACAAAAACACCGATGACGACACCCAGCAAAAAGCCGGTAAGCGTTTCGTAGACGGTGACGCCGATATGCAAAAGCAGCTTGTTTTCAGAAAAGCGGGTAAGTGTATGCCAGATGCGGCTGGGCTGACTGAGGATGAAGCTGTCGATGACACCAACCCGTGCAAGCACCTCCCACAGCACAAAAAAGGCAATGAGAAAGCCCAGCTGACAGGTAAGCACAAGGCGTTTTTGACGCCTTACCCTGTCGAGATAGGCTTGCCGCGCCTTGGAAACCGGCGCGGCTTCATGTGTGGTCATCTTCTTTCAGCTCCTTCCAAAGGCGGTCAAAATACGGTGAGAAATTGGGATGGCTGCGTGCGGTAAGCGGGGTACGCTCCCGCCCGAAGTCGATGGGCAGAAGCTCTTTTACATGTGCCGGACGACCCGACAGCACCAGAATGCGGTCGCCCATGCTGATGCTTTCGGGGATGTCGTGCGTGACCATCAGCGTGGTGATTTTTTCACGCTTCAAAATGGAATAGACATCCTCGGTGACGCTCAGGCGCGTTTGATAGTCCAGCGCGGAAAACGCCTCGTCTAAAAGAAGAATTTCCGGCCCGGCGGCTAAAGTGCGGATGAGCGCGGCGCGCTGACGCATCCCGCCCGAAAGCTGGCGCGGGTATTTGTCGGCAAATTCCGCGAGGCCGTACGTTTCCAGCAGCCGGTCGGCACGCTCCACCGCACGCTCGGTTTTGGCGTGGCGGATTTCCAGCCCGAACAGGACATTGCTGCGAATGGTGCGCCACTCCAGCAGGTTGTCGCGCTGGAGCATATAGCCGATATGCCCGGAAACACCGTCCACGGGTTTTCCGTGCAGCAGCACCCTGCCCGTGCTGGGGCGAATCAGCCCGGCAATGACGCTGAGCAAGGTGGACTTGCCGCATCCTGACGGCCCGACAATGCTGATCAGCTCGCCTTGCTCCACTGAAAAAGAAAGATGTTCAAACGCCGTCACCTCACCATTTTGCGCTTGGTAGGTGTGGCTGACATCTTCAATGCGAAGAATTTCCATACAATACCTCCTTTCCGTTTCTTGATAGGATGAACGGGGAAAACCCCTGCTTTTAGTAGATGCAAAAAAGGTTTTTTTGGTGCATTGCAGTTTTTTGGTGTATAATAAAAAAGCAAATGAAAAAGAAACCCCTGAAAAAAGAATGCGGCAAACGCCGCTTTGCTGAGGGGGAGACGGAAAGCATGAAGGAGAGTTCAATGCGTTACGAGGAAATGAATTTACCCGAACCGCTGCGCCGTGCGGTGGAGCGAATGGGATTTGACGAAATGACACAGGTGCAGGAATTGGCGATTTCGCCGATGTGTGAGGGCTTCGATTTGATTGCGAAAGCGCCGACCGGAACCGGAAAAACGTGTGCGTTCGGCATTCCTTTATTGATGGGGCTGGACGCAGAAAAAACACAGCCTCAGGCGGTAGTGCTTGCGCCCACGCGCGAACTGGCACAGCAGATTGCCGCCGAGCTGCGGGAGCTGGCGCACTTTATGCCCGCCGTGCGCATTGCGTGTTTATACGGCGGCGGAGACATGCGCCGTCAAACAGAGCGATTAAAAAAAGGCGTACAGCTGGTAGTGGCAACGCCCGGCCGTTTGATGGACCACATCAAGCGCGGCAATCTGCGCACAGACGCCGTGACGGACGTAGTGCTGGACGAAGCCGACGAAATGCTGAACATGGGCTTTTATAAAGACGTGGTGAAAATTTTGGACACGCTGAAAGCGCGCCGCCGTTTGGCGATGTTTTCCGCCACCATCAGCCGCGAGGTGATGGACATTGGCTGGCTGTACCAGCGCGACGCTAAAGAAATCACCGTGCAGGCCCAGGCGCAGTCTGCCCCGCAGATTACGCAATACCGCATTTTGACCACAGGGCGAAACAAGCTGCCCGATGTGACGGCGATTTTGTCGCAAAAGGAGCGGCGGCGCGTGATGATTTTCTGCAACACGAAATACACCAGCGAAATGGTGGCGGGACAGCTGGCGGATTTGGGCTATGCGGCGGCTTGCTTAAACGGCGACATGGCACAAGGTGAGCGAAACCGCGTGATGAATGCGTTCCGCGAGGGCGGCGTGAAAATTTTGGCGGCGACCGACGTGGCGGCGCGCGGCATTGACGTTGCCGAAGTGGACGCTGTCATCAACTATGACGTGCCGACGTCCAACGAATATTACACCCACCGCATTGGACGCACGGGGCGTGCAAGACGGGTGGGAGAATCCTTTTTGTTATACATGAATGAGGAGCGTTTGCGCGTGCGTGATATGCTGCGGTACACCAAAAGCACCGCCACAGAAATGACCGTGACGGCAGACGGCGAACTGGTAACAGTGGAGGGACAGGCGTGACGCGCCCGTTTTCGGCGGCGCTGTGTGCGCTCAACGCAAAATATGTGCATTCCTCGCTGGCTCCGTGGTGCTTGCTGGCGGGGGTGCGGACGTTTGCGCCGCAGATAGACGCGCATGTGGTGGAAGGTACGGTGAATGAACAGCCCGAAACGGTTTTGGAACGGATTGCAAGCGGCGCGCCCGACGTGGTGACCTTTTCCTGCTATTTGTGGAACATTCGGCAGACGCTGGCGCTTGCCGAACAGCTCAAGCGCCGTTTGCCCGGTGTATGGATTGTGCTGGGCGGGCCGGAAGTGAGCTACTGCGCCGCGGATGTGCTAAGTGAAAACCCGACGGTAGATTTTGTGCTGTCCGGGGAGGGGGAAACGAGCGTCCCGGCTCTCCTTTCCTGCTTGGCACAGAGAAAAGTGCCGCGTGCGGATGAAGTGCCCGGCCTTTGCACGAGAGAACACACTGCCCCGCCGTGCGTACTTTCGGGCGAGGTGCCAAGCCCCTACACACCGGAATATTTGAAAGCGCTGAACGGAAGAATTGCTTATTTGGAAACGAGCCGCGGCTGCCCGTTTACCTGTGCGTTCTGCTTGTCCGGGCGGTGCGGTACCCCGCGCTATTTTGAGCTAAAAGGGGTATATGAAAATATTTTGGTGCTGGCAAACTCCGGGGCGCAGACTGTGAAGCTGATTGACCGGACGTTTAACGCGAACCCGCGCCATGCAAACGCGATTTTGCGCTTTTTGCTTTCGCACTACGGCAAAGAAATTCCCGCCGGGGTGTGCTTTCACTTTGAGATTGCGGGCGACATTTTAACCGAGGAAACCATGGCGCTCTTGGCGCAAATGCCCCTCGGGGCGGTGCAGCTGGAAATCGGAATGCAAAGCTTCTGTGAGAAAACGCTGGAAGCCGTGCGCAGAAAAACGAACACCGAAAAGCTGAAAGCGAACATCCGCCGCTTGGTGGCGATGGGGAATATGCACATTCATATTGATTTAATTGCGGGGCTGCCCTATGAGGATGTGCCGACCTTTGCCGAAAGCTTCAACACGGCGTATGCGCTGGGCGCGGATATGCTGCAAATGGGGTTTTTAAAGCTCTTGCACGGCGCGGCGATGCGCGAAGAACCGCAGACTTTCCCGTGTGAGTTCAGAAAAGATCCTCCCTATGAAGTGATTTCCACCCCATGGCTGACGGCAGACGAGCTGACGATGCTGCACGGGGTAGAGGATGCGCTGGAACGCATGGTGAACAGCGGGCGTTTTCACCGCACGGCGGACTATTTTTTGGAGCGCACGGGGCTGACCCCGTTTGATTTGTTTCAGACGATTGGCAAAGCGGCGCATGAAGCAGGGGTGGACGGCCACGGCATACCGCTGGATGAATATACCGCCTTTCTGCTGGAGACCGCGCCGCGCCTTTGGTCGGGCGTGACGCGCGAAGCTTTGCGCGACGTGATGGTGTGTGACCGATTAGAGAGCAATGCGACGGGACGCTTGCCGCTTTGTCTGCACATTGCCGACCCTGCGCTGGGGCAGACGGTGAAGCGTTTGGCGGCGCTCAGTCCGCCGCGTCCCGGTGTGCGGCGCGGGGTGGCGATTTTGTACACCGAGCGTCAGGCCGTGTATGTGGATTACGAAAACAAAAACCCGAAAACCGGGCGTTTTGCCCTGCGGCGTGTGGATTTGGACACGCTGTGAGGGATGAGGGAATAAACCTATTATTGTACAAAAATCAGTTGATACAATTTGTTTTTTGTGATATAATAGCGCGAATTGCGGAGCATAGGAGGTGTCGGCTGTGACAAAAAATAAATTAGTAGCTCCAGTGGTAAAGTGGGTTGGAGGCAAACGACAGCTTTTAGATGAAATTACTCCTTTGCTTCCGAAGCGAATAACATCATATTGCGAACCATTTTTAGGTGGAGGGGCTGTTTTTTTCTCCATCCAACCTAATAAGGCGATTGTCAATGATTTGAATGAAGATTTGATAATGGTTTATGAAGTGATCCGGGATGATGTAGAAAGTTTGATTGAATCACTAAAGGAACATGAGAATACGGCAGAGTATTTCTACGAGATTCGCGATATGGATAGAGATAAAAATGTATATCGGTCGATGTCTAAAATTGAAAGGGCTTCAAGGTTGCTATATCTCAACAAAACTTGTTTTAATGGACTATTTAGAGTGAATTCTTCAGGGGAATTTAACGCTCCTTTTGGTCACTATAAAAATCCTAATATTGTGAATGAGCCTGTTCTCAGAGCAGTAAGCCACTACTTTAATACGAATAGCATTGTATTCTGTAATGAAGATTTCTCTGAAACACTTAAGCGTTTAAAAAAAGGTGCTTTTGTGTACCTTGATCCTCCATACGATCCAGTTTCAGATACAGCCAGCTTTACAGGGTATAACAAGGGTGGTTTTGATAAAAATGAACAGATTCGATTAAAACAATGTTGTGATGAATTAACACAACGCGGTATTAAATTTATGCTTTCCAATTCTGCAACGCAGTTTATTAAAGAACTGTATGAAGAATATGAAATTACCATTGTAAGGGCAAAACGAGCAATCAATGCGAATGGAAGTAAGCGCGGTGCTGTGGAAGAGGTGCTAATTAGAAATTATGGGACTGAATGATTCTGCATGGGAAAAGCTTTTTGATAAGTACGATATACTAAATGAAGTTGCAAGAAACGGCCAGTTTATTATTTCGGCGGGTCAGATCAAAGAATTTCGTGAGCCAAGACTAATGACTAAATTTGACCACAAAGTTAATCTTCCAAAGGTTTTTACTAACAATCAATTGGCCATTTTACCTATTACGCGTGGCGATTATGTTATTTCTTCATTTCAAGCATACAAAGAATTTGAAGAACCTTCCAATAAGATTGAAAGAGTTTCTATTCCTGCCCATATCCAAAGTTTAATGCCGCAATTTCTTTTGAGTGAAGCGATTGCACTCAATTGTGCAAATGCCTGTGGAATTTTAGAAGATTTTTTGGAAGATGAAGAATTGACGGCAACGGTCAGTGGGCGAATGAGTTCAGGGGAGTTTGATTTCAATATCAATACCAAGTTGGGAACAAGAATGGTATCTGTTGCAAACTCACAGATAGAAATTGATGCCGCATACGAGGGTATTAACTACCTATCTCTTTTTGAAGCGAAGAGAGATTTATCAGACGATTTCCTTGTTAGGCAGTTATACTATCCGTTTCGAGTTTGGAATAAAAGAGTGACCAAACCTATAAAGTCGGTTTTTCTTGTTTTTTCTAATGGGATTTTTAATCTTTACCAATATGAATTTTCTGATCCTCAAAATTACAGTTCTCTGAAGTTGATAAAGCAGAAAAACTATATGATTGCAACTGAAATTACTTTGATGGATATTGAAAATCTTCTGAACCGTATGCCGGAAACTCAAGAGGCAGATATTCCATTCCCACAAGCAGATACAATTTCCAGAGTAATCAATTTGGTTGAGCTGTTAAAGGATAATCCAATGAGTAAAAGTAGCATTACAAGTAAGTATGCCTTTGATGCTCGGCAAACAAATTATTATACTGATGCAGGAAGATATTTAGGATTGATTCAGAAATACTGCGTAAATAATGATAATGATATTAGGTTTAAATTATCAGAAAAAGGTTGCTGTATAATGAACCTTCCGTATCGAGAGCGGCAGCTTGCGATTGCTTCACAGATATTGCAGCATCGACCCTTTCGAGAAACACTGCGGCTACATTTGAAAAATGGTGTAATGCCGGATAAAAAAATTATTGTTCAAATTATGAAAAAATCTGATATATATCGCGTTGCTGCTGATAGTACATACTTTAGAAGAGCATCTACGGTTATGAATTGGGTAAGTTGGATTTTAGGATTGATTGACGGCGAATAGTTTTATATTAGTATGACGTTTTTCAGTATAAAACAGAAATAAGAAAAATGCTAAAGGTCATTGTTCTATGTTAAAAAGTGGAACAATGACCTTAGTTAATATATTTTGCCTTATTGTCAATAATTTAAAACGAAAAAGAAATGCGCGGGAAAATCATGATTGACAAGCCGGGGTTTGAATGGTAAAATAAATCGAAATAAAGCTTTGTTTTCTGCCGGTGAGCGGCGGAGGCAAAGCGGTGCGAAAGACCCGAACAGGAGGAAGCCGAGCATGCTGAAACGAAATCAAAAGTTTTTTCCGGCGGTTGGTTTCGGGGGTTCGTGTTTTTGTTTTTAGATGTTTCGTCTTTTCCTTTTTTGGGGAAAAGATTTTTTTTTGCCCTGCCGCAGGGCGTAAAGACAGGAAAGGGAGGATGCTGATATGCTGATTCGCAACGCAGTTTTGGTGGATGCCGAAGGCCGCCGCCGCGGAGATCTTCTTGTGGAGGACGGCGTAATCCGGGAGATTGGGGAAAACTTACAAGCCCCGGAAGGCTGTGAGGTAATTGATGCAAACGGCTGCACGGTAATGCCCTCGTTTGTCGATTTGCACGCGCATTTCCGCACACCCGGTTTTGAGTACAAAGAGGACATTGAAAGCGGAAGCCGCGCGGCAGTGCGCGGAGGATACACCTTTGTAAACTGCATGGCGAACACGCGCCCCGTTTGTTCCAACGCGGCACAGGCGCAGAGTGTGATGGACGAAGCCGAGCGCATTGGCCTTTGCAGCATCAACCAATGTGTATCCATCACGAAAGATTTTGACGGCGAGAGCATCGGCCATCTGCGCGCTTTGCCGAAAAACCTGCGCTTTATCAGCGACGACGGCAAAGGGGTGCGCTCCTCCAAGGTGATGTTTGACGCAATGACCATTGCTGCCGAGCGCGGCCTGTGCGTGATGAGCCACGCAGAGGATATGGATCTGTCGCCCATTGACTACCGCTTAGCGGAAAACTTGGAAACAGCGCGCAACCTTTATATTGCGATGTCCACGGGCGCACATCTGCACATGTGCCATGTCAGCACCAAAGAGGCGATGGAAGACATTGTAACCGCGCGCCGCCGGGGTGTGAATGTGACGTGTGAAGTAGGCCCGCACCATATTTGGTTTTACGATTTTAACTACCGCGTAAACCCGCCGATTCGCGAAAAGGCGGACGTAGATTTCTTAATTGACTGCATGATGCGCGGCGAGGTGGACGCGATTGCCACCGACCACGCCCCGCACACCGCCGAGGAAAAAGAAAAAGGTGCGCCGGGCATGGTAGGGCTGGAGACGGCGTTCGGCGTATGCTACACAAAGCTGTGCCGCGAACACGGTATGAGCCTGGAAGCGCTCAGCCGCATGATGAGCGCGCGCCCGGCCGAGATTATGGGCTTGAACCAAGGCTTATTAAAGCCCGGCATGAAAGCCGACCTCGTGATGGTAGAGCTGGACGAGCCTTACACGGTTCATGCGGCGGATTTTGCCGGAAAAAGCAAGAACACACCCTTTGACGGCGTGACCCTTTGGGGCAGCGTATGCCGCACGGTAAAAAGCGGCCGCACCGTTTACGAGAAAACGCAGGAAACAAACGAGAAATAAGAGGGACAAAGCGCCCGTGACAACATTTTAGGAGGTTTTTCACATGACTCAGATGGACAGACTTTATGAAGCCGTAGCGGCAAAAGGCCCCGTTTGTGTGGGACTGGACACCGATTTTTCCTATCTGCCCGAAGGCTATGCCGACAACACCAAGACAGCCGGTGAAAACCTGGTGCGCTTTAACCGGGAAATCATTGACGCGACCCGCGAAGTGGCGGGCTGCTACAAGGTACAGATTGCTTATTATGAAGCGCTGGGCATGGACGGCATGATGGCTTACCGTGACACGCTGGCTTATCTGCGCGAAAATAAGCTGCTCACGATTGCCGACATCAAGCGCGGCGACATTGCCAAAACCGCCGAAATGTATGCAAAAGCCCACTTTGAGGGCGATTTTGAGGCGGACTTTATCACACTGGCACCGTATATGGGCTTGGACAGCCTCAGCCCGTACCTGCCCTACATGGAAAAGAGCGGCAAGGGTGCGTTTGTGCTGTGCCGCACCTCGAACGGCGGCGCGAAAGACTTTGAGTATGAGAAGCTGGCGGATGGCCGCCACGTGTATGACCTGGTGGGCGACAAAGTGACCGAGCTGGGCAAGGCTTACATGGGCGAACACGGCTATTCCTCCATCGGTCTTGTCATCGGCGGCACCCACATTGAGGAGGCCAAGGAGATTCGCGCGAAATATCAAAACTCCTTCTTCCTGATTCCGGGCTACGGCGCACAGGGCGGCAAAGCCGAGGACATTGCGCAATATCTGCAAAAAGGCAACGGCGGCGCGGTGAACTCCAGCCGCGGCATTTTGCTGGCATACAAAAAGCAGGAAGGCGTGCGCTTTGACGAGGCTGCTTACCGTGAGTGTGTAGACATGAAAGGAGCGATTGCTGATGCGTGCGCAAAACTTTGAGGCGAAGGTTTTGAGCAATGCGGCCTGCGCCGCAGATATTATGCTGATGGATGTGCAGCTGCCCGAAGGCGCAAAGCTGCCCAAAGCGGGACAGTTTTACATGCTGCGTGCCTGGGCGGCTGACGAAGCGCCGCTGCTTTCGCGCCCCATCAGCGTGTTCTCGTGCGACAAAGACGCGCGCACGGTGAGCTTTTTATATCAGGTGAAGGGCATCGGCACAAAAAAGCTTGCCGAGCGGAAAGACGGCGATGCACTGATGCTGACCGGCCCGGCCGGAAACGGCTTTTTGCTGGAGGGAACCACGGCTGTGGTGGTTGGCGGCGGCATTGGCACCGCGCCCTTGTACCAGCTGGCAAAAGAGCTGAAAGAGGCGGGTGTGATTGTAGACGCGATTTTAGGCTACCGCGACGAGCCGTACTGTGTGGCGCAGTTTGAAAGCGTATGCCGCCGCGTGAGTGTAGCGACCGACACCGGAAGCGTAGGCCACAAGGGTTTTGTGACCGACCTGCTGATACCGGAGCATTATGACACCGTTTACATCTGCGGCCCAGAAATTATGATGGAAAAGGCCGCCAAGATGGCGCTGGAAAAAGGCGTGCGCACTTATGTGAGCAAAGAGGCAAAAATGGCTTGCGGCGTGGGTGCTTGCCTCGGCTGCACCTGCAAAGCAAAAGAGGGCGGCGTGTCCGTTTGCAAAGACGGCCCTGTTTTTGAAGGGAGTGTGTTCTATGGCTGAGATTCCTTCCCTGCTGCGCACGGAGCTGTGCGGCGTGACGATGAAAACGCCGGTGATTGGTGCATCCGGCACTTACGGCTTCGGCTTTGAATACGCCGAAATGCTCGATTTGAACTGGGTGGGCGCGGTGTCCGGCAAAGGGCTGACCTTAGAGGGCAAATATGGCAACACAGGCGAACGCCTGTGGGAAACGCCGTCCGGCCTGATTAACTCCATCGGCTTGCAAAACCCCGGTGTGAAGCACTTTATTGAAAAAGAGCTTCCCGAAATGAAAAAGCACAGCCCGGCGGTGATGGCGAATTTAGGCGGCAGCACCGTGGAAACCTATGAGGAAGGCGCACGCCTTTTGGACGCGAGCGACGTGGATTTCATCGAGCTGAATATCAGCTGCCCCAACGTTAAAGCGGGCGGCATTGCATACGGTGTGAAAGCCGACAGCGCCCGCGAAGTGGTGCGCCGCGTGCGCGCCTGCACCACAAAGCCGCTGGTGGTGAAAATGAGCCCGAACGCCGAGAATATTGTGGACATGGCGCTGGCATGTGAGGAAGCGGGCGCAGACGCGCTGAGCCTGGTGAACACCTTCCAGGCGATGGCGATTGACATTGAGCGCCGCCGCCCGGTGTTTGACAATATTTTTGCGGGGCTGTCCGGCCCTGCCATTCGCCCGATTGCGCTGCGCATGGTGTATCAGGTATGCAAAGCGGTGAAGGTTCCCGTTGTGGGACTGGGCGGCATTGCCACGGCGCATGACGCGCTGGAATTTATCATGGCGGGTGCAACCGCCATTCAGGTGGGAACGGCAAACTTTGCCGACCCGCAGGCTTGCGAGAAAATTGCGCGCGGAATGGCGCAGTGGATGGAAGATCACGGTGTTAAGAGCCTTGACGAAATTCGGGGCGCGGCACTGTAAACACAAAAATGATGACAGAAGGGCAGGAAATGACAATGGAACGTAATTTGGAAATTTTGAAGAGCTGTGACGCATTTTTGGAGGGTCACTTTTTACTGTCCTCCGGACGCCATTCCAGCGCTTACTGCCAGATGGCGTATTTGCAGCAGTATCCCGACAAATGCGCTGAAGCAATGAAAAGCGTGGCAGACCAGCTGCGCGATATGGAGATTGATGTGATTGTCGGCCCGGCGATGGGCGGCATTGTGTACGCTTATGAGCTGGCACGTCAGCTGGGCAAACGCGCCATCTTTACCGAGCGCGTGGACAACGTGATGACCTTGAAGCGCTTTGCTATTCAGCCCGGTGAGCGCTGCCTGATTGCCGAGGACGTTGTGACGACGGGCATTTCCTCGCTGGAGACAAAGCGCGTGATTGAAGAAGCGGGCGGCGTGTGCTTGGGCATTGCCTGTGTAGTAGACCGCACCAAAGCGGATGCACCGTCTCCCATTGACATTCTCGCCAGCGCGGTGAAGCTGGATTTGCCGAACTATCTGCCGGAGGAATGCCCCATCTGCCGTGAGGGTAAGCTGCCGCTGGTACACTTGGGCAGCCGTAAGATGAAAGAGGAAGCCAAGCAGACCCTGTGAGCCCCGGCAAGCAGAACAAACCATCAGAAAGGAAAAGAGGATTGACAATGAAGGCTTTGATTGTGCTTGCAAACGGCATGGTATTTGAGGGCGAAAGCTTCGGCGCTGAGGGAACGCGCGTAGGTGAAGTGGTATTCAGCACTGCGATGGCCGGGTATGAGGAGACTCTGACCGACCCGAGCTACTACGGCCAGATTATTACCCAGACCTACCCCATGATTGGCAACTACGGCGTGACGGAAGAAGACGCCGAGTCGGCAAAAATTTGGGCGTTTGGCTATATCGTGCGCGAAAAATGCGATGTACCGTCGAACTTCCGCTGCAAAAAGACCATCAGCGACTTTTTGAAAGAGCAGAATATCATTGGCGTGAGTGGTGTGGACACGCGCCGTTTGACCCGCATTCTGCGTGAATCGGGCGTGATGAACGGCGCAGTGACCACGGAATATGAAAGCGCCGAGGCGGCACTGGCTGACACCGCGCTGATGGAAGAAATTAAAAATTATAACGTGGTGAACGCCGTGGACAGCGTGAGCACCAAAGAAAAACAGGTGTACAACGAGGACGGCGCTTATCATGTGGCGTTGTTTGACTTTGGCTATAAAAACAACATTCGCCGCAGCTTAGTGGAGCGCGGCTGCAAGGTTACGGTGGTACCCGCCCGCACGACTGCCGAGGAAATTGCAAACGGCGGCTTTGACGGCATCATGCTTTCCAACGGCCCGGGAGACCCCGCCGAAAACGTGGAAATCATTGAGAATCTGAAAAAAATCACGCACTTGGGCTTGCCGGTGTTCGGCATTTGTCTGGGACATCAGCTGACGGCTTTGGCGCACGGCGCAAAGACCGAAAAGCTCAAATACGGTCATCGCGGCGTAAACCAGCCGGTGACGGATTACGCGAAAGACCGCACCTATATCACCAGCCAAAACCACGGTTATGCGGTGGTGTCGGAGAGTGTAGATGCAAGTGTAGGCGAAATCAGCCACGCGAACGCCAACGACCGCACGGTGGAGGGAATCCGCTACAAGGACATTCCCTGCTTTACCGTACAATTCCATCCCGAAGCATGCGGCGGCCCGCGCGACACGGGATACCTGTTTGATGAATTTGTCGCAATGATGCGCGCGCAGAAAGGGGAAGCATAAGATGCCCAAAGATCCTTCGATTAAAAAAGTTTTAGTGATTGGCTCCGGCCCGATTATCATTGGACAAGCCGCTGAGTTTGACTACTCCGGCACACAGGCCTGCCGCGCTTTAAAAAGTGAGGGCATCGAGGTGGTTTTGATTAACTCGAACCCCGCCACCATTATGACTGACACCAACATTGCCGACCGCGTGTATGTGGAGCCGATGACGGTGGAGATTTTGGAGCGCATCATTGAAAAGGAAAAGCCGGACTCCATTTTGCCGAACCTCGGCGGTCAGACCGGCTTAAACCTGGCGATGGAGCTGCACCGCAGCGGCTTTTTGGAAAAGCAGGGTGTGCGTCTTTTGGGCTGCCGCCCCGACACCATTGACCGCGCGGAGGACCGCCAGCTGTTTAAAGACACGATGGAGAAGCTGAACCAGCCCATTATTCCGTCCAAAGTGGTGGAGACGCTGGAGGACGCTTTGAGCTTTGCCGAGGAAATTGGCTACCCTGTGATTGTACGCCCGGCGTTTACGATGGGCGGCACAGGCGGCGGCATTTGCGACGATGCCGAGCAGCTGCGCGAAATCGGCACGAACGGCCTGCGCCTTTCGCCCATTCATCAGGTGCTGATTGAAAAGGGCATTGCGGGCTGGAAGGAAATTGAATACGAAGTCATGCGCGATGCCAAGGGCAACGTGATTACTGTTTGCAACATGGAGAACTTTGACCCCGTCGGCGTTCACACGGGTGACTCCATTGTTGTGGCTCCCAGCCAGACGCTGACCGACAAGGAATATCAAATGCTGCGCACGGCGGCACTCGATATCATCACGGAACTCGGCATTGAGGGCGGCTGCAACTGTCAGTTTGCCTTGAAGCCGGACAGCTTTGAGTATGCCGTCATTGAGGTCAACCCGCGTGTGTCGCGTTCGTCTGCGCTTGCGTCCAAGGCGACGGGCTATCCCATTGCTAAGGTGGCAACGAAAATTGCCATTGGTTACAGCTTGGATGAAATCACCAACGATGTGACCGGGCAGACCTGCGCTTGCTTTGAGCCGGCGCTCGACTACTGCGTGGTAAAATTCCCGAAATGGCCGTTTGATAAATTCGTTTACGCCAACAAGGCGCTCGGCACTCAGATGATGGCGACGGGCGAAGTGATGGCGATTGCCAACAGCTTTGAACACGCCATGATGAAGGCGGTGTCCTCGATTGAGCTGGGCTTGGAAAGCATGACCATGCCTTCGCTGGCCGAGCTGTCCGACGAGGAAATTGTCGAAAAGCTGAACGTTTGCGACGCCGACCGCAGCTTTGCAGTATACGAGGCCATTAAGCGCGGCGTTTCGTTTGACGTGATTTATGCCGCGACAAAAATTGACCGCTGGTTCCTTGCCAAGCTGAAAAATTTGGCGGATGTGGAATTGGCGCTGGCAAAGGAGACGCTGACCACCGCGCTTTACCGCAAAGCGAAAAAGCTGGGCTTTATGGACAAAACCATTCGCCGCCTGTCGGGGCAAGAGCTGCCCGAAGTGTTGAACGCAGGCTTTAAGATGGTTGATACCTGCGCCGCGGAATTTGACGCAAAAACGCCTTATTTCTATTCTTCTTTTGACGAGGAGAACGAGGCGGAGCAGTTTATTAAAGCACACGAGACCGGCAAGAAAAAGGTGCTGGTATTCGGTTCCGGCCCCATCCGCATTGGACAGGGCATTGAGTTTGACTACTGCTCGGTACACTGCACTTGGGTGCTGAAAAAATACGGCTGCGAAGCGGTGATTGTCAACAACAACCCCGAGACGGTTTCCACCGACTTCGACACCGGCGACCGCCTGTACTTTGACCCGCTGACCCCGGAAAGCGTGGACCACATCATTGCCACAGAAAAACCGTGGGCTTGTGTGGTGCAGTTCGGCGGACAGACGGCGATTAAGCTGGCAAAGCATCTCACCGAAAAAGGTGTGAAGATTTTGGGCACACCGTCCGACGCCATTGACGAGGCCGAGGACCGTGAGCGCTTTGACGCCCTTTTGGAGAAGTGCGGCATTCCGCGTCCGAAGGGACTCACTGTTTACACTTGCGAGGAGGCACTCGAGGCCGGCAAACAGCTGGGCTACCCGGTGCTGCTGCGCCCGTCCTACGTTTTGGGCGGCCAGAACATGATTATCGCCTACAATGAGGCCGACGTAAAAGAATACATGGCCATTATCACCAGCCACGTTGAGATGGACAACCCCGTTTTGGTGGATAAGTATCTCATGGGCACCGAATGTGAAGTGGACGCCATCTGTGACGGCGAGGACTTCCTCATTCCCGGTATGATGGAGCATGTAGAACGTGCGGGCATTCACTCGGGCGACTCGATTTCTGTCTATCCGCCGCAGAGCTTGAAGCAGAAGGTGCAGGCAACGATTATCGACTACACCGGACGTTTGGCGCGTGCGCTTAAAGTGGTTGGCCTGATGAATATTCAGTTCGTCATTTATAATGATGAAGTGTATATCATCGAGGTGAACCCGCGTTCTTCGCGCACGGTGCCGTATATCAGCAAGGTAACGGGTGTACCCATGGTGGATTTGGCCGTGCGCTGTATGCTGGGCGAGCGTCTGCGTGACTTGGGCTATGGCACGGGCCTGTATCCGCCCGGCGAATACTGCGCGGTGAAGGTGCCGGTGTTCAGCTTCTCCAAACTGCATAATGTGGACACCCAGCTGGGACCGGAGATGAAATCCACCGGTGAGGTACTGGGTATTGCCAAGAACTTTGAGGATGCGCTCATCAAGGGCCTTGTGGGTGCCGGTTATCAGATGCGCAAACCCGGTGAGGGCAAATGCTGCGTTCTGACTGTGAAGGATTCCGACAAACCTGAGCTGACGGCAATTGCATCGGATTTGAAAGCGATGGGGTACAAGCTGTATGGTACTTCCGGCACGGCTGACCACTTGAACCATAATATGGTTCCGTGCAGCCATGTGCGTAAGCTGAGCGAGGAGCATCCGAACTTGCAGGATCTTTTAGAGAGCGGCAAGGTGGACTATGTCATTTCTACTTCGTCGAAGGGACGTATTCCCACGGCGGACTCGGTGAAGCTGCGCCGCAAAGCGGTAGAGCTGAGCATCCCGTGCTTGACGGCGATTGACACCGCTAATGTGCTGGTGCGCTGCTTGAAATCGGGCAAGACGCTGCGCGATGTGGATATTGTGGACATTGCCGATATTTTAAAGTAAGATAAGAAGAAGGCGCTCTGTTTGCACTCATGTGCAGGCAGGGCGCTTTTTTGTGATTGTTTTGTTGTTGCAATAAGGGAAAAGTGTTTTTAATATAAAAGCAAAGGAGGGCGGCAAATATGGAAAAACGAAGATGGTGGGTAACGCTTGGCGCAGCGCTTTTGATGATTGGTGTAATAGCGGCAGGGGATAAAATAGGACATGATAATGAAATTCAGACAGAAGTGGAAGTAGTGCAGTATTGGAAGGAATCCGACAGCGTTCTGGCGACAACCGGAGAGCAAGGGGGATTATTTACTTTTCAAATGCCGCAAAGCGGTGATGTGGCAACGGGAGCAGACCTGACGAGATGCGGAACACTGCTGTGCATAACAGGGGGTGAGGAATGGCTGACGAGTTATCCAATGCAATATCCCAATGTAAGGGAAGTAGAGTATATAGGAATGAGGGAAGATTTTGTCAAAACGTATTTTAATGGATTAAAGAAAAAGACACAGGGAATGGAGCAGCAGGAAATTGTGGATGAGGTAGAGAAGATAAGCGAATTAAATGAAGGGGAGAAAGAAGCACTGGTGTATTTGATTTGCAATGAACAGGGGATTTGGTAAGAAGGGTTAGAGAGAAGGGAAAGAGGTATAGAAGGCAGAAAAAGAAGAAAAACAGAAAAAAGCGAATTTTTTTAGAAAAAGGTGTTGACATTGAGAGAAAAGCGTGGTATTATATACAAGC
>DCEX01000025.1:0-2546 GCA_002315015.1 Faecalibacterium sp. UBA1819
GTTGGCGTTGTTTCCGCTGGCGGCACAGTGGGCGTTGTTTCCGCCGGTGGCGTGGTTGGCGTTGTTTCTGCCGGTGGCACAGTCGGTGTTGTTTGTGCCGGTGGTATCCAACTCGGATCTTTACCAGCCGCACCACATGTAGAACAAATACGTTGACCTGTTGTTGGGTCGGTTGCTCCCCATGTATGCGTATGCTGTTGCGTCGCTCCACAAATAGTACAAGTTTGTGTGCTTGTAGCCGGATTAACAGCTCCCCAGGTGTGCGTGTGTGCCGTCCATGTCGGGTCTTGCTGGGTCGCGCCGCAAATCTGGCACACCTGTATGCCCGTCATCGTATCCGTTACACCCCACTGATGGTTGGTGCAAACGTCCTCAGAGCTATCCGCCGATGCACTCGTCTGTACAGAGGACGGCGCGGGCGGGTTAAAGAACGTATCCGGGGTTTGGATGTGTTTGGGAATATCATCCAGCGGCATGGGGCGGCGATCCTCGGTTTCCAGCGGATGGGTGCTGATATATTTCATCAAAACATCCATGCCTTCCGCGCTCAAATGGATACCGTCACGCTCCATATATCCCGGCACAGCATAGCCGTCGTCGCCTTTCAGCGCCTCGCTGGAATTTAAAAAGTAGTATCCTTCTTCTTTTGCCAGCTCGGCCAGCTTGAGGTTAAACTCATCGATGGTTTTCATGGTAATTTGCGGATAGCTGCGCGTTTTTGCCACAGGCGGCACCGCATTGATGATAATATCAGCGTAGTCCCAAGCTTCGCGGATATAGCTCAAAGCATCCTTATACCATTCAATAAAGTCGTCCGGCGAGGAATAGGCGTTATTTGTGCCGTAGGTGATCATGATTCGCTTGGGCTGCATCAGCTCCACTGCGGTGGGTACCGACACATAACCGTAGCCCTGAAAATTCATGCAGTTAGACGACAGCACATGCTGAATGCCCATGCTGACGGCGGCAAGCGTGTTTTCTTCGGCCGCATGGCCAAGGGTTACCATGCGCACGGTATTGGAGTCGCCGATAAACAGCGTTTCGTCCAGATAATCCTGGCCCGCGTCCTCTCCTTCAATCAGCACGGTACCGTCAAACACTTCCTTGTCAATTACGGCGGCGGTTTGGTCATATCCGCTGTCGGCCACCTCACTGGCGCTGGGCGCAGCGGCAATAATATCCATTTGGTCGTTTGTGACAGGGCTGCCCGCCACAGCTTGAAGCACCGAGAACGTTAAGATGGCAAACACGGTGATGGCCAGCAAAATTCCCACAATTAAAATGGCAATGTCCAACTTGCTTTTATTTTGCACGCGAATCCAAAAATCGCATAAGCCTTCTGTAATGGTGTCGAAAAAAGATTCTTTTTTCAAGCTTTTCCCCCCGAAATGCTTCATTGTTAAGGGGCAGCCCTTTGGCCGCCCCGTGGCTTTAAACACTCTTTTGCGTTTCTTTTTTTGCGGTTTTCCGGCCTTGTTGGCCGCTCATTCAATTATTGTACACGATTTTTTACAAAAAAACCAGTATTCCGGCTGATATTTTACACTTTGTTTTTTGTGCGCACCATGCTGGGATAAATTTTAGAAAGAACGTCATCGGGATAAGCTTCGTCCATAGCGGTCTGCCATGTCTGCGTGGCCGGTACGCCGTCATAGCGCTGCTGCCAGCGCATCACTGCCGCACCGCTGACAAGGCTATTGGCAAGCATAAACGCCACCAGCAGCCAAGTGATGGCCTTGCCGTAACGGTTTGACACACTTCGTTCAATCCACCCATTTAAGCGCGGATACAGCTCTTTAATCCACACAAGCGCCAAAATGCCCCAAAACAAGCAATATAGTGCATTGATACGGCCATTGATATTCAGCGGATAATTGGAATAATCCCAGCTGACGGTTCCGGTAACCGTTTCTTGCAGCCAGCTGCAAAAATATTCAAATGCACCGCCCAGCACTGCGCCGCCCAGAAATAACCAGCGGTCATTTTTGGTAACAAAGCGGTGTAAACACGCCGTCAGCAGCACTGCCCCAATGCCGTAAATTAAGTTAAACGGCCCCCACACCAAGCCGGTGCGCTGCATCAGCCTTCCGGTGGTTACCAAACAAAATACGGTTTCTATCACTACACCTAAAAAACAACAAATAAAGAAAATCCAAAAATATTTATAAAAGTTCAACCCATGGGCAAAATGCCCCGGAACCCCTTTTAAATTTTCGCGTCGTTCCTCATCGTTTTTCTGCTCTCGCGCCAGTGCTGCGGCTTCGCGCTTTTTCACAGCTTCCAGCTGCTTTTCCAAACGTTCTCGCCGTTTTTTGTAAAAGGCATAAAGCATATGGCATATTCTCCCCTTTCCGGCAGGATTCCCGTGTATTCTGCCCATTATACCAAACACAGTCGAAAAATCCATAAAAATCCTGCTCGTAGTTTCAATTTATGCGCAAAACAACAAAAAAATAGACAGTGATGGTAAAAAATCACTGTCTGAGACTGTCGAAAAACTGCCGCCTCATTCAGAAAGAACCTAGGCTGCAAGGGGAAAAAGGCTT
>DCEX01000025.1:2563-13160 GCA_002315015.1 Faecalibacterium sp. UBA1819
GAAGCTTTTTCGACAAACTGAGACAGTGATGGTAAAAAATCACTGTCTATTATAAAATTTGGTTTTACGCAGTCAAGGCAAGGTAGACTCCTGCCACAAGTGGGCGCGGCGCAAAGCCGGGCGCATTGCCTGTGCCAATACCACAGAAAATACTACCGCGCACAGCGCATTCACTGCCGAGGTGATGCCTTTTGTAATGAGCTGCGTGTAAACTGCTTCCATCACTTGGCCCTCCACCCAAGCCATCATAATAAAGGATTTTAACAAGTACAGCACCACATACGCAAAACAGCCAACACCTGCCGCCGCTGTGTCACGCAGCACACCGGCACGCCCTGCTGCACTGCGCTTTGCAATCACACCCGCCAAAAAGCCAATGGCAAATTTTGTGATAAAGGTGATCCAGCTTTCGGCAATATAAGCGGGGTTTGTAAAATCAAACAGCATACTGCCAAAACCGGAGGCAATTCCGCCCACCAGCGGCCCGAACAGTAAGCCGGACAGTGCGCAGAACACATTGCCCAAATGCAGACGCGCCACATCCCCAATGGGAATTTGTACCCAGCTGAATAAAAATACCAGTGCGCTGAGCAGCCCCGTCACCGCAATCTTTTTTACTTTTTCATGTTGTTTCATATGGCTCTCCCTTTCCCTTGCCGCTCCTCTTGACAGGTGCGGCCACTTGATTTATCCTAATTGTATCCAAAAACTGACTCCAAGGAAATATTCAGTTTATAATATTTTTATGGGTTCAGTTTTAGCTGATTTTTGACCGCAAAGGGGAACGCTTTATGCAAACACTTACGCTTTCGCTGCGGCGTGGGAAAACGCCGCTGTATCTTCAACTTTACACCGCTTTGCAGCAGCAAATCCGCACCGGGCAGCTGCAAGCGGGCGAACGGCTGCCCGGAAAACGCCGGCTGGCGGCAGACCTTGACGTAAGTGTAAATACCGTAGACACGGCGTATGGTATGCTGGCAGCCGAAGGATACATTCAATCAATACCACGCAGTGGGTTTACTGTATGTAAACTTTTAAATGTTACAACAAGGGCCGCTCCTCTCGTACAGCCGCCCGTCAGCACACCCGCGCCGCAATTTTTATATGATTTCACCACATCTTCCATTGACACCACTCTTTTCCCTTTTAAAACATGGCGGCGCATTCACCAAAGCATTTTATCCCAAGAGCCGCAGCTGCTGAATCATGGCGAGCGTTCGGGCGACGAGGTGCTTCGGCGCGCCATTGCCGCCCATTTGCGCGAACATCGCGGGGTGGTGTGCGGCGCACATCAAGTGGTGGTGGGCGCGGGCATGGAATATTTACTGGGTCTGCTTGCGCGGTTGTTTTCTGGATCGTGTTTTGCAGTGGAAAACCCGGGTTATCCGCGCACCGCACATATTTTAAAAAACAACGGGGCCGCCGTGCGCTTTGTATCGCTTGACGCGCAGGGCATGTCTGTCCAGCACCTTTGCGAAAGTGAAGCGCAGATTGCGTATATCACGCCCAGCCATCAGTTCCCCACCGGAGTAACCATGCCCGCCGCCCGCCGCTATGAGCTGTTGACTTGGGCAGGTCAAGCGCCGGGGCGCTATATTATTGAGGATGATTACGACAGCGAATTTCGTTTTGATACAAAGCCGCTGCCAAGCTTGCAGGGTATGGACGCAGCAGGGCGCGTGATTTATGTGGGTACATTTTCCAAAAGCCTTGCACCCGCGTTTCGCATTGCCTATATTGTTTTGCCCCAAACGCTTGTGCCGCGCTGGAACAGTGAATTCGGCTTTTATTCCTGTACGGTCAGCCGCTTTGAACAGCACACGCTGGCACAAATGATGGAAAACGGGCAGTTTGCCGCCCATTTGCGCCGCCTGCGTCTGGCCTACCGCCGCCGCCGCGATTTGTTGATTGATGCGCTGCGGGGCGCATTTCCCGATATCGCTTTGCAGGGCACTCACACAGGGCTGCATTTGCTGGCGGCTCTGCCCGGCTGGCCGGACGCGGAACAGCTGGTGCAAGCGGCAGCCACGCAAAGCGTGCGGTGCAGCAGCCTTTCGTCCTATGACGCACACACGCCCCACGAAACACGCGCCCAGGTGGTGCTGGGCTATGCGGGCCTTGCGGATGATGCCATCCCCCCGGCGGTACAGCGCCTTTCGCTGGCGTGGAACCACAGTGCTTCATAAAATTTTGATGTTGCAAACACAGCAGCAAAGCCTGCCGCACGGGTTCTAAATGCCTGTCCAAAATCATAAGCATATTGCGAGGTGATTTTGGATGTACAAACAACGCCGCCGCACGTTCGTGCGCCTTGCATCGTTTGTTTTTGCCGTGTCGTGCACGGTGTTTTTATCTGCGGGGCTTCTGCGCGTTTCTCCCCCGCTGGTGCTTGCAGGCACAGGCGCATTTTTTGCGTCTCCGGTTGCGGCACTGCGCACGGCGCAAGAGTTTTTCAGCGCAGAGAGCGCAGCGGCAGCCGCCACGGAAAGCGTTCCCGCCGAAGAAGTACAAGCCCCCGTGGAAAATCCCGCCCCGACGGCAGAAAGCAGCGCACCAGCCGCCGAGAGCGCCGCCGCTCCCGTTTCTGCGGATGAACCGCTGGAGGCACGCGCCCCGATTGCCGGGGAAGCCGTTCCTGAAGGGATGGTTCCGCTTTTAGAGCAGCATTTTCAGGCATCGGCGGGCACCGGGTATATCCCCACCGGAACAGCGCTCATTCGCAACTCAACCAGTTTGCCGGATGCAGAAATTGCCGCCGAAGTGGGGCAGCCCTTGCCGTTTTCGGTAGAAAAAAATTCTTCCGAGCCGCAAGTGCTGATTGTTCACACCCATGCAACAGAATGTTATGAAGGCGCCGAACACAGCTACACCGACCCGGCGTTTTCCGCCCGAACTACCGACACCGCTGTAAACATGGTGGCCGTAGGACAGCAGATGACCGATATTTTAAACGCCGCCGGTATCAACACGCTGCACGACACAACGCTGCACGATTACCCCAGCTATACCGGCAGTTACGAAAAAAGCAACGCCACCGTGCGCAGCTACTTACAGCAATACCCCTCCATTAAAGTGGTGATTGATGTTCACCGCGACGCCATTCAGCGCGCCGACGGCACCCGCGTGAAACCTGTGGTTACAATCAACGGCGAAAAGAGCGCACAGGTGATGCTGATTTCCTGTGCCGACCAAGATGGAAATTTGCCCAACTACAAACAAAATTTGCGTTTTGCCGCCGCGTGGCAGGCCCAAATGGAAGGCATGTTTCCCGGTTTGACTCGCCCGGTGCTGTTTGATTACCGCTATTATAACCAAGACCTCTCCACCGGCAGCCTTCTTTTGGAGGTTGGCGGCCACGCCAACACGCTTTCCGAAGCACTTGCCGCAGGACGCATGGCCGCGCAAGCGCTGGCGCAGCTGTTTTCCGGCGCTTAAATATCCTTTTTCGCAGCAAAAAGCCGCCCCCTCTCTGTCTTTTTACGGACAGAAAAAGGGGCGGCTTTTTTACCCGAAAGGGCAATTTTGTTTAACAGTTGGGAAGCTCTGCATTCGACAGGCAGTTTTGCGGGGTGCGTCCTTCAATGAGGTGTTCCCCGTCGGAATAACCTTCTTCGGAGTCTTTGAGCTCTTTTGCCAACAGACGGCGCAGCTCCTCAATGCGCTCGGCATACTGCGGATCGTTGATGGCGTTATGGGTTTCATACGGGTCTTTGTCGAGATCGAAATATTGATACTCAGCACGTTGATTGAGCCAAATGAATTTATCGTGCTTTGTGACAATAAACTGGCTGGAATAGTTGTGGAAGAAGAACGCGTGCTCGCCGTGCAGATAGGTGCGCTTTACGCCGCGCAGCATACTTTCACCGTCCAAATGTTTCGGGATGGGTGCGCCCGCCAAGTCGAGCAAGGTAGGCATCACGTCGCGCAGTTCTACCAGAGAATCATCCGTTACGCCGACTTTGCCGAGGTATTTTTCACTGCCCGACAAAAACATGGGAATATGCGCGCTGCCGCGGTACGGCAAAGCCTTGCGGCAAAAGCCGTGGTCGGAAAGCATCTCGCCGTGGTCGGACGTAAACAGGATAACGGTATCATCCATGAGCTGATGCTCAATCAAAGCCTGAATAATGCGTCCGATTTGGTGGTCAATATGCGTAATGCAAGCATAGTAACCCACCTGCTGCTGACGAATCAGCTCGGGGTCCGACGGGCCGGTGCAGGAGTTAAAGATGCGGCCCTTTTCCTGCAAAAGCGCTTCGTTGTTCCAATCGCCGCGCATAGGAGGACGCAGGTTTTTGTTTTCGTACAAATCAAAATAATGCTGAGGTGCATCGTAAGGCGCATGAGGACGCACAAAGCTGGCCATCAGGAAAAACGGCTGACGCGGGTCGCGGCGGCGCAAAAAGTCGATGGTGCGGGATGCCACCCAGTTGGTGGGATGATATTTCTCCTCATACGGCCACGGGCGTGCCGTCCAACCGTTGCAGTCCATGCCGGTATCCGTCACGTCACACTCAATGCCCTTTTCGTTTTTCAGCCAGTAGAAATAGTCGTCGGCGACGAGCTGGTTTTCGGAATAGGGCACGTTGGGATAACGATACTCATGCAGATAACCGTCGTGCAGCTCTACATGGTGAAAGCCCAAATAATTGCGCAAAGGATGCACATGCATTTTTCCGACACATTCGGTGTAATAGCCCGCTTTGGCCAGTTCTCCGGCCATGGTGCAGCCATAGTTCCAATCGACACGATCTTGATAGCCCACCTTTCCCGTGTGACGTTGGCTTAAACCCGTGTGAAGAATCGCGCGGGCGGGCACACAAGTGGGGCAAGAGGAATATGCATTGGGAAACACAATTCCCTGCGAGGCTAAAGAATCCAGGTAGGGCGTTTTTACATCGGGATGCCCGGCATATCCGGTGCAGTCACCGCGCATTTCGTCCACCATCAGCAAAAGAATATTCGGGCGCTTGTTCATTTCGGTCATTCTCCTCTCTGCAACAAGGCAACGCCGTGCCTTCGACGGCGTTATTTACCTTTCATAATGGCACAAACCACCGAAAAAGTATATTGACAAAACGCACATTTTTTTGCAGAAACGTCCGTTTCTTTTATCTAAAAGAAAACAGCCGCCCGGCTTGCACCATGCAAACCAAGCGGCAGTCGTTGCTTTTTACTTAATAAAGGGTATCGGGAGCAATCTTATCGTAGTACTCGCCGTACTCCACCTTCACCTTGTCCATCAGAGGCTGCAAGTCGGTGGACAGAATGGTGTCCATATTGCTGTCAACGTATTGCAGCAAATTCTCTTTGATGTTGGCCTCGTCAATCGGCAAACGCTTAATGATGTGGTAACCATAATCGGTTTCCACAATGTCGCTGATTTCGCCCTCTTTCAGCGCATAGGAAGCATCTTCAAACTCCTGCACCATATAGCCTTTGGTAAAGGTATAGCCCTCCTCCGGCTGGCCGGGATCTTGGCTGTATTCAGCCATCAATGCGGCAAAATCATCGCCGTTTTTCGCTTTTTCCAGCACTTCCTGAGCGGTTGCAAGCTCGGCGCTGTGGTCGTCAGAGGCGGTGCTCTCCGAGCCGGACGCACTTGCGGACGTACTTGCAGAAGTGCTCTCCGAGGAAGCTTCCTCCGTTTCAAACGGAATCAAAATGTGCTGCACATGCACATAGTTTTCTTTCACGTTGTTCAAAATTTCATCGCCGTACACGTCAATGAGCACCTGCTGCTGCAAGAGAATATCCTGCATAAAGGAGCGGTACTCCTCCTCCGTGCTGAAGTACTGGGCTTCCAGGCTCTTTTGGAATTCCTCCTCGCCCAAAGACTCCTTGGCTTGTGCAATGCTGTTATCCAGCTCTTTGAGCAAATCCTCGCTCACCGTTACGCCTTTTTCCGCCGCAAAGTCGCGGTAAACTTTCGCCAGCTTCAGGCTGTGAGCGGCAGAATCGCGCAGGTTGGTATACAGCTCCTCGGTTTGATCGCCGGCCATTGCAATCACGCTTTCCGCACCGCCCATCATAGCCAGCGTGCGCAGATAGTAAAAACGGTAGGTGTCCAGGCTGACATCCTCGCCGTCGATGGTCATAATGGGGTCGGCGTTTTCCACTTTTGTGCCGTCCACAAACAAGCCGGGCTCGTGAGCCGCCTCAGAAGCCGAAGCAGATGCCGAGGTGGAAGCCGAAGCCGAAGCAGAACCGGAAGCAGAGCCGGAGGCTGCTGTACCTGCACAGCCCGCCAATGCGGACGCCATCATGACGAGAGCGGCCAAAAAAGCAATCGTTTTTTTCATCGTATCCTCCATGGCGCTTCCTGCCCCGGGCAGAAGGCGCGTTTTTAAAAAATTGGTTCGGTTTCCCTTAAACGGGCGCGGCGCAAGCCGCATAACCATTGCATTATATCATATTTTCCCTAAAAATTCAATTTCACTCTTTAAAATGCAAAAATTTTCTTTTATACTGTTAATGAAAAGGCGTTGTGCGCACTGCACAAGCATGTGAAAATACCGCCCTTTTCGCCCGGTTTTTTAGGGCATTTCTGAAAACAAGGAAATGCACAGATTTTTCTCATAAGCCCGACGGCTGCAAGGCAAAAAGCGCAGAAATCCTTTGTGGATTGCAAGCATTTTTAACACAGCAGACACCGGTTCATGCAGAAAAAGCCGAAAATTTCGACTTTTCAGGAAGCCCCTGGCTGGGCAGGGCGCACAAAAAGGCAGGAATGGACCAATGGATTACTACAAAGAGGCATTACATCTTCACGCAAAGCATCACGGCAAGCTGGAAGTCACCAGCAAAGTGCCGGTAAAAACACGCGACGACCTTTCCACCGCGTACACCCCCGGCGTGGCACAGCCCTGCCGCGAGATTGCGCAAAACCCAGCCGCCGCCTATGAATACACCTGCAAAGGCAATATGGTGGCCGTTGTTTCCAACGGAACGGCTGTTTTGGGCCTTGGCAATATTGGCGCGGCGGCTTCTCAGCCCGTCATGGAGGGCAAGGCCATTTTGTTTAAAGAGTTCGGCGGCGTGGATGCGTTCCCCATCTGCTTGGACACGCAAGACCCGGAGGAAATCATCCGCACCGTCAAGCTGATTGCCCCCGTATTCGGCGGCATCAACCTGGAGGACATTGCTTCCCCCGCCTGCTTTGCCATCGAGGAGCAGCTGGAGCGCGAGCTGGACATCCCCGTATTCCACGATGACCAGCACGGAACCGCCATTGTGGTTACGGCCGCTTTGCTGGGTGCGCTGCGCGTTGTGAAAAAAGAGCTTTCCGATATTCGCGTTGTACTCAACGGGCCGGGCGCAGCCGGAACCGCAATTATTAAAATGCTGCGCAGCGCGGGCGTGCAGCACATCATCGCCTGTGATGAAAACGGCATTCTGTATGCCGAGCGCGGCGTGGGCATTGCCGACCATAAAGCTATGCTTTGCACCATCACCAATCCCGATCACCTCACCGGCACGCTGGCGGATGCCGTAAAAGGCGCCGACGTGTTTATCGGTGTTTCCGTGGGCGGCGCATTGACCCCCGACATGGTGCGCACAATGGCGAAGGATGCCATTATTTTTGCTATGGCAAACCCCGTGCCGGAAATTACGCCCGATGAAGCCAAAGCTGCCGGTGCGCGTGTCGTGGGAACAGGGCGCAGCGATTTTGCCAACCAAATCAATAATGTGCTGGCGTTCCCCGGCGTGTTTAAAGGTGCTTTGCGCGTGCGTGCCCGCGACATCAACACCGAAATGAAAGTAGCGGCGGCCTACGCCATTGCCGACTTAGTTTCGGACGAAGAACGCAACGAAGATTATATCATTCCCGGCGCTTTTGACGAGCGTGTGGCAAATGCCGTGGCTGATGCCGTGGCAGCTGCGGCGCAGAAAACGGGGGTGGCGCGCCTGTGAGAACGATTACCGCACGCGAAATTACCGATACCATCGCCCGCCTGTGCATTGAGGCGAACCGCACGCTTTCGCCCGACATGACAAATGCGCTGACGAACGCCCGGGCCGCCGAGCCGTGGCCGGTGGCAAAAGCCGCGCTGGACACCATTTGCCAAAACTTAGATGCGGCCAAAGAAACCGGCCTTCCCATTTGCCAAGACACGGGCATGGCGGTGGTATTTGCGGACATCGGCCAAGAAGTATTCATCGAGGGCAATTTTGAACAGGCTGTCCATGACGGCGTGGCAAAAGGCTACACCGAGGGATTTTTGCGCAAGTCGGTTGTCGCTGACCCCATCCGGCGCGGCAACACGGGCGACAACACCCCCGCTGTCATTCACACACGCCTTGTGCCCGGCGACCGTGTACGCCTGACCGTTGCCCCCAAGGGCTTCGGCAGCGAAAACATGAGCCGCATCGCCATGCTGAAACCGGCACAGGGCAAGGAAGGCGTGATGGATTTTATTGTTGAAGCCGTGCGCCTTGCCGGGCCGAACCCCTGCCCGCCGATTGTGGTAGGCGTTGGCATTGGCGGCACCTTTGAGCTGTGCGCCATGCTGGCGAAACGGGCACTTCTGCGCGGTGTGGACACACACCATCCCGACCCCTATTATGCCGAAATGGAGCAAACCCTTTTGACACGCATCAACGCTTTGGGCATCGGCGCACAGGGCTTTGGCGGAAAAACCACGGCGCTGGGGCTGCAAATTGAAACTTATCCCACCCATATTGCGGGAATGCCCGTGGCGGTCAATATCAGCTGCCACGTCACGCGCCACAAGGAGGCTGTTTTATAATGCAACACCATTTGACAACACCGCTGACAAGCGCACAAGCCCAGCAATTGAAAAGCGGCGATACCGTTTTGCTTTCCGGCACTATTTATACCGCGCGCGACGCTGCCCATAAGCGTCTTTGTGAAGCGCTGGAGCGCGGCGAAACACTTCCGCTGAACTTGCAAAATGCCGTCATCTACTATGCAGGCCCTACCCCGGCACGCCCCGGAGAGGTCATTGGCTCGTGCGGGCCGACCACCAGCGGACGCATGGATGCTTATGCTCCCACGCTGATGCGCCAAGGGGTCATCGGCATGATTGGCAAGGGTGCGCGCAGCGCCCAAGTCGTCGAAGCAATGAAAGAGTGCGGCGCCGTTTACTTTGCCGCCATCGGCGGTGCCGGCGCGGTCATGGCATCGTGCGTCAAACAGGCGGAAGTCGTTTGCTATGATGACCTTGGCAGTGAAGCCGTGCGCCGGTTGACTGTCGAAAACATGCCTTTAACCGTCATCATTGACAGCGAGGGACACAATCTGTATGAGGACGGCCCCGCGCAATACTTGGCGGCTCAGAAACAGGAGGAAGCAAACGCATGAAGCGCCTGTCTTTTCGTCAGCGTCTTTTGATGGGAGTTACCCTATTTTCCATGTTCTTCGGCGCGGGAAACTTAATTTTCCCGCCGTTTACAGGTTACTGTGCCGGGGCAGAGGCCGTACCCGCCTTTTTGGGGCTGATTTCCACCGCCGTTTTGTTCCCGGTTTTGGGTATTGTTGCCACGGCGCGGGCGGGCGGCATGGACGGGCTTTGCAGCAAGGTTCACCCACAGTTTTCCAAGTGGTTTACCCTCATTATTTACCTGTGTATCGGGCCGATGCTGGCGATTCCGCGCACGGCGAGCATGGCCTTTTCCATGATGCGCTTTGCCACTGCCTCTGCGGCTTCGGTTTCTATCGGACCTTTTACGTTAGAGCAGGTTTTGGCGGTTGTGTTCTCGGTGATATTCTTTGCCGCCTCGCGCTTTTTTGCCAAGCGGCCCTCTCACTTAAAAGACATTTTAGGCAAAATTTTAACGCCGCTTTTGCTGGTGCTGGTCGTTGTTCTGTTCGCGGGCGGAATGTTCCTTCTTCCTGCCGGAGCAGGCGCTGCCCGCGCACCGTATGCGGGCGCACCGTTTGCCGCCGGGTTTGTGGAGGGCTACAACACCATGGACGCGCTGGCGGCGATGGTATTCGGCATTTTGATTGCCGTAAACATTCAGGACTTCGGCTTGGAGGACGCCAAACAGCTGCGCGTAGAAACTTCTATCAGCGGCTTGCTGGCGGGTGTAGTGCTGACCATTGTATACGGAATGCTGGCCATTCTGGGCGCACGCGCAAGTGCTGTTTTGCCCGAAGCGTCCGATGGCTCTGTGGTGCTTTCCGAGCTGTGCCGCCTGTTCTTCGGCAATGCGGGTGCGGTGTTGCTGGCCGTCATTTTCCTTGTGGCGTGCTTTAACGTATGCACCGGGCTTTTGAGCAGCTGCGCTTCGTTTTTCAGCAAAGAATTTCCGCGCCTGTCGTTTGCCGCATGGCTGAATGTATTCACCGTTTCCGGGTGCGTGATTTCCGTGTTCGGGCTGGGCTTTATTCTTCAAATTTCCGTGCCCATCCTGACGCTGATTTACCCCGTTGCCCTCACGATTATTGTTTTAAACCTGTTCCCCTTTGCTTTTTTGCAAAAGCCATGGGTTCACCGCATCGCGGTTATTGCCGCGTTTGCGTACAGCGTGATTTCTATGCTTTAAAACCCAGCAACTTATAAAAGCAGACTCTCGAAAAATTGCCGCCTGATTCAGAAAGAACCTGAGCTGCAAGGGGAAAAAGGCTTGG
>DCEX01000001.1:0-7178 GCA_002315015.1 Faecalibacterium sp. UBA1819
AAAAGGGGGCTGAGCCCTCTTTTCCATTTGTGATAGGGATTCAGTTTGTCAAAAAGCGAAGCTTTTTCGACAAACTGAAACGGGTAGGAGCTTTTACTCCTACCCGTTTTTCATTGACTTTTAAAAACTTAACCCACACTGATATGCGCCTGCGGCGACACGCTGCGGTGCATATTGCGGTCGGTCGGATGGGCCGCCAAGCTGATTGCCATAGACACCGGGCCGACGCGGCCAATCAGCATGGTGACAATGGTGACAATTTGCGCAAAAGCATTCATATCGGCGGTCGCACCTACTGTTAAACCAACGGTTGCAAACGCAGACACGGCTTCAAACAGCGCATTCAACTCGGATACTTTATCGCTTGTTCCGTAAAAAATAGATAAGGTAGATACTACCACCACGCCCAAGCTCAGCGTCATAATCGTAAGGGAGCGGTACACGGTTTTATAGTCAATTCGGCGCGAAAAAACGGTTACTTCTTCGCGTCCTCGTGCTACGCTGGCTACCGCTACCATAATGACGCTGATCGTCGTTACTTTGATACCGCCGCCGGTACCGCCGGGTGCCGCACCAATGAACATCAACAAGATAATCAATGTTTTTGCAATCGGCCCCATTAAATTCATATCAAAGGAATCAAATCCGGCAGTACGCGCGGTTACTGAAGCAAACATGGCATTACTGATACGATGATACCACGGCATTTTCCCCAGTGTTTCCGGGTTGTTCCATTCCAAAACCGCCACACCGATGGTGCCAATTACCAGCAAAATCACCGTCATTAACAGCACCAGCTTCGTATGTGTGCGCAAATGCTTTTTTTCACGGTAGGCTGCAAGGTCATTCCACACTACAAAGCCAAGACCGCCGCTGATGATTAACAAGCTGACAACTGCCAAAACATAAGGGTTTTGTGCATACAAGCGCAGACTGGCCCCCGGAACCAAACGACCCAAAATATCAAACCCGGCATTGCAAAAGGCGGAAATAGAAGTAAACACCGCAATAAAAATACCTTCCGCCCCGAATTGAGGAATAAATACAAAGCTAAGCAAAACAGCGCCCACGGCTTCAAACACAAACGCGAACATCATAACAAATTTCAACAAGCTTTTGGCTTGTCCCGGGTCGGACAGGTTGATGCTTTCACTGGCTAAACGCAGGCTTTTGAACCCCAAACGGCGGCCAATGGCCACATTGAAAAAAGTGGTTAACGTAACGAGTCCCAAGCCGCCGATTTGGATGAGGAGCAAAATGACCCATTGCCCAAACACTGAAAACTGTGTATAGGTATCATAAACCACTAAGCCCGTCACACAGGTTGCACTTGTGGCCGTAAACAGGGCATGAAGTAGCGGAGTGCCTGTACCATCGCGAGAAGAAATGGGCAGCATCAGCAAAAGAGCACCGATTAAAATGACCGCCGCAAAGCTGCACACAATAATGCGTGTTACCGACTGTTTTTTAAAATTGAAATTTTGTTTCAAAAAAGAAAGGATTCGCAGACTCCTCACCATCCGGCACCTCTTATCCCGTTGTTATCCGTTTGCTTACAAGCAACTGTTTTGCAAATTAGGCAAAGCACTTACCATGTATTGATACCTGTGCAATATCATACACCATTCAACACAGAAAAGCAAGCCATGAATAGAGAAAAGCTCCCTTTGGCGCAGCCGAAGGGAGCTTTTTGCTATAAATGTTCAGAAAATTCTTCCAGTCAAAAGAACATTAGTACTTTCCGCTGTAATCGGAAAAGTCAACGCTGGAAGCTGTTGCAGAAGAACCGCTGGAAGGCGCCGCAGAAGGTTTAAAGTCAAACTTCTGCTCTGCGTCACGCGACAGCTCGAATTTCTCCAAAAGCGACTCCATGATACGAGCCTGACCGCTCAGCTCCTCGCTGGCTGCTGCGCTTGCCTCTGTTGCAGAACTGCTCATCTGAACGACAGAGGAAATCTGAGAAACGCCTTCGGAAATCTGAGAAATCGACTTTGCCTGCTCCTTGGAAGCCTGCGCAATCTTTTCAATCATGCCCAAGATCTCCTCGGATTCTTTCGCCACTTTGTCAAATGCAACGTCGGTGCTTGCAGCAAGCGATTCACCATGTTTTACATGCATCAAAGAATTTTCAATGAGCTGTGTAGTATTCTGAGCTGCCTCAGCCGATTTTTGTGCCAAATTACGCACCTCATCGGCAACCACAGCAAAGCCCTTACCGGCGCTGCCGGCACGCGCAGCCTCGACGGCGGCGTTCAAAGCCAAAATATTGGTCTGGAAGGCGATATCGTCAATCACCTTGATAATTTTCTGGATATTTTCTGCTGCAACGGCAATATCTTTAATTGCCTTGAGCATCTGCTTCATCTCATGCTGGCTGGTAGCAACAACCTCGCCGGCCTCTTTGCCCAAAGCATCCGCCTTTTGCAGATACTCCGCGGTATTGGAAATATGGTTGGACACTTCTGCAATCGTAGCGGAAAGCTCCTCTACACTGCTTGCCTGCTCGGTAGCGCCCTGCGCCAAAGTTTGAGAACCGCTGGCAACCTGTTCCGAACCGACAGTGACCTGCTTAGAAATAGTGCCGAGTTCAACCAGTGTATCGTTCATCTTGCTCTGGAAGCCGGAAATCGAGCGCTCGATATTCACAAAATCACCCAAGAAGGTAATGCTCGAACGGTAAGTAAAGTCACCTTGAGAGAAGCTGCTCATGCCCTTATCAATCTCATTGACATAGCGTGCCAACTCTTGGAAGGAGAAGTTCATGCGTTCAGCCAACTCGCCAAACTCGTTGTTTGCCTCGTAATCCACTTTTGCTTTCAAGTTGCCTTTGGAGAGCTCCAAAACCGCATCCTTGATGTGGGCAACAACACCGGTAATCGTTTTTGTAGTGCTGAAAGCGAAGTACAAGCTGATGCACAGCACAACAATGAATACCGCACACAAAACAGTGACAAACAGGTTCAGCATTCCCGTGGTGAGCGCCTGCTGCTCTTGTTTTTCAGCCGTAATGGTCTGGTCAATCTGCTTGGAAATATCCACCAGATTGCTCAAAGCCGGCGAACATTCCGTCAAAACAATGTCTGTGGCTTCGTCCTTGTTTCCGCTTTTCAGCTCGGAAATGGCGTGATTGGCAATCGAAAACCAGTTGTCAAAAGCATCTTCATAAGTTTGTGCCAAACCATCTTCTTCGCCGTGGGCCTCTTTGAACAGCGCCACCTCAGATTGGATATTAGCGATGCTGGTGTTGATCTTTTCTTCAAACTCATCGTACTGCGAGCTGTTGGGCAAAAGCAGCATCTCGCGCAGGTTGCGGGCCGCTGTATTTACCTCAATGCGGCACGTTTTAACAGCCAAATCCGCATTCATGGTTCTCTCTACCAAATACTTCGTGTTGCTGCGGGTTACCATCAAGCCAACAACACCAACCAACGCAGTCAGGCCGCAAAGAACGATAACAACCGAAAAAACCGTAAGCAAATAACTTTTTAACTTTACCCGTTTAAACAACTCGAACACTCCTTACTTCAAAATCGCACCAAAGAAACACGATAGAACGTACCCGGTACCGCCCGCCCGAATCAACCAAATATATAGGGCAAGCTTCCAAACAACTTTTGCAAAAAACGAGCTGCGCTGACGCGGCACCTGTTCTTCCCGCATTGCAAAATAGTTTGATTCCCCGGACTGAGCAACAGCAAAAAACACATAAAAAGGCCGCCGTTCGCCTGATTGGAACGATGATTTGTGCATTTTACACTAGCACCAGATAATTATGCATAAAAAAACAAGCGTACATGAACCTGTCATTGCTTGCACGTTGCCATTATATCGCATTTTGCAAGAAAAGACAAGAAAAAGAATCCTGTTTCTTCATATTGATTCAAAAATTTACATTTCATTTTTACATTTTGATGTTAACACTGGTTAATCTTCTATGGCACTGCTTGCGCACTCATCCAAAAAGCTGTACGTTTTGCCATCTTTCTGCCAGCCGGGCAACATATTTAAATTAACATGATGCAAACTTTGGAAAATATTGTAATCCGCCTGTGGGTTCACACTGCAAAGATGGCGCACAAGCTGTTTTGTGGCTGCACGCGCACCCGCATGTTCCTCTCCCCGCTCGGTAAAGCGGCAGGCACACTGCAAAAATTCCAATCCGTTATAGCGTTTCCACGCCAAAATGTCGTCCTCACGCACATAGTAAAGAGGCCGAAGCAGCTCCATGCCCTCATAATTCTGGCTTTTCAGCTTGGGCAGCATTGTTTTCAGCTCTGCGCCCCACATCATGCTCATGAGCGCTGTTTCGACGACATCGTTAAAATGATGGCCCAGCGCAATTTTATTGCAGCCGAGCGCCTGCGCATTTTTGTACAGGTGGCCGCGGCGCATCCGCGCACAAAGATAGCACGGCGATTTTTCAACATGATAAACGCTGTCAAAAATATCCGTCTCAAAAATGGTGAGCGGAATCCCCAAAAGCGCAGCATTTTTTTCAATCAGGGCGCGGTTTTCGGGCCGATAGCCGGGATCCATGCACAAAAAACGCACTTCAAAAGGCACTTCGGAATAGCGCTGCAAATTCTGCATACATTTTGCCAACAGGAAACTGTCTTTCCCGCCGGAAATGCACACCGCAATGACATCGCCTTCCTCAATCAGGCGATAATCTTTACAAGCGCCGATAAACCGGTTCCAAATAGTTTTTTTATACTTTTTAATAATGCTTCGCTCAACGGCAATCTGCTTTGTCAGCTCACTCATGCGCGGATGTCCAGCGTTTCCAGCACGCCGCCCTCCAAATCCTTCACCGTAAAGACGCCGTCCTCATACACCATATAGCTGTGGATGCCGTCCCCTTTCGGAATGGACATGCTGCCGGGATTGCAGAAATAATAATTTCCTCGGTTAACTGCACAATGCAGATGGGTATGGCCGTGAATAAGCACGTCGCCCTGGTGCAGCATGGGCAGATTTTCCTCATTAAAATGGTGTCCGTGCGTTAAAAACACCATATGGCCGTCCAGCCAAAGCACGGCATACTCAGCCATAACGGGAAATTGCAGCACCATTTGATCGACTTCGGCTTCACAATTGCCGCGCACTGCCAAAATTTCCTCTTTCATGGCGTTTAAAATTTCAATGACACGCTTGGGCGCATAATCGCGCGGCAGATCGTTACGCGGGCCGTGGTACAAAAGGTCCCCCAGCAAAATCAGTTTTTCCGCTTTTTCCTTTTCGTACAATTCCTTTAATTTTTCCGTATAGTAAGCACTGCCGTGCAAATCACTTGCAAATAAAAGCTTCATATTTCCAGTCCCTTCTATGCTGATTTTCTGTTTGGTATTTTACTATGTTTGGTATTTTACTAGACAAAGGGTACTGTCGTCAATCACCAATTGAAACGAAATACACATTGACAAGCGCTTCTTTTTTCGCTATAATTTCGCCATATTATATTATTGAGAGGAGTGTAAGAAAAATTATGGAGGATACAGACAGTAATAACGGCGAATTTCCTCCCTTATTTCATACCGTCTGTCAAGGATGGCATAGTCTGCGCTTGCTGGAATAGCGTCGGGCTGTGTCTTTTTGCGTTTTTGGGGCATTTTAATCCACAGGGGGCTTTTGGCCCGCCGCCTCAATCACCATGCAAAACGGGTTCCGGTTATGATATCAAGGAGGTTTTATTTTGGAAGATTCCATGATTTTTATGATATTAGTACAAGTGATTCTCATCGCTTTGAATGCGGTATTTGCCAGCGCAGAAATTGCAGTGATCTCGATGAATGACGCAAAGCTTGCAAAAATGGCGGCTGAAGGCGACCGCCGCGCTGTTCGTCTGGCGCGTTTGACCAGCCAGCCGGCACGCTTTTTGGCTACCATTCAAGTGGCAATTACGCTTTCCGGCTTTTTGGGCAGTGCTTTTGCCGCCGATAACTTTTCCGACGGACTGGTGGAATGGCTGATGGGATTTGGCCTTCCTATTCCCGCCAAAACGCTGGACACTATCGCCGTTGTGGTGATTACGTTCATTCTTTCTTACTTCACTCTAATTTTTGGTGAATTGGTTCCCAAACGAGTTGCCATGCGCAAGGCAGAGACGCTGGCTTTGGGCATTTCCGGCATCATCAGCACCATTGCCAAGCTGTTTGCCCCCTTGGTTTGGTTTTTGACGGCTTCCACCAATTTTGTTTTGCGTTTGCTGGGTATTGACCCCGACGCAGAGGAAGAAGAAGTCAGCGAAGAAGAAATTCGCATGATGGTAGATGTGGGCAGTGAAAAAGGCACCATCGACCACGAGGAAAAAACGCTGATTCAAAACGTATTTGAGTTTGACGATTTGACGGCTGCGGAAATTGCCACCCACCGAACGGATACCGCTATTCTTTGGATGGATGAAAGCATGGAGGAGTGGAAAGATACCATTTATAACACACGCCACAAGCTTTATCCTGTGTGCGGTGAATCGGCCGATGACGTTCTGGGCATTCTCAATGCAAAGGACTATTTCCGGTTAGACGACCAAAGCCGTGAAAACCTGATGAAAAAAGCAGTGAAGCCCGCTTATTTTGTGCCGGAGAGCGTGAAGGCGGACGTGCTGTTCCGCAACATGAAGCAAGGCCACCACCATATGGCGGTGGTGCTGGATGAGTATGGCGGAATGACGGGTATCGTCACCATGAATGACCTTGTCCAGCAGCTGGTGGGCGACTTTGAGGACGATGCCGACCATACCCAAGCCCCGGATGTTGAGCAGATTGCCCCGGGACGCTGGCACATTCGCGGATGTGCGGCTTTAGACGAAGTAGAGCAGGCTGTGGGCGTTTCCCTTCCCTGCGATGAACACGATACTTTTAACGGCCTAGTGTTTGATGCGCTGGGAACCGTTCCGCGTGACGGCAGCAGCGTTGAGGTCACGATTGGCTCGCTGAAAATTCATGTATTGGATATCCGTGAGCATCAAGTGCAAATGGCACTCGTCGAGCGGGTTCAAAGCGACCAGCCCCAATCACCCGAAACAAAAAATGATACCAATTAAACGGCTTTTACCAGTCATGGCCACCCCTCTTAGGGGTGGCCATGACGAGCGGCCTATAAGGCCGTAAAGCATAAACGCCCTTCTGCAACCGCAGAAGGGCGTTTATGCTTGTCGAAAAAGCTTTGCTTTTTCACAA
>DCEX01000001.1:7183-26317 GCA_002315015.1 Faecalibacterium sp. UBA1819
GAATCAGGCGGCAGTTTTTCGACAGCCTCAGTTGTAAGAGAGCAAGCGTGTTTTTTATACTTCGCTTTTCGTAATCTCGTAGGTATACGCTGCGAGATCTGCCGAAAGCTTTGCCCAGTGCTCGCCGTTTGTCCATTGCAGCGTGAGCAGGTTTTTGTCGCCGCCAATTTCCAACGTAGAATTAAACCCAAAGGCCGGATGAGAGGAACGCAGGCGGAGCAATTCCAGCTGCTTTTGCACGGTGGAATCATTCAAGCCGCTTTCCACCTGTTCCATGGAAAGGTTTGTGCGGTTGATTTCTTTATGGCCGCCGGGGCCTGCACGGCGCACGGCCTCATGGTCGTTTTTGCCGCAGAACAAATCAAGATACCACACCTGCGGCTTTCCGGGCATGAAGAGCTGAATGGCGCGTGCCAGCAGCATTTTCTCCGGGCTTTCGCCGAGTGCGCTGTAATAAGTGGCATTGACCTGATAGTACATATTTTTCGCGCCGTGGAGGTCTTTGACGTAACCGCCGCGCGACACAACGGTATCAATCAGCGTCTGGATGCGCTCGTCGGGAATCAGGCCCTTCAAGTCCAGCAGAGGAATACCGTCGTGGCAGCCCAGCATATTGACCACGCGAATCTTTTTGTCACAGATTTCCTGTGCCCACTCGCGCAGGTAGTGTCCGTCCTGCGACTCCAGCGCGTCGATGAGCAAGCCGGGCAGGAAGAAGTCATACGTCATATAGCCCTGCTGCGCCACTTTTTCGTGGATTTTCTCGCCGTAGCTGGCGTGGATTTCCGGCAAAAGCTGCAAATCATATTTCTTAGCCAGTGCGCAAACACGCTCCAGCAAGTCCCATGTGCCCGGCTCGTTGAGGAAATTCTTTTCGCCCGGCTCTTTCGGCGCATAAGCAAACGCATCCAAACGCACAATGCTGGCGCCGTAATCCGCCAAAGTTTTCAAAGTGTCGTCGTAGAAATCCCAAACCAGCTGAGAACGGATATTCAAATCCATTTGGCCGAGATATTCGCGATGGCCTTCCAGCCAGTCACACACGGCCTCGCGGCAGTTTTCCCAGCCGCTCCAGTCCAGCTCGGCAGGAGCTTTGCCCTCGTCCAAACCGGCGCTGACCATCGCATATAAACGCTCGGCGGTGGTGTACTGGATATTCGCCGCCTGCATCAGCTCCTGCACGGTCGGCTTGCGGTAAGACACTTTTTGATAGAATGTGTTCCAATAGGGCACATCCGTTCCATCCGGCATACGAACCATCAAAATGGGCAAGCCCGGCTTGCGGAAGAACATTTTGCTGAGGTACTTTTCGTCGGGCTGAATGTAGCCGCCCTCTGTCATAGTGCCGCAATCTTTCCAAAATTCATTCCAATTGATGAAAAAGTCTTTGTAGCGCGAGTTAGCACCATTTTTCAGCAAATCTTGAAACTGCGGGCTGAGCACCGAAGCATGATTCAAGATGAAATCGAGCTTTAAGTCAATGCCCAAAGCTTCCAAAGCCGTCAAATCTTCGCGCTTGGCATATTCATCACTCAGCTGATAATCGACCACAGAAAAACCACGGTCAAGGTCGGTGTTGAACACGCTGGGCAAAATATAGAAAGAACCGAACACGTCCTTCATCTCAGGACGCTTCAAAAACTCTACCACATGGCACAGCTTGCTGCCGATGCTGTCGGGGTAAGCATTGAGCATGGGCTTTGCGTTTGCCTGTTTCATTCTTTCCCCTCCTTATGCATTGGCCATCAGCTGGCGGTACTGGGCATAGCTCAAAAGCTCGCCGCTTTTTGCCACAATGATTTCCGCTTTGTGAGCTTGGCTTTCCAGCTGGCGCTGCTCCAGCTCCAATACCATTGTGGTGAAGGGGCTGTCCACGGCGCCGTCACGGTTGCGGCTGCGGCGGTGCTCCAGCGTTTCCTGCGGAGTGCTGTTGAGCAGAACAGGAATATCCACACCGCTGAAGCCATTGCTGTTGCCGTGTGTCCACTCGATCAGCAATACATTCTTTTCGGAAAAATCAACGAGGTCATACCACAAATCCAGCGGGGTACGGCCCATGCGCTTCAAATAAATTTCTTTTGCGCCGTTCTTAAACTGGCTGATGATAGCGCTCAGCTCCTCAAAATTCTGCTCACGGTCGGTGCCAAGATAGCCGTTCAGCGCCTTTTTGCCCTCTTTTTGGTAAACGGCCAGCCAAGGATGTTCGGCGCAGAGCGCGGGGGAAGCGTCCACGTCCTGCTCTTGCAGTGTGCGAAGCGTCGCTTTCACTTCTTCGTTATATACGCCGCCCGCCACAAGGCCGCGCACGCCGCCGCAGCGGAACACGCGCAGACGCTCGGCATCGTTTTGTGCGGGGATACGGTGGGGATAGTTGTCACCGCTGAGCACATAGCTGCCCACCCCGGCTTGTTGCAGATACTCGCCCAAAAGGCTGGCGATTTCGCTTTTGCCCACGCCGCTGCCGCCGCAGACACATACAACTGCACGCTGATGCGGATGGTTTTCCATCACTGCTTTCAGCTTTTCGACCAATACGGGAAATACCGCCGCGGCTTTTTGCTTATGGCTGTCGCCAATTTCAATTTTATCGCCGGGCATATCGCCGTGCATCATAGTTGCGTTGTCTACCTCCGGTGCAGTCCAATCAGAAAGTCCAGATAAAATCGTCAGCACATTACTTGTCATTTCGACACCTCTCCTTATTGTTGCAAATCGGCGGCGCAAACCGTTTTTTGCGCGGCGTGTTTGCACAGTACTACATTTTTATTATACTATGTGACACATCAATTTTCCAGTCACTTTCAAAAATCAGAAAAAGCTTGGTGGTTTTCACAAAGAAAGAAAAGCCGCAGGCAAATAATCGTTAAAAAATACACAAAATCCTTTTCTCTGTGCAGCAATGTTTCCGCCGGCTGGTGCACAGCCCCGCTTATATACGCTGCAATGCCCGTGAAACACTCCAGTAAAAACGGTCTTTTCCAACCTTCTGCGTAATCCCGCTGCGCTGCATCATCTCGTTCACACTTTGTGATACGCCGCACACACCGACAATGATCTGTTTTTCCTGTAAGCGCTCCACCAGCTGTAAAAAGGCTTGCGCACCGGAAATGTCCATATAGGAAGTGCCGCGCATCGAAAACAGCACTGCCGGGGCTCCCTGCACCATATCGTAGATGGCGGCAATCTGCTCCGTATTGGCAAAAATGACCGAGCCCGTCACATACACCACCTGTGCCGAACGATATTCTTCTTCAATTTCGTCGGGTTTATCCAAGCGTTCGGGGTTCACACGTTCATAATTGATTTCCAGTTGAGACAAGCGCACTACCAAAAGGATAAGCGCCACAATCACGCCCGCCAAAATGGCAATGGTTCAGTCGAACAAAACAGCAGCGGCCATCGTTGCGCCAAATTTTAAGATGGCGTCTTTAAAGCGGTGGCTGAATAGATAGCGAATGGTTTTCCATTCGTTCATGCGCCAAGCCGTTACCATCAAAACGCCCGCCAAAGCGCTCAAAGGAATTTGCGCCATAGCAGGAGTAAGCAGCAGCATCGACACCAGCAAAACCACCGCATGAACCATGCCGGTCAGGCGCGTCTGCGCCCCGGACTTCATGGCGACGCTGGTACGCGCAATGGCGGCTGTGGCCGGAATACCGCCAAAAAACGGCGAAAGCAAGTTGCCTACGCCTTGCGCAATCAATTCGCGGTCACTGTTCAAAGGAACACCCGTCATGCGCGCTGCACTGGCTCCGCACAGAAGGCTTTTAATCATACACAGCGCCGCAATGCTGATCGCCGGCGGCAAAAGCGCCTGAATTTTTTGAAAGTTCATCCCCTCCAAAGTGAATCGCTCCGGCAGCAGCAGCGTTGTCGGAATTTCGCCTACACGCACAGCATTCGGAAACGCGAATACTGCCAGCAGAGCGGCCAAAATAATGCCAACTAAAGACGAAGGAACCACGCTGTTCCAACGCTTGGGATACACCACCATCATCAGCACTACGAACAAGCCCAGTGTCACCGCGCCCAAGTTGATTTGGAAAATGCCATTGGTCAGCCAATGCAGCAATTTTTCCACTGCGGTGCTGCCCTGCGAGGTGGTGCCAAAAAAGTTATCGACCTGCCCCAGCGCAATCACGACAGCGATACCGGAGGTAAAACCTGTAATGACCGGCATAGGCAAATAAGCCGTCACGCGGCCCAAGTGGAAAATTCCGGCCAAAACCAGCAAAACTCCGGCCAAAACGGTGGCCGCAAACACACCGGACATTCCATACTGCGCCACAATCGACATTAAAATAGCCGCCATTGCACCGGTTGGGCCGGAAATTTGGTAGAAAGCACCGCCAAGCAAGCTGATGACAAAGCCGCAAATCACTGCCGTCAGCAAACCCGATGCAGCGCTTGCCCCGCTGCCCACGCCAAAGGCCAGCGCCAGCGGCAGTGCTACCGCCGCCACCGTTACACCGGCCATTAGGTCTTTTGCGAATTTTGCCGCGTTATAACCGGCAAATTCTGATCGTAGCTCCTTCCAATAACTTTTCACATCAATACACCCTTTTTTTCGTATGACTGCCATCCGTTGGCATATCACTTCTTTCCTTTATCATATCACGAGGATGCTGTTTTTCAAACTGTTTTTCCGACAAAAAAAGCTGTGCAGCGGTTTTGAACTGCTGTACAGCTTTGCATTGCTTTTTTATACTGCCTTATTTTAAACCGTACCCATTCCTACGGGCATCATCAGCACCTTACCTGTGCCGCGATATACGTTGACCAGCCCTTCGCCCGAGGCGGCAGAACCGAGCAAACTCTTGCCCGAGCGCTCCACTGTAAACGCCAGCCCGGCGCTCCACGCCACGGCATAGTTGCCGTCAATTTTCAGCACATCGTTTTCCAGCGTTACCTCAATCAATTCCTCTCTGGGGCAATCGGCCTCGATGCAAAATACACCGGCGCCGTTCAAGCTCAAATTGAACAGACCTTCGCCGCCGGCCACCGCCGAGGAAAAGCTGGAGCGCATGACCGCTTTGTGCTTTAAACGGGAGTCACACGCCAAAAACAGGCCGTCATCCAAAACCACTGCGCCGCCCCATTCGGCTGCATCCATTAAAATCAAGTGCTTATAAGTCGGCTCCAGCATCATCATTCCGCTGCCGGTATACTCCGGCTTAATGGTGCTTTCTCCGCTGGCCTTTCCGCGCATCGCTTTGCCCAGCAAATCTCCCACGCCTTTAATGCCGGTGGTGGCGTTCACATCACCCACCGTCCACTGCATTGCCCCGGCCTGCACGGTCACTTGGGCTTTGCTGAGGTCGCACAGCACCTGACGTTTTTTCACGTTCATTTCAGCACAGTAATACGCAGCCATAGCCGAACCGGGCTGAATACTCAAATCTTTTTGATGTTCAATCACAGTAAAGGGGCCCATTTGCTGCACGATTTTCACATTGGGGTTGTTGGTCAAATTTGCAATTTGATACATAGGTAGTTCTCCTTTTCAAAAATTTGGGCAGTAAAAGCTCATTATTATTTTTATCAAAAACCGTGTATGTGCTGATTTCATTATACCACTGCTTTTCAAAAAAGGAATGTCTATTTGCAAAAACTTTTTTTAAAGGAATATTTTTTGTTTCCGGTGTAATTGCTGCTGCAATGGTTTCCCCATCCTGTACGGCAGCTTTCTGAACACCGAGCTTGTTCTCGTTCTCATCCAGCAAAACAACATAAATTTTGTCGTAACCGTCCGGCAAAGCCGCTTTTAACTGTACACTTTGGCCGTCGGTGGTCGCTGCTTGCGCAGAAAAAGTTTGCTCCCCTTTTAAAAATACTTTCCACCCATCTTCCTGCGGGGCTACTTCACCAAATTCCGACGCATGGAAGCTATATGCAATTTGATTGCAGTCGAGATACATTGCCGGACGCAGTCCACCCCCGGCATAAGCGGTGGGATAGCCGTCAGGGTCGATGCTGCCGTCATAGTAGACATTTGCAGCGTCGTTGCCATCATAACCGGGTGTTCTCAGCCACCACCAATCTTCGGTTTGCGTGCCGTCCTGCGCGGCGCGGCTTGCATTGCCGGTAAAGCCCAGCGCTTGCATTTCGGCTTCTTGTGCGGAAAGCAAAAACAGCTTATCTTGTGTCACTTGTCCCTCTGTGTCCACTTGAGAAACTGCAATTGCATTTTGCTCTTCCGGGCTAAACTGGGTTCCCAAAAGCGTTTGCTCTCCGCCCGCATTGTTTTCACCATTTAAAAAGGCTCTTAGGTCGCTGTCCTGCCAGGAGGCGCCTTCAGGGCTTCCATCAAATGCCACGTCTGTTTTGAGCATCTGCTCCGAAAGCAAAAATAATTTTTCTCCCGTTTGCAGAACGCGCCATGGAACGCCTCCAAAATAAAGCCTGTCCCCTGTCCACATGGAGGCGCCCGCCGCTTGTGCAGGCGCTTGAACGGCGATTTGTTCCGGCCAGCCCTGCCTTACCTGCGCGCCTTCCTGCGCATAAACTGCGGCACCGGCAACGAGTAAAAATGCGGCAATGGGGGCAATCGCCTTATGCCATCGAAACTTGTTGTGCAAAATATTCACTTCTCCTTTCTTGGTTCACAGCAGACGGAAAGCAAATGTTGGCTGCGCCTGTGTGATTCGTGCTGTGTTTGCGAAAAAAAACAGTTAAAAGCTTTTAACAAAATAAAACTAATGCTGACATCAGCCGTTTGTTTTGCACTTTTTTGCATATTACCGGTTGAAAAAGCGCTTTTCGGGCAAAAAAGGTCAAAAAAATAAAGGCATACCTAAAAAGCGAATGTTTTGCTGATCACTCAGTCGGCAAACATTGCATTGCAAAAGGTGCACATGAACTGAAAAAGCTCCTTGTACCCTCGTCGCTCTGAGATTTGCACACAAAACTCCGCTTTATCTTTTTAGGTATGCCTAAATGAAGAGAAACAATATTCCCTAAAAGGGTTTCTTTTCTTACATCAGCTTACGATACAAAGCGGCAATTTCTTCCACAGAAGTATCTTTCGGGTTGCCGGGACGGCAAGCATCCGCGTAAGCAGACTCGGAGAGGAACTGCACGTCCTCCTCCTTGACGATTTCTTTGAGGTCGGCGGGAATGCCTACGTCCGCAGAAAGCTTTTTCACCGCCTCGCAAGCTGCTTTGCGGTACTCGTCCTGCGTCATGGAATCAACACCCTCAACGCCCATCGCGCGGGCGATTTCGCGGTATTTCTCACCGGTGCACTCTGCGTTGTACTCCATCACAGTGGGCAGCAAAATAGCGTTTGCCACACCGTGCGGCGTGTCATACACAGCGCCCAAGCTGTGTGCCATCGAGTGAACAATACCAAGGCCAACGTTGGAGAAGCCTTGACCTGCAATGTACTGTGCCAATGCCATGCCCTCACGGCCTTCGGGCGTATTGTCCACAGCACCGCGCAGGTGTTTGGCAATCAGCTCGATGGCTTTCAGGTGGAACATGTCGGTCATCTCCCAAGCGCCCTTGGTGATGTAGCCCTCAATGGCGTGGGTCAGCGCATCCATACCGGTTGCGGCGGTCAAGCCTTTGGGCATAGAGGACATCATGTCGGGGTCAACGACAGCCACTTCGGGAATATCGTTGGTATCCACGCACACAAATTTGCGGCGTTTTTCCACGTCGGTGATGACGTAGTTGATGGTAACTTCGGCTGCCGTTCCCGCCGTGGTGGGAACCGCAATGGTAAACACCGCGTGCTTTTTGGTGGGAGCAACGCCTTCCAAGCTGCGCACATCGGCAAATTCAGGGTTATTGACGATAATGCCCACAGCTTTTGCCGTATCCATCGAAGAACCGCCGCCGATGGTAACAATGCTGTCTGCGCCGCTGGCTTGGAATGCCTTCACGCCGTTCTGCACGTTCTCGATGGTGGGGTTGGGCTTAATGTCGCTGTACAGCTCATAAGCAAAGCCCGCTTTCTCCAACAGGTCGGTTACTTTTTTGGTTACGCCGAATTTTACCAGATCGGGGTCGGAGCAAACAAAAGCTTTCTTGTAGCCGCGTGCCGTCAACTCCGGCACAATATTCTCAATTGCGCCTTTGCCGTGATAAGAAATTGTGTTCAATACAATACGATTTGCCATTGGAAAACATCTCCCTTTCACCTATCTAAAAATTAACGATAAAGCGGGCCGTAGTGTTTGCATGCCGCAAAGTCGGCCGCTTCAAGGTTGTCGGTACCAAATGCCGCCCAAGTGTGCGGACGGTAAATCTTCTCGTCCTCCACGTTGTGCATGCTGACGGGAATACGCAGCATGGAAGCCAATGTAATAAGGTCAGCGCCCACATGGCCGTACACCGTAACGCCGTGGTTGGCGCTCCAGTTTGCCATCACGCTGTAAACGTCTTTAAACGCGCCCTTGCCCGTCAGCTTCGGCACAAACCAAGTGGTGGGCCAAGTGCGGTCGGTGCGGTTGTCCAGCACAGCATGTTCTGCTTCAGGCAGGGTTGCGGTGTAGCCTTCTGCAATTTGCAGCATGGGGCCGACGCCCTCGGCAATGCTCACGCGCAGCAGCGTGACCGGCATTTCCGCCTGTGTTTTAAAGTGGCTGGAGAATCCGCCGCCGCGGAAGTATTCGTAGTTGGCACGGCACCAGTCGGTGGCCTGCAAGCACGCATTCACGTCCTGCTCGGTCATCTCCCAGAAGGGCTTCATGCAGCCTTCGCCGTTTTCGTTTTTCGATGCGCCGGTGCAGTCAAGCGCCGTTGCGCCGGAGTTGATCAGGTGAATAAAGCCGTTTGCCGCTTTGCCCTGCGCCTTTTTGCCGGTGACGCGCTCGTAAGCCTCGGGGCTCCAATAAGTGCGCACATCATGGAAGCAGGGTGCGGTGTTGGTCACCAGTGTACCCAGCATCATGGCAACGCCGTTCAGCGTGTCGTTCTCGGTGGCAAACGGTGTGGGGGCTTTGGTGCCGTTCCAGTCGAAGGTCGAAGCCAAAATTGCCTCGGTGAAGTCGCCGTTCGGCAGCCAGTCCGTCCAGTTGCGCTGGCCTTGGAAACCGCCTGCAATGGCGTTCTTGCCCAGCGCTTCCTCATGCCAGCCCAGCTCGGCGAGCTTCGGGTTGCCATAGAGAATATCGCGCATAATGATGCTCATTTTTGCAATGAATTCCCAATCCTTATCGGCGGGAACCACCTTGGATTTCGTGATAATTTCGGGCAGGTTTTTGCCCTCGTTGCAGTCAAGGCCCTCTTTGCAGTTGGCGCGAATCCAGCTAAGCGCCTTTTCGTATTCCTCGGGGTCGTAAATGCCCAGCGTCACGCGGCGCAGGATTTCGGTGAGGTCGCACCACTCAGCGCGGATACCAAAATATTTTTGGAACATTTCCGCGTCGCAGTAGCTGCCCATAATACCCATGGAAACAGCGCCCATATTGACGTAAGCTTTGTTTTTCATCCAGCCCACGGCAACGGCACAGCGTGCATAGCGCAGAATTTTTTCCTGTACATCGGCAGGAATGGTTTCGTCGGTAGCATCCTGCACGTCGTGGCCGTAGATGGCAAAAGCGGGCAATCCCTTTTGGGTGTGTGCCGCCAGCACAGCGGCCAGATAAACCGCGCCGGGACGTTCGGTGCCGTTAAAGCCCCAAACTGCCTTGATGGTTTTCGGGTCCATATCAAACGTTTCGCTGCCATAGCACCAGCAGGGGGTCACGGTGAGTGTCGCCACCACATTTTCGCGGCTGAATTTATCCTGGCAAGCCGCGGCCTCCGCGCCGCCGCCGATGGTGCTGTCCGCAATCACGCACTGTACGGGTGTGCCGTCGGGATAGCGCAGATTTTCGCTGATTAAAGCTGCGGCACGCTTTGCCATGCCCATGGTTTGTGTTTCGAGGCTCTCACGCACGCCGCCCCAGCGGCCGTCAATGGTAGGCCGAATACCGATTTTGGGATACATCATGTTGACTCTCCTTTTCTAAAAAAACGTTCCGCACACGCCCAGCGCTCGCTGTCCTTGGGCACATATTGTGTGACCGTTTCAATTTTTTGTATCATCGCCCGCCCTTCGGCAAGGCTGTCAATTTCTCCAAGCGCTTTCAGCTGAAGCAGCAAATTGCCCAGCGCCGTTGCTTCCACCGGGCCGGCTTGCACGGGAACGCCCAGCACGTCCGCCGTCAGCTGGCACAAAAGTGCCGCTTGGCATCCGCCGCCCAAAATATGCAGCGTTTCAAAGCGCTTTCCGGTGATATTCTGCATTTCCAAAAAGGTTGCGCGGTACTGCCACGCAAGGCTTTCGTAAATGCAGCGCGCTACCTCACCGACGCTTTGCGGCACAAATTGACCGGTTGCACGGCAATATTCCCGAATGCGCTCGGGCACATCGCCCGGTGCGGCAAACTGCGGCGCATTTACGTCAATGAAGCATTTCATCGGCTCGGCTTGCTCGGCCATGGCGGCAATTTCGCCAAAGCTGTACGCTTTGCCCTCGCGCTGCCATTGCCGGCGGCTTTCCTGAATCAGCCACAGACCGGTGATATTTTTTAAATAATTGATTTTTCCGTTTGCGCCCAGCTCGTTCGACATTTCTGCCTCGCGGCTTTGCGCGGTTAAAACAGGGGCATCCAGCTCACAGCCGAACAGGCTCCAGGTGCCGCACGACAAAAACGCGCTGTTTTCCCCTTGTGCGGGCATGGCTGCCACAGCGCTTTGGGTGTCGTGACCGGCCACGGCCACCACCTTTGCGCCCTGATATTCCCCAATCACTGTTCCGCTTTGCATCAGCGGCGCAAAAATCTCTTTGGGAATTTCAAATGCCGAAAGCACGGCTTCGCTCCACGTCTTTTTCTGCAAATCCAGCATTTGTGAGGTAGAGGCAATGCTTTGTTCACAAACAGCCTTTTTACAAAGCTGGTAGGCAAACAAATCCGGCATAAACAGCACTTGCTTTGCTTTGGAAAGGTCGGTTTCCATCAGCTGAAACAGCGTATTGATGGCCATCAGCTGGCTTCCCGTCGCCGCGTACAGGTCTTGTGCGCTCATCACGGAAAACGCCTTTTCCATGGTGTGCTGGGTTCGGCTGTCGCGGTAATGGACAGGCTTTTCCAGCAAATTGCCGTTTTCGTCCAAAAGGCCGAAATCTACGCCCCAAGTGTCAAAGGCGATGCTGTCCACAGGGCCCGCCAATTCCAAAGCCCGATATACTTCCCCCATCAGCTCGGGGAAATTCCAGCGCAGATGGCCGTTTTCCTCAATGGGGTTATTTTCAAACCGGTGAATTTCCCGGTAGGTCAACGCGCCGTTTTCATATTCGCCCAAAATGGCGCGTCCGCTGGAAGCGCCGAAGTCAAACGCCAGCAACTTTTTCACTGCACCACGCCCTTTAATCACGTTTATTTCAAGCCGTTATCGAACTTTTTATAGCCGGGATGGCGGCCTGTTACTTTGTAGTAGCCGCGCAGGTCAATCAGCTTTTGAATATTCTCGCGGCTGATGTCCTTGCTGCCGCCCAAGATGACGGCGTTGATGGTGATTTTCGCCCACAGCTCCAAGCTCTCCATGCGATAAAAGGCGGTGATCACGTCGCTGCCCACAGCCAGTGCGCCGTGGTTCTCCAGCAGCATTACGTCGTGCTCCTCCAAATACGGCTCGATGGAATCGGGCACTTCGGACGTGCTGGGCGTGCCGTAGGGTGTCAGGGGCACACTGCCGATGACAGCCACATCCTCAATCATATTGTACATATCCATCGCTTTATGCGCCACAGCAAAGCCTGTCGATCCGGGAGGGTGTGCATGAACGACGCTCCACACATCGGGGCGCTTTTCATAGCAGCGCAAATGCATTTTAATCTCACTGGACGGACGCAGACCCTCCGCCGCTTCCACGATATTGCCGTCTGCATCAATGCGAATCAGCTTTTCCGGCGTGATAAAGCTTTTGCTCATGCCGGTGGGAGTGCAAAGGAAGGTGCCGTCCTCCAAGCGTGCCGAAACGTTGCCGTCGTTTGCCGCAACCCATCCAAGCTGCCACATCTTGTGGCACACATCGCAGATTTGTTCTTTGATTGTCTGAATATCCATCTTTTATATCCTTTCCTGCATCTAAATTCGATGAATCTTTTCCACATCGCATACAATGGTATACTTGCAAAAAATGATTTTTTATCCGTGGGATTATGCCCTACATGTGAATTATAACGCGCCGCCGCACTTTGCACAATGTCATCTTTAAACAAATTAACAATCTGAAATTTATCACTGATGACCTTAATAAAAATTATTCCACATCGTGGTATCCGCTTTGATTCCCCTTTGGAACATCGAAAAAGCACGCTGTAACGCCAATAAGTCCATTGATATTTTGATGTCGCTGCCGTTTTCACCGTGTTTTAAATCGGGCTGCTTTTAGCATTTGTTAATTTTTGTTAACAAAACAATGAGCATTTTTGGGTTTGCTGCATAAAAAAACAGCGAACCGTTTGCCGCCGCTTTCCGTATACAAACAGAAAGCAAAGCAGTCAAAGGGTTCGCTGTTGGATGCTGCGGTTTTATTCCAGCACGGTTCCAACCGGAAAGGCCGCGCGAAATACCTTTCGCACCAACGACCCTGCAATAAGCAGCTGTAAAGGCAGCGCCATGACAAAATTGCGCGGAATATTGTACAGCCATGCGCCGAGAATATGGCTCCAATCTCCCGTATGTACCGCCCCTTCCATAGCGCCATACAGCGACATGATGATCACCATGGGCACTACCATGCAGGAGGATACACAAATTACTTTTTTAAGCACAGAATCTTCCGGCTTCACCAAAAAGCCAAATGCAACGCCTTTCGCTATTTTGGACACGAAAAACCAGTCGCAGCACATAGCGAAAACATAAGCAATCGGAAAGCCAACCCACGCGGCAGTGATGACCTCAAAATCCAGCTTTCCATATTGAAGTGCAACGTTATAAACGCTCATCCAAAGCACCATGACAAAGCACATCAATACCGTGTAAATTAAACTCTCTCTTTTGTTTTGCGGCATACCAACTTTTTCTCCTTCCATTGTCGGGCTTTTGCGCCCTACATAATTATTTTACCAGACGCAAAACCCTGCATGTAAGTATTTTTTTACAGTCAGAATGGAGAAAAAAGCCGGAAATTGTAAAAAGTGTATACAAATTTTTCCACAAAAATTGATTCTTTTCGTTTTACCGGTGTTGCATCTGCTGGTTCATTTTCTCTATTTTGCGTTTCCAAACAAAATAGGAAACCACCCAAACAGCAAGAAAGATTACGACAAATATTGCCAAGTAGGAAAGCAGTCCTGCCATAGAATGTACCATCCAGTTGGTCACATAGGCAACGGCAATCACTGCTGCACAGGTAATCCCGAAGTAAACTGCGCTTTGCTTGGCGATACTCCAAGCATCCAGCTCCCAAATAATGCTCCCTGCGCCGAACACTGCCCCCAGCACAGCGCATAAAACAGTTTGAAGAAAAACGGCATTCAGCTCACTTCCCATTTTTGCAATCAGTTCCGGCATAACGGGATAAAACATGCCGTCCCCAATGCACGCAGAAAGAACAATGGGAATGACAAATCCAATCGCAATACCCATAGGAAGGCCGAACAGCGCTCGAAGAAATATTTTCTTTTTCATAAAATCACCTCATATGCCTAATACTTGCTTCATTTTCGTGACATAGCGCCGCGAAACATAGGTAACTGTTCCGTTTGTTAATGTTACAAGGATCGTTCCTGTCAAGCTTAAATCAAAGCCCCGCACCTTTTTTAAATTGATGATTTCAGAGTTTGAAATCCTTGCAAAGCTGGAACGGTTCAGCCGCTCCTCTACTTCATATAATCTGAGCTTTAGAATATATTCCCCTTCATCTGTTTGGGCAATGACTTTGCCATTCTGCGCAAAGATGCGATAAAGCTCTTCCTGTTCTAAAATTTCAACACAATCTTGCCGAAATCCCGCTATCACGCAATTTTGTTCGGCGGACAACCTTTTAACCAGTTCGTTCACTTCATCCGTTATTTGGCTGGTAATAATTGTCACTTTGGTTTCTTGGCACTGCTCATCTATTTTTATTTCAATATGCATAGGACACCCCCCCTTTTTTCCTTTGATAGATACAGTATAAAAAATTTCCACGTCGCTTTCTACTCTTTTTCAATAGGTGGCATTTTTTGAAACACAGGTGGTTTTAAAAAGGAGCCGCCTGATTCAGAAAGAATCCAGGCTGCAAGGGGAAAAGGCTTGGAANNGTTTGTGAAAAAGCAAAGCTTTTTCGACAAACTGAGAGCCGCAGCACCGACTGAATTCGTCGGTGCTGCGGCTCCTTCAAAATCTTTCAATGCAAATGATAAATTCACATCAAAAGAAATCTTATTTTTTGCGTTTTCCTTTTCCGGCATACAAATGTGTCACGATGATTGCTGCTGCGCTGCACAGTGCCAAAGCACCCCATGCAGCCAACTGCACAGAATCGCCTGTCTGCACAATGACGGCTGTGCCGGAGCTTGTGCCGCCTGTCACCGGTGCCGGTGTTTTACCAGCCCAGCTCACCATAATGGGGGACAAGCTGTGCGCCACAAAGCGCAGGCCCGTAGCAGTCGTTTCTGCCGCGATCATTTCCACATCACCTGCTTTTGCAGTTTGTGTGTCGTGCTCCAGCATGTGCGTGACAACAAAGTTGCAATTGGTGCTGTTGATCCCCTCGCCCAAATCACTGAACGGAATTTCTACCACGACACCAAGCGCCGGGAAGCTTTCGGGAAGAACTTCGCTGATTTGTCCGTTGGCATCTTTTACCATCAAGTTCACATCAAACAGCTTGGAAGCTTCCTTAGAAGCGGTGCTCAACACCGTCTGTGCCTGAGAAAGCATTTTTGCAATCATATCCTCTACACTGCCGTACATTGCCTTCAAGCTTTCGGGAACGGCATTCAATGTACCCTTTTGCACAGAATAAGTCGGCGCATCGGGCTTTACCAGCGAAGCCATTGCCTGATTGAGTGCGTGATAAGCGGCATCCACCTGCGTCTGCGAGAGGTTTGCATCTGCTGTGGCCGACACAGCTGCCTGTAAAGCATCGGTAAACACCTTCCAGCTATCGGCTGTGTAATCTGCCTCTTTGAGTGCCTTTGCCTGTTCAATCAACTGGTTCAAAGCCGTTTTATCCGCAGGCTTTGCCAGCTGCGTCATGGCGCGCTCCAATTCGGTGTAAGCGCTGTTGATTTGTGCTTGAGTGGCGTTTCCGTCTGCCAGCACCGTTTGTGCGTTTTGCAGCGCTTGGGCAAATAGCGTCCATGTAGCTGCCGTATAATCGGCTTGATTCAGCTTTTTCGCCTGCTCAATCAACTGGCCCAGCGCTGTTTTATCTGCGCTTTTCACCAGTGCAGCCATTGCTTGCACCAGCGCCTCACAAGCAGCATCAACCGTTTCCTGGGTAGCTGCTGTGTCAGCAAGCACAGCCTGTGCTTGCTGCAACGCCCCGGCAAACACCGCCCAGCTATCGGCTGTATAGTCGGCCTGCTGCAAGGTAAGCGCAAGGTCTACCTGCTGGCTCAAAGCCGACTTATCCGCCTCAGGCGGCTCTACATTTTCATAGCGCACAATAGGCGTTACACACATAGATGCCTTTGTGGGGTTGCCCTCATTGATTGCCTCTACACGCAGATAATCGCCCTTGGAAACCTTTACTGTCTGATCCTGCAATTCTACACCCGATTGGTCGTCAGGGATATTGACCTTTTCCATCAGCGGCTCGCCGTTCAAGGTAATTTGCAGATAAACTTGTCCGCCTGTATTGCCGGGCTGGCGCAAATAAACGTTGCCCTTTCCTTCAAAATCTTCAAATGTGAGTGTAACAGTTCCTGTTACAGGAACGCGATATGCCATCGAATGTCCGCCTTGGCGCTGTCCTTGCCCAACAGAGTCGCACAGCAAGCCAAACTCGCCGTCTTTCGTGTTCAAGCCAACGGAAGCCCAGGAAGTTCCTGTCCAGCAGCCGTATCCATCATTATACTCGGTCAAGTTGACATAGGTTCCGGCGTTGGTCTTTTCTTGTGCAAACCAGAGGTTGCCCTGCTGGTTGGGAACAAAGTCATTAACATAGTGATACTCATTTTTCACTCGAATGGTATATTGCTCTTTTGCGCTTTGGTCTTGCGCGGTAATTGTAACCGTCATGCCGTCGGCAATGCTGCCGCTTTCAACGGGCTGCCCATTGTTTTCAAACGTAATGCTTGCGCCGCGGTCCACTTCCATTCCGCCAGCAACAGTTTTAATTGAAGTCGGATTTTTCTCCACAGAGGGGACAAAAATCTCTTTTTCCTTCACTTCAAAGATGCTGCCGTGCAGCGTAGCATCGGAACTTAAAACAAAGGTATAAGCAGCCGTTTTGCTGCCGTCCGACACCACCACGGTGCAATCGCCTGAAACAACGTCGGCAGCGCCCAGCGCATTCCCCTGCGCATTATGAACGCTTACTTGGATTCCCTCGTCATAAATCAGATCTTGCAGCAATGCCTGCACCGTTGTTCCCGAGGCCAAGCCCAAAATGGTTTTTGCATCGTTATCAATGGTATAAACATTGGACGAAAGCGCCAGTGCAGGGGTGTTCGTTTCATGTGCACCAACGTCTGGAGAAGCAACATTGGCTTCATTGCCGAAGAAGTCTTTTTCAACGGCGTAGCCGTTTTCATCGGTAATCACTTTACCTGCATTGATTGCGGGCGAATTTTCCGCCAGCTTATAACCGTCAAACGCAGAGCGGTCATTCACTACGCTGTTCGGTGTGCTGGGGGCCTTGCCGGGGTCTACGAATACCGGTGTGCCTTTTTGTACAACAACAGGGTTTGCGTCATTCGCCGGTGTGTTTGCATAGTTGTAATACAAGTTATTATCGTATTTCGCCTTATCTTGGCTGGTTTCCAAGTACCAATCTTCCGTTCTCGGTTCTTCGCCGCTGTAATAGATGATATTGTTCTCTACCGTCATATTACCGCCCGACATGCCGCTGCGAATGAAGGGCACGCCTTCCTTCACATAAAACACGTTGTTATAAATGTGTGCATTCGGGTTTTGAACCGGGTTGATAATACCGCCAAGGTCATTTTGGCTGATGTTGTAGCGGAATGTACTGTTAATTGCCTGCTGCAAGCAGAACATCACCGCACCGCCGCTGTTGTTGTGAGAATAGTTATACTGATACAGCGTACCGTCGGCAGAATCAGCGTCCCAAGCCTGTCCGTCCGGGTTTTCGCAGGTGTCAAAGGCCTCGTTGTACTGAAACAAGGCGTTTTTGCACTTCCAAGGCCAGATTGCCGCCGCCACACGTCCAAAGTCGGTTGCGGAATAGTCGTTGGGATTAATCTGACGTGCCACGCCATCCGAAACATTGTACTCAATCACCGGACGGTCACAATACATCGTGGTAATGGCATCGCCGCCCGCGTCTTTTACATAGTTATTTTTAATTACAACATTGGTTGCACCGTAAGCAGCAATCGTTTCATCGCTGATTTCCGCCGCATTAAACCGATCATGATAGGCGGTATAGCCCACCGCAATACCCCAGCGGTTCACATTGTCCAGCTTGCAGTTCTCAATCAAAATATCGTTATAACGGGCAATACCGGTTGCGGTCTCGTCTGCCGGCTGGAAAACAGTAAAGTAGATACCGCCATTGTTCATGTGCTTATCGTACACATTGCCCTTGACATTGCTGATGTCTAAGTTCTTTAAGTAAATATGATCCAGCGTTCCGCCGTTTTGCGCCACAGCAGCCACACCTGTTCGGTTCATCGCATCCAACGCGTTATATGCTGTGTCAACTTCCAGCGCATCGTTTGTCACGGCAATATTCTGCACTTCCACATACTCTGTGTCATACAGCAAAATCGAGGAGGAAACATATCCTTTGTAAACATGGCGGGCATTATCCAGCTGTTTGCCATAATCTTGATACCAAACGCCTTGTCCGTTCGTTTCAATCAGCGGTGCTGCCTTTGTCTGGTCTCCGTAAGCATCAATGATAATCGGATTTCCCTCAGCGCCCTTTTGGTTATACAAGTGCAGATAGCCGTTTGTAAATACCGAACCGCGCTCCAACAAAATACGGTCGCCCGGCTGGAGGGTCAGCTCGCTGATTTTTTGAAGGCTGTAAAATGCGCTGTCCTCACTGGTGCCGTTGTTGCTGTCTTTTCCGTCCAAGGTACTCACATAGTAAGTAGTGCCAACCGACGACGGCGCTTCTAACGCCGAAACCTGCAGCGCCAGCGCCGCATTCGTCGGAACCAAGTTGGATAAAGCCAGCACAACCGCCGTTGCCAGCGTTATGATTCGTTTTGACTTCATAAGACGTACCCTTTCCCTTACTTCACTTCATATCCAAGATAAATTTCCGCTGCGGAACCAAAAATCTTTCCGGGCTCCTGCGAAACTGTCTGCAAGCCTTCCAGCTTCACATAGCGCGCTGCCACTGTGCTGTTGAACACTGCCAGCTTATGCTCTGTGTTGTTTTCCCAAGTACCGGCGCTTACTTCCTGCCACGGATCGCCCTCATTTGCTTTCACACTGACACGATACTGGGTAAAGGTTCCGTTTGTTCCGCCACTCGAGCGCGGTACATAGCGTAACACATCCAGTTTTTGCACCGTCTGCAAATCAATTTCAATCCACACTTCATCTTGCTGACATCCCGCATAAGCCGTATGCCACATTGTTTGGTCGTTGCCGTCAAGTGCAAACGACGCCGGCTCTGCATCTTGTGCACTTCCGGCCGAAGCTGTCCAGCCTGTTCTGTCGTACTCGGCATACTCTGCCTTTACCTGCAATGTATAAGTAACGGTTTGTGCCGGATCGGCAGGGTTTGTCAATGTGAGCTGATCGCCTTTTTGCAGAACATCCGTGGGCTGCAGCACAGCATCAGCTCTTTTCACCGTAAAGGTGAGTGCACTTGAATAGGTCACGTTTTTCTGGAATACTTCCACCGTGGTATCTTTGGGAATTTCGCTGATTTGAGCAGATGCCTTATCCACTTTATACACAGACGAATAAATGTCCAGCGTTACGCTTTCAGGCGTATCGGTTTCATGTGCGCCAATATCGGGCTGCATTCCCTGTACCGGATTGCCGAAGAAGTCTTTTTCAA
>DCEX01000001.1:26467-50819 GCA_002315015.1 Faecalibacterium sp. UBA1819
TTACCGCCCGACATGCCGCTGCGGATAAAGGGCACACCCTCCTTCACGTAGAACACATTATTATAAACGTGTGCATCGGGATTTCCGGCAGGGTTAATAACGCCGCCAAGGTCGTTTTGACTGATATTATAGCGAAACGTATTGTTCACTGCGTCAATACCGCAGAACATCACCGCGCCGCCGCTGTTGTTGTGGGAATAGTTATATTGGTACAGCGTGCCATCGCCCCAGTCGGCATCCCACGCCTGCCCGTCCTGATTCTGGCAAGTATCGAACGCTTCATTGTACTGGAACAGGGCATTTTTACATTTCCACGGCCAAATACCGGCTGCTACCCGTCCGAAATCGGTTTCGGAATAGTCTGTCGGGTTAATCTGACGTGCCACGCCGTCCGAAACATTGTACTCAATCACCGGACGGTCACAATACATCGTGGTAATGGCATCGCCGCCCGCGTCTTTTACATAGTTATTTTTAATTACAACATTGGTTGCACCGTAAGCAGCAATCGTTTCATCGCTGATTTCCGCCGCATTAAACCGATCATGATAGGCGGTATAGCCCACCGCAATGCCCCAGCGGTTTACATTGTCCAGCTTGCAGTTTTCAATCAAAATATCGTTATAGCGTGCGATACCGGTTTCCGCCTCGTTTTTCGGCTGAAATACCGTGAAATAAATGCCGCCGTTGTTCATGTGCTTATCATACACATTGCCCTTGACATTGCTGATGTCCAAATTCTTTAAGTAAATGTGGTCCAGCGTTCCGCCGTTTTGCGCCACAGCCGCCACGCCGGTTCGATTCATCGCGTCCAGCGCGTTATATGCCGTGTCCACCTCTAAGGTGTCGTTCGTCATGGCAATATTCTGTACTTCTACATATTCCGTGTCGTACAGCAAAACGGACGACGAAACATAGCCTTTATAAACGTGTCTCGCATTATCCAGCTGTTTGCCGTAATCTTGATACCAAATGCCCTGTCCGTTTGTTTCAATCAGCGGCGCTGCTTTCTGCTCGTCGCCGTAGGCATCAATCACAATCGGATTTTCCGCTGTACCCTTTTGGTTGTACAAATGCAGATAGCCGTTTGTAAATACCGACCCGCGTTCCAGCAAAATCCGGTCACCCGGCTGGAGCTGAAGGCCCTGCACTTTGTCCAGCGTTTCCCAAGCGGCATTCTGCGAGGTTCCGCTGTTGCTGTTGTCGCCGTTCAGACTACTAATATAGTATGTCGTACCGGCCTGCGGTGTGGACTGCGCCTGAACGGCCAGCGTGTTAAACAACATAGCTGCCGCCAGAGCAATCCCTGCGGGGATCCATTTTCTTCTCATAAACTTCCTTCCTCCTAAGAAACTTTTTCTTTTGTATATTGATATAAAGCTTCTATCTGCGTGTCAATTGCCATCTGAGAGGCACGCTCTGCTATTAAAGCATCATAATGCTGCTCTCTCAGCGTTTTTTCCACATTGCTTTTCACTTCATCCAACGAGTAATAGTCATACTCTGTGCGAGCCGTACACTCCACAAGATAAAGAAACGCGCCTTCGTCAATCACATCCGTCATTTCACCGGGCTGAAGCTGTGCAGAATAGTCCAGAATATCGGGAATAGACCGGCTGTAAGCGGCTACCTCAGCCGATTTCAAGGCAACCTCCTGCCAATAGGGCAAAAGCTGCTCATCGTCTGCCACTGCATCTTTTAGCGGTACTCCATTTTCACACTTTTCATGCACCGCTTCCATGCGCTGTTTCAAATCGGTGTATTCCTGCTCGGAAAACTCCCCCATTGTATTACTGATTTTGATGTAGGAAAGTGAAATATCGTCATTTTTGGTAAATAACGCATCTTTGTACTCATCGTAGTATGCCTGACACTCCTCGTCCGAAAGTGCCATTCCTTCATTTTCCAAATCTTCACAGTAAAGCTTTTGCAGCGAGTCCACCTCGTATTCCAAAAAGGTGTCCAGCGTGTAGGCAGATAACCCGTAAACCGGCTCACCGTTTGCAATTGCTGTTTGTCTGCGCTCGTTTTCCTGCTGTAAACGTCCTTCAACATCCGCAAGGCTTCCCGCAGGAAGATAGCCTTTTTCCTCTGCCGTTTCGTAAACAGCGGCAAGCAGTTTGAGCCGCTCTAAAGTTTTATCTGCCAGCACACGATACGGAACTTCGCCTTGATAGGACGTTTCCCAAAAGTCACCGTTTACACTTCCCGCTCCTTTTTGGCGGAAATATTTGCTCACCTCTGCCACCGTATCGTTCATAATTTGCATATAAAGATTTTCTGGAACAGCCTGTTGGGAAATCACCAGACTCCATGGCCGACGTGCGGCCGCCAGCAGCCCCCAAGCGATGCCCGCTGCAATTACGATCGCTGCCAAAATCACAGCCCATTTACGCCATCTGTGCTTTTTTACTTTCAAAAATTTTCACCGTCCCAAGGTTTTTTGACGTGTTGACATCTGTTCACAAACTTTGATAATATAAATTATATCGTTTGTTTTTGTTTTTTTCCATGGGGAGAACCGTCCATTTTGTTGTTGAATTTGTCTAAAAAGGAACAAATCTGTCGAGGAATTATCTTATGAATGACCAAAGAAGTGTATTTTGTATTCAGCGTGACAGTATTTTTACCGCGTGCCGCCAATGCTTTTCCGACTTTTATTCCTTTCCGGCACATATGCACCAAAATGCGGAAATCTATCTAATTACACAAGGCATGTGTTCCATGTCCATCCAGCAGGAAAAACTTACGCTGAAAGAAAACGATTTTATTATCATTTTCCCCAATGTTCTGCATTCTTTTTTTCTGGAAACACAGGAAGAGTGCCGCTTTGAGCACATTCATTTTAATTTACAGGAATTTGTGGATGCTGATATGCGCTTTGCGGGGCAGAAATTATCTTTTAATTATTCCGAGTTTTACATGCTGTCATTAAGCGGGTTCATTTTGGTACGTTCCGATGATGAAGTGGCTCGTTTAGCCCAAAACATTGTTGCCTATTATGAAAAAGAAACGCTTTACGCCAAGTTTTTGGCAAACATCAATTTGCTTCACCTCGTTGTAAAGATATTTGCTGATCATGAGCTGTTCCACTGCACCGCAAGAACGTCCAAAAGCCAAAAATATGTTTTAGAAACCATTCAGTACATTCAAAACCACTACGGCAGCAAAGTATTGCTAGATGATATTGCATCGTCAGTTCATATTTCATCCCGATACCTCAGCAAAATTTTTTATGAAGAAACGGGCATTACCATTTTGGGGTATTTGAATATTTATCGAATTAACCAGGCCATCCGGTTGATGGAAAATGATAAACTGGCTCTGACAGATATTTCCGAGCTGGTTGGGCTGAATGATATTCAGCATTTTTCCAAGCTGTTTCGCAAGATTATCAATCTAAGCCCGCAAAAGTATCGCAAATTGATTGGAAAAAATAAATCTTTGATTTCATAAATAGTGCACACCGTCCCTTTAGGAAACGATTCCTTTCGCTTTCGGACGGGTTGTTTGGCCGGAAAACTTGCGAGCGTAATTTTATATATTTTTTATGCTTTGATGCAAAAACAGGACCACCCATAAAGTGGTCCTGTTTTAAAATAAAAAGCCGTCTGAAAAAGGGTAAATCCTTTTCAGATGACTACAATATAAAATCAGCTCTGTCGGTTTATTGATCTGAACACTTCCAATAATTCAATTTTGGCAACATAGCCGCCATATATTCTCGTACCTGTTCCGAAGTCCAGTTTTCATTTGCCATATGCTCGGCACAAAAGTTAATCAAATCATCCATTTTATTGTATGTGAATTTTCCTTCAGCGTAACACCACTTGCAGTATTCTTCATTGAATGTCCCATCAGGTTCTTTACTGATAGAAGAATCATCAAGAGGCATACCGCAGCATTGGCAAATAAGCTGTCTTGGGGAGCCTAAAAGCGTATTGATTGAAACATCGAAAAACTTGGAGAGCAGTTTTAAGGTTTCTGTATTCGGAATTGTTTCTCCGTTTTCCCAACGGGATACCGCTTGCCTTGTAACATAGAGTTTTTCTGCAAGTTCATCTTGTGACAAACCTTTTTTCGTTCGCAGTTCGAATATAACATCTTTCGTATCCATTAAAATCACCACCTTGTAAATATTATAATATGTGTGCATTCTACAAACAAGCAACCCGCTGTTGCTTGTACAGGTTACTTTTTCTCTCGTGTCAAAACAGCTCCGATAACTGAGCCAATCAGGACAATAGGTGCTAATCTTACGAACAGCCACTCCAATGCGTGAAAGCCTACTCCCATAACTTCGGTTTCGGGTTTACTGTAATCCCACCCCAAGTATGGACTGTTCAGCACGAATATAACCGCAAAAACAATTACGATCAACGCACACAATGAGATAAAACCCCAATGAAATATTTTTCGTCTCGCCTCTTTCCTTTTGGCGAGCTGTAGATTTATGACCTCCAACTTTTCGGAAATCACTTTTAAATCATCCGGCTTTGGCTCATCAATCGTTTCTCCAAGCAAAGTGCTTACGGGAGTTTCTAACACTTCTGATAGGGAAATCAACAGATCGGAATCAGGAACAGATAAGCCTTTTTCCCATTTAGAAATTGTCTGCCGCACTACATTTAGTTTGATAGCGAGTTCCTCCTGCGAAAGTCCTTTTGACTTTCTGATAGATTTAATATTTTCATTTAACACTATGGATAACCACCTTTCTTTCAGTCGTTACCATTATTGTATTCAAAACAATCCGTTGCTACAAGCAACGCATATTAACATTGGATATGTTAGTCACAAACTTGTTCCTATATATTTTTTCGCAAGTAAATCATATCTGTCAGCTTCACACCACCATCATAAATCGGGTGGTCATAATTATCAGTAAAGAAATTCTTGATAATATGAGAACGGGTAAAGCCGCACTTTTCATAAAAAGGGATCGTTGATGGGCTGTCACCCGTTCCGACCTGCAATATCGAATAATCGCCCTGATATTTATTGATAATAAACTCAATCAATGCTTTACCGTAGCCCTTACCGTGAAACTGTGGATCTGTGGCAATGTTTTTTATTTCAAGCACTCCGCCACCAACATCTAACACAACACATTCAGATTTGACTCCGTCATCTTCTAAAACATACATTGTTCCCTTTGTAAGATACCGGTCTATCATATTTTCCTGTTCATCCGCCAATAACAGTAAATCCAGATATTGCTTTTTACCTTCTTTTACCTCTTTAATATCCATAGTCCACACCTCATATAGTATTGTTTTCTTTTATTTGAAAATGGGCAATCCCGATTAAGGACTGCCCATTTATTCCGTTAATTATGCGATTTTTTAGGCTCTGCACACTTTTCTGCACCAAATGATGTAGATTTGATGTAAAAGTGTACTTTTGAGGCTTTTTCCGACTATGAAGTACATCCCGTTTTCACAGGCAAAACGGTACATCTTAATAGAGCTTTGCACCCGCGGGAATACGGTCATCCACCATGAGAAGGTTTAACCCTTCCTTTCCGTTTTCCTCGTGTACGGCAGAAATCAACATACCGCAAGAGTCAATGCCCATCATGGGTCTGGGCGGCAGGTTTGTAATTGCAATGCAAGTTTTGCCCACCAGCTCTTCCGGCTCGTAATACTCGTGGATTCCGCTCAAAATCACTCTGTCTGTGCCGGTGCCGTCGTCCAAAACAAATTTCAGCAGCTTCTTGCTCTTGGGCACCGCTTCACATGCTTTTACCTTGACGGCTCGGAAATCAGATTTGCTGAACGTTTCAAAATCAACGCTTTCCTCAAACAGCGGCTCAATCTTCACATTGGAAAAATCAATTTTCTTCGCCGGTTTCTCCTGTGCCTTCGGCGCTTGCTGAGCCTCGCCGTCCGCCGCGGCTTCTTTCTTCACAGCATCGAGCGGTTTCATCGTCGGGATTTGCGTTCCGGCCTCTTCATCTTGTTTCATCACAGCCCGTTGTGCCATAAAATCGCCATTTTCATGTAGTTTTTTTAACTTATTCGATTCCATAGAGTGTCCTCCTGCGCCATTTGGTGTGGGGCAAAAGTTGTAGAAAAGTTGTAGAAAGTTGTATGGGCTCAAAATTGGCTCAAATTTGACTTGGAATTGGCACAATGAATGGCTGCATTGAATTGAAAAGCGTCATCGCAAAAATCATCCATGAATAGTAAAGCCTGCATGAATACCGCATGCACCGATAAGCAGATTCATACAGAAACAAGTATAGCATAAGCCTCAAAGATATTCAAGTCAACGATTTTCTCGTAGCACCGTCCAATTTCATACCTTATATATAAAAAGGAGAATACTATGCCAGCCTATCAATTACAAATTAAACAGGTGGTGGACTACCCACGCTGTCGAATCTATCGACAATTTATCCGACACCTGATGGACGACCGGAGCATTCGCGCAAGCGGAGGCTCCGGTCTTTTTCACTTTACGGTACTTTGTAGTTACGCCAATTTCCGCACTTCCTACCGCCGCATTGATGGTATCAGCTATACCGTTTATCCCGGCGAATGGGTTTGCACCCTCAAAGAACTTTCGCAATGGTTTCGCACTCGATTCCAGTGCCAGGCACTCTCAATTTTGGAGCGACTGCAGAAACAACATCTTATCTCTTTCCAGACACTTGGCCGCGGCAATGTGATTCGCTATAAGATTCAGAACTGGCCCCGACACAACACGGTATTGGAGTATAACGCACCTTGCCAGAAAGACACCGGATTTTTCTTCCTTCCAGTATCTGTTGTTACAGACCTGATTAGTACCGACCACTGTTCTGAGATGGACATCCTGCTGGATCTTTGGGTATCCGCCATCTATAACGATCCCCAGGTAGAGGGGTCAGAACTGGGGCCTGTAGTCTATTTGCGCAACGGTACAGGAAAGCCATTGGTAAACTACAGCGAACTTGCCGCCCGCTGGGGACTCTCTCGTACCACTGTTGGCCGCGTCCTGAAAAAGCTGGGTGATGCAGACTACATTTCACTTATGACGTTTCCTGGACGTCATGGAAGCGTCATCTACTTAAAAAACTACTTATCTACTATGTTTGAAGTATCCGATGTAATGGTGGACAAAGAGGAGGTTGCTATGACATTGAATATCCGCCTGGAGCTTCCCGAAAAAGAGGATATCAACCATGAACCCACTCAGATGGAACACGAGGTCATCGTTCCAAATGAGCTTGCTTGCGTTTCAAAATCTAACATCGAAATCATTGTTCAAAAAATGGCGGAACTCCTTGTGGCACAAGGGATTTCGTGCTTTGAGTGCCCTCTCTCTCGCTATAAGTTATATCCCTTATCCGACGACTGCTGGGAGAAATTTCTTCCCCGCGCGCGCGAGAAGCCTACAGACCGCTTTGGCCTGATAATCCTCTGCGGCGACAAGAAGGTTGCCAATTTTGAACTTACACTTTCTCCCATTGTGGAAAACTGAACAAGGAGTGAATACCATGAAGAAATATGTTGAAAAAGATGTAACGGAAAACCCGATCTACCACGATACTTGGAAACTGCTGAAAAAATACCGTGATGTTGTGTGGAGTCTGGAGATTTCTGTCCAGCATGTGCGGTCAAAATTTGAAATTGAGTACGGCACCTCCATTGAGGACTTTTTGGAATCCATCTACTTGGCTGGTGCTGATCTCGCCGGAAGCGACATCGAACATCATGCCAAATGCATCGAACGCAGCCATAAAATGCTCAAGCTGCTGGATTCGGCAGTTGAATTGCTCCGCACCAGGCACAAGAACGGAGAAGCCTATTACTGGCTGCTGTATTACTCTTTCCTTTCGCCGCAGCAGCTGAAGAATACGGAAGAAATCATCGAAAACCTGCGCCCACATATCCGGGACATTTCCTTCCGCACCTATTACCGTAAACGTCGGGAAGCTATTGACGCCCTCGGTTCTGTGCTATGGGGCTACACCTCTAAAGACAGTTTGGATGTGTTAGAGCAGTTTTTTCCGTCATCTGAAAAGGATGGCAAGTAATTGGCACAATTCGGGCTTGAAATTGGCTCATGTTTGCTCTTTCACCGTAAATTTGGATGTGTTAAACTAAATATGCTCAAACTTACACCCAAAACCGAATCGAGACAGCGAACAGCACCTTTTCCGAGGTGCTTTTTTGCTGCCCAACTGGCTGTTTGGTCAGGGAAAGCCCACACGGATTATTCCAGTGTGGGCTTTCTTTTTCCACTATTGAGCAAAAATTTGATAACGAACTGGAGGTCCGCACATTGAAAAAACTGAACAACGAAAAACTGCAGCAGCACCAGGACAAAGATCGTTCCCGACATCGGTGTTCGCCCGGGAAGATCGCCTATTGCGCTTTTTTGTGCATCGTCATGTCCATGGCATTCTGCCAGCCGGCCTTTGCCGCAACAGACGTTTGGACAAAGGCCAAAGAAATCATGCAGGATGTCTACACGCAAATCCTCGCTATTTCCACCATCGCCGCTATCGTAACTGCATCGGTGGCGCTGCTGATGATGAACTTTTCCCGTTCCGGTCGGACAGTTGACGAAAGCCGCGCCTGGCTCAAGCGAATTTGCATCACATGGGCAATCCTCAACGGCCTGGGCTTTATCATGGCTTATGTTACTCCCCTCTTCAGCGGCGGTCAGTGGGCCGGTTGATGGATTTGAACATTTCCCCGCTGAAAGGAGGCGCAAAAGATGGGGATTCTTGATGGTATCGTTGAGTGGATAGCAGAACAGATTATGGCCGGACTCGACCTGGTGACAACATCGGTTTTGGGTGCGCTGGGTTGCGATATGACGGTTTTTCTGCGGTATTTTCCGGCTGCTGAAACGATGTACGGCGTCTTTGTGGCGCTGGCTGTTGGGATTATCCTTCTCAACTGGGTCTGGCAGCTTTTCAAAAACTTTGGTTTGGGAGCTGGGATTGAAGCAGAAGATCCTGTCAAATTGAGCATTCGGTCGGTCATTTTCATTTTGCTGGCACTCTTCTCGGATGAAATCATCGACATGATTTTGAAAATTGGTGGCACGCCGTATGGCTGGATCATGGACTCGGAATTGCCGCCGATCAGCTTTGCTGACTTTAATTCAGTCATGCTGGTCATTATCGGTGTCTGTGCCAACGGCGCCGTGGCTCTGATTACACTGGTTCTGGTCATTATTCTGGCTTGGAACTACTTGAAGCTGCTGTTGGAGGCTGCAGAGCGGTATGTTCTGTTGGGAGTTCTGGTCTACACTGCTCCCATAGCATTTTCCATGGGCGCCAGCCAGACAACCTCAAACATCTGGAAATCATGGTGCCGGATGCTGGGCGGACAGATTTTTCTGTTGATCATGAACGCCTGGTGCCTGCGCTTGTTCACAAGTATGGTTGGATCGTTTATATCCAATCCTCTTTCACTTTAAGGAGGGACACACAATGCGAAAAATGAAAAAAGTGCTGTTCCTTGTGCTGATGGTCGGTATCCTTACCTGTCTATTCTCTCAGACGGCCTTTGCGATTTCTGAGGAGGAAGTACAAGCTCAGGTGGATGCTGTGGGCAAAGAAGCAGTATCCGGGAATGTCCTGATTTGGTTCATGTGTGCCATCGGCTTTCTCAAGGTATCGCAAAAAATCGATTCCTTTATGGCAAGTCTGGGGGTCAATGTAGGTCATACCGGCGGCAGTATGCTGGCTGAGGCTATGATTGCGGCCAGAGGGTTCAGTGGATTCAAGAATTTTTCCAGTCATCATTTTGGCGGCAGTCATAGCAGTAATTCTACTCATGTGAATGCCAATGGTGGAGGAAGAGGCGGCGGCTTTGGCGCTGGATTCGCCAGCGGCGGACTGGCGGGTGTCATCAAACGCAATGTTACAAACAATGCCGTCAAAACAGCCACAACTCCCTCGGATGCCAAGCCTTCCGGTTTGGGCGGAATCGTAGGCGGTGCGGCAGGCGGCGTGGGCGGCCATATCTACACCTCATCCGTCAACAAGGGCGGTGATTTCGCCAACAACGTGATCGGCTCTGTTGCCACCGGGAATATCACTCAAATGGGAACCATCACCGGCGAAAAAGCGGTTGAAGCAATGCACTCCTACATGGGGCACACCGCATTGGGGCCTGGGGCAGATAATATCCCGCAGTACCAGAATGTTGAGATCGGCGGCGGCCGTATCACTGGCACGGAGATTACCCCAGAGCACCCGGAAGGAATCGCTTTTGGAATGTATCATGCAGATCAGTATGTTGCTCCGGAAGGCCAATATACGACCGTACACTCTGCTGATGGAGCTGCATGGTATAAACAATACGCGGTGGATAGTGTTGAAAAATCCCCCTATATGGCACCGGACGGGTCGATTGCTTACAACGAGTCCATCGTAAAGAAGCTGCCGCCCACGCCCCGCAGAAAGGATAAAATCTGATGGCAGAAGAACGAAAAAATAGTGCGGCCGATGTCGTTGAGACTGGCGCATCCGCTGCTCACACCATCAAAGGCGCAATCAAAGCTGGCAAGGCCATATCCGGCGCCGCAAAAGGAGCTGCTGCCGGCGGGCCTTATGGTGCTGTGGCTGGGGCTGTATGGGCAGGCCGTAAACATATTGGCAAGATAATCGCAGTCATCGTCATTCTGCTCTTGCTGCCGGTACTATTTGTCCTGATGCTTCCGGGATTGATATTCGGCGGTTTGGTTGACGCTTTTTCCCCAGCTGATTCCGAAGCCCCCATTCTCAACAGTGAAACGGCCATCGTGGAGAACGCCAATGATATCACCTTTGCCATCAATTCCATTTTGGGAGAGGCATTGGATGATGTAATGTCCCAGATTGAAGATGATTTCGCTTCATCCGGTGCAGACCATATGGAAGTCAAAAACTCATATTCTTCCGGCCCCGTGTTCAATGCCAATCTAATTGTTTCGCAGTATTGTGCAGCCCGGGATGAAGATTTTGAAAGTATTTCTCTGGATGACCTATCCGCTGTTTTAAAAGAAAACGCCGAACATCTGTACACTTACACCAGCAAGCAGGAAAGCCGTGAAGTAACCACCACAGACCCCAAGACCGGTGCGCAAACCACGAGCACAGAAACCTGGATGGTTTATACTATCCGCTACAATGGGGAAGCATATCTTGCCGATCATGTGTTCGCATTGACAGACGAACAGAAAAAGCTGGCCTCCGATTATGCTTCCAATCTGAGCCTGTTTTTGGGCGATGGCCTTCTCCAAAACATGGAGGAATGGACCGGCAACAGCATTCCTTCGCTCGGTGATGTGACTTTTACTGATGGCATCACACCAGTAGTCTACTACAACCAACTGGATGAACGCTATGCCAGCCAGCCCTATGGCACCGATAATATCGGTGGTTATGGATGTGGCCCCACAGCCATGGCAATCGTAGTGTCCTCTTTGACAGACGATATGGTTGACCCTGTGGAAATGGGCCAATGGTCTTATGAAAATGGTTACTGGTGCAAGAGCAGCGGTTCCTACCATGCACTGATTCCAGCTGCCGCGGAAGCCTGGGGCCTTCCAGTTTCAGGGTGTACCACTTCTGAACCCCAACGAATTCTGGATGCGCTGGCTGAAGGGAAGCTGGTCGTGGCAATCATGTCTGAGGGCCACTTTACAACGTCCGGCCACTTCATCGTCCTTCGAGGAGTACAAGATGGACAAATCATGGTGGCAGATCCGGCCAGCTACAAGCGGAGCGAACAGCTCTGGGATCTATCCATTATTCTAAATGAGGCCAGCCGAAGGGCAGCAGCGGGTGGACCTTTCTGGATTATCGGCTAACGCCGCATTCGGCTGCGGAAATGAGGCTATCATGAACAACAAAAACGACCACGATATTTACATCATACCACCCAATTTCATTGAAACGGGCACAATCCTGGGTGGCATGTTCAAAATCCGAAATGCGATTGAGGCAGGTATTCTGGCGGTTGCCATTGGGGTACCTGTCTTCCTTTTTGTCCCGATGGGACTGACTGCCCGTATTATCATCCTTTGTCTGACTGCCCTCCCAGCAGCTTTGGTAGCGTTGATTGGCATTTCGGGAGAAAGTCTTTCCCGATTTCTGATCCTTTTTCTGAAATATCTGCGGAATCGTCGTGTTGTGGGGGGCACCGTTGAGCAACAGGATAGCCGCAAATCCTCTCCAAAGGAGGGGAAGCACCACCGCCAGCGGACACCCAAGGAGAAAAAGGCCAAGCCCCCAAAGCGCCGCCGATCCCGCGATGAGGATTTTCCTGCTGAGTTTGACGAAGTTCGCAGCTATGAGATCCGTGAAAAGCTGCGTCCTGCCAAAAAAGTAAAGAAAGGGCCCCCACCTGAAAAAGCTGTGAGGAAGAAGGCGAAACAACGTCCCACAAAGGAACGGGTGCCTAAGCGGCCCGCACACATCAAAGAGCAAAAGCCTACCTGTCTCAACCCTGTGGCGGACTACTTGCCCATTGAGAAGATTGCCAATGGCATCATCTACTCGAAAGATCACCGCTTTGTGAAGGTGGTAGAAGTAGTTCCCATCAATTTTATGCTGCGTAGTGCTCGGGAGCAGCGTAATATCATTTACTCCTTCGTGTCGTACCTCAAGATTTCTCCTATCAAACTACAGATCAAAGTGCTGACCCGCCGTGCAGATATTGAACGGCATTTGGACACTGTGCGCCGGGAAATGGCGCAGGAGGAAAATGAACAGTGCCGGCTGATGCAGGAGGATTATCTGAATTTCGTGCAGCAGGTTGGTTCCAGAGAAGCTGTGACACGGCGATTTTTCTTGATTTTTGAATATGAGCCCTGGAACAATACCCGGCGTTCTGAACAGGAAGAGGAAGCAATTCAATCCTTACAGAGCACCGTCCACACAGCTGCCAATTACCTGCGTCAGTGTGGGAATGAGGTCATCATCCCCGAAAATGAGGATGAATTCACAGTTGATGTTCTTTACAATCTGCTGTGCCGGAATGAAAGTGCTGTCAAGCCGCTGGCTGTACGGGCACAGGAGACTGTGGCGCAGTATATCGCCAATGGTCGTGAAAGCGAGATTGATCATATTCCGGCGACCGAGTTTGCTGCCCCAAGCAGTATTGATTTCACAGATGGCTACCACATCTGCATCGATGGTCTGTACTATTCCTATCTGCTGATTCCATCGGACGGTTACAAGACTCAGGTTCCCGCCGGGTGGCTCAGTCTGATTGTCAATGCCGGGGATGGAATTGACATGGATCTCTTTTTGTCCAGGCAGCCAAAGGAAACCATCATCCAGAAGGTAGGTCAGCAGCTGCGCATCAACCGTTCTAAGATCAAGGACGCCAGTGATACCAACACAGACTTTGATGACATCGATGGTGCTATCCGCAGCGGCTATTTCTTGAAGGAGGGTCTGGGCAACAACGAAGACTTCTACTACATGAATCTGCTGATTACCATTACCGCATCTACCGTGGAGGATTTGGAATGGAAAGAAGCTGAAATGAAAAAGCTCCTGCTCTCACAGGATATGAATGTCTGTACCTGCCACTTCCGGGAGGAACAGGCATTTCTTTCTGCCCTGCCTCTGGTATCAATGGAAAAAGGGCTTTTTGAGCGTGGCAAGCGCAACCTGCTGACCAGCGGCGCCGCCAGTTGTTATCCCTTTACTTCTTTTGAGATGTGTGACGACAACGGCATTTTGCTGGGAGTCAATAAGTACAACAGTTCCCTGATCATCGTTGATATTTTCAACTCTGCGATCTACAAGAACGCCAATATGGCGATTCTCGGCACCAGCGGCGCCGGCAAGACCTTTACCATGCAGCTCATGGCGCTGCGGATGCGGCGCAAAAACATCCCTATTTTCATCATTGCCCCCTTGAAGGGGCATGAATTCCATCGGGCCTGTGCCAATGTGGGCGGCGAGTTTATCCAAATCTCTCCGGCCAGTCCCCACTGTATCAATGTCATGGAAATCCGCAAAGTAGATCGGTCGGTCAGTGAGTTGCTGGACGGCCCCGGTATCCAACTTTCTGAGCTGGCGGCCAAAATCCAGCAGCTGCATATTTTCTTCAGCCTTCTGATTCCCGATATGTCTCACGAAGAACGCCAACTGTTGGATGAAGCTCTGATTCGTACCTACAATGCCAAAGGGATCACCCACGATAACGCTTCTCTGGACGACCCGGCTAATCCGGGACAGTACCGCGAGATGCCGGTGCTGGGCGATCTTCACGAGATTTTGAAGGCCACCCCGGAAACCACCCGCATGGCCCACATTCTCAACCGCCTGGTGCATGGCTCAGCCAGCACTTTCAACAAGCAGACCAATGTGCGGCTGGATAACAAATACACCGTACTGGACATTTCCTCCCTGACTGGCGATTTGCTGACAGTGGGAATGTTTGTGGCATTGGATTTCGTCTGGGACCGCGCCAAGGCTGACCGCACCGAGGAAAAGACCATTTTTATCGACGAGTGTTGGCAGCTCCTGTCCGGTGCCGGAGCCACCGGTACACGACTGGCAGGCGACTTCGTGCTGGAGATTTTCAAAACCATCCGTGGTTATGGCGGCTCGGCGGTTTGCGCCAGCCAGGACCTGAACGACTTCTTCAATCTGGACGAAGGACGCTTTGGCAAAGGCATCATCAACAACAGCAAGACCAAAATCATTCTCAACCTGGAGGACGATGAAGCAGATCGAGTCCAAGAAACGCTTCACCTCTCCGATGCGGAAACCATGGAGATCCTGCATTTTGAACGCGGCAACGGCCTGATTTCCACCAACAGCAACAATATTATGGTGGAATTCAAAGCAAGTCCGCTGGAAAAAGAACTGATTACCACTGACCGTCGAGAACTGCGGGAAATTGTGGAACGTAAGCGCCAGGAACAGGAACCCGCATAAATCCCCAAATTACTACAAGGAGGTAAAATCCCATGTTTTTCTGTAAATGCGTTGAATATGCGTCTGCATGACGCCTTTGGAAGCGAACAACGGTTCAATACATCAGTATGACGCACAGATGGCGTCTTTTCAAAGCGTTTAAAGCGCATAAGGTATTGCAAAAGCGTCACAAAGACGCCATTAACAGGAGGTGGTAACCATGAAGACCAGGGCTGAAATCTACGGAAATGAGGCTGCGGACTTGCTGCGGATAGTGACTATGTATCCTGGTCTCAGCGAACACCAGCTTCTTTGCTTTCACCCTGGCAAGGAAGATAAGAGCACGGCCCTGCTCTCCCATTTGGTGCGACAGGGCCGTATTTTTCACAATGACAGCGGCGGCTACTTTCCAGCCGGCAGTCCCCCAAAGACGGATCAGGCCCTTGTTCGTGCGGTATGGATTCTACTGGATTTCATCGAACGGGCCGATTATCATGCTCCCGCCGATTTTCCAGTTAAACTCGTATTTTTTGCCGACGGTGAGTTGTACGAAGTAGCTTATGCAGCTACTGGGCAGGAAGCGTTGGTCAGTCATGCCTTACGGGGCAACAAAGGTGACAGTCGCCGGATGATTTTACTGGATACACCGGCGCAGATCGATAAAATCGACTGTCCCGGCATATCGGTATTCTGCACCGTATCGGCTAACGGTCAAACTCAATATTTCAAAAAGGCAGGAGGCTCATGATTATTGGATCGAAACCTAATATCCCACCGTATCGGAAATATCCTTGATGATATATCCCGACTGAGCAATGCGCTGTATGCCATGGACACCACCGATATACAGCGCTACCCGGACAACTATGAAACGCTGTCCACTGATGCTGCACTGCGGGCAGAACGAATCGCCTGCCGCCTGCGGCACCTGATTTATTCCAGCACTACCATCCGGAAAGGCGATTATCTCCAGTCTGCCAGCGTGATGCACGGGATCTCCATTACCTGCGAGAATGGTGTGCTGGCGGTTACGCTGCCTACACTCCTGCCAAAGCGCAGGCAACGACAGAGCGACGAGTTCCTTCTGGACCCGCTTTACTTTGCTCTGGAGCAATACGCTAAAGAGCACCCTATGCCCCATTACCGGGATTGCGTGGTCTGCTTTGCACAAGTGTACGACCGGGCCCTCCCTCCAAAGCGGGTGCGGGACTTCGACAACCTGGACGAAAAGCACCTTCTGGATCTGCTTTCCGCTTTTGTGATGACGGATGATACTGGCCTGCTGTGCGACGCTTATAACACCGCAGAGCTTGGAGACCAAGACTGCACCCGAATCTATGTGATGGACAAGCAGCAGTTTCCGGCATGGCTCGCAGAGCATAAATCGGCATTGAAAACCATATCGGATTTTTGACCATTTTTGCCCTCTCCAAATCCGATATGCCTTGGTGAAGCGGAAACGCTTGATTTTCAAGGGTTTTAGCCATTCGGAGAGGACGATGTTTTACCGGAGTTTCAGTCCAATACGGTAAAAACACACACCAAAAGGAGGTGACTACTTGGGAAGAGCAATCGTACCTTTCCACAGCCGGATACGCTCCCATTCCGGCTTTTATCACTAACCGCCATTTCCGGCGAGTTCCCCACCAGCCAGCTCAACCGTCTCCCAGCCAGTCCTTACTACTTGGAAGCAGTCGTAACCGACCTGAAAAAGAATGGGTTACTTCGCACCTACTATCGGGACAGGCTCCGAGGCTTTCGGCTTGGGCCGAGAGCTAAAGCTACCCTACTGGACAATTGGCCGGAGAGATTCACATTCTATCTGACCGGCGACACCGACACCAACCGCCTGAAAAGCGAGGTGAACCGTCGGCTTCGGCTCCATCGACTTGCTGAAGCATATACCACTATGGGCAATGCCGGTGTTGCGATCTACCCAGATGAAAAGTCACCCGTATTTGCGCCACAGGGATATTGCGGGAAAGCGAGCAGCAATCCCGCCTTTTACAGTTCCCGTGAGGTCAAAGGGCTTGGAATCGATGCGACCAAAATTCACAATTCCCGATTTGCGGGAGTGCTTTTGTCTCCCATGAAGCTCTTTGTTACCTACAGCAGCGGTATGTCTCTCATGAAATGGCGTTATAAATCCGAAATGCGGGTCAAAGCGGTGATGTGGAACACCTTATGCCAGCAGCGTCTGCCTGGACAGTACCGGGCGGACGATATTCACGGGCTGATATTGGGCGACAGCATGGAGCTGGCCTATCAAATGCTGACCAGCACCGGAGGCCCGAAGCACGACTATTTTATGCTGGATGGGAGCTACGACCACTTTCATTTTCTGCCCAATAACCATCAGGGGGAGGTGATACTGGCTTTACTATGCGATTCTGTAAAAACCGCAGAGCTTGACCGTATTCTATCCCAAGGCCTTATCGCAAATTTGGGCAAGGCCACAGAGCAGGACGCCGCGGAGCCGGATGGTACACCCGTATTATTCGCTTACTCCTGCGATCTGCCCCGCATCGTGCGTTTCAACACCTCCCTCGAACTAACCGGGCGCACCGGAACACTGATCTGCTTTGATTTTCAAGCAGATACACTGCGCCGCTTTTGTGGCAACCGGGTACGCTTTCAAACCATTGATTTTGAAAAATTCGAGGGGAGGTTTTTCCCATAAAGAAAAAAATGATAACCGGCCTGATCGCAGCGCCTTTTGCCATTCTGGCGATTCTTTACGCAGGCGGCTTTCTGGCACAAATACTCGGCAACTATGCAGCTTGGAAAACGGGCGGCGGCATCCCTGGGGACGGAACATCTCCGGCGGTGGCGTCGCCCGATTTTTTTACCTGTCTCACCTGCGCTCTTCAACCACCGTATGGGGTATATGGCTCTTTAATCTGCCTGGGGCTGCTGGCAATTCTGCTCATAATGGTAATGCGCATGGGCTACAGCGACACTGGCGAATATGATGCCGACCGAAATTTCATCTATTCCACCAAAGGAACCTATGGCACCTCTGGCTGGATGGGCCGCAAGGAGATGTCCGGTGTACTGGATTTGGTGCCCGATGTGCGAAAGCATAAAGGCGTTGTGCTGGGGATGTTGGACGGGAAAGCGGTCTGTATTCCCGAGAATCCCCGGATCAACGGAAATCTGGCTGTATATGGTTCCAGCGGGAGTATGAAAACCCGCTCTTTTTGCATGAACCGAATCCTCCAGGCAGTAATTCGAGAGGAATCTCTGATTATTTCAGACCCCAAATCGGAACTTTACGAGAAATCCAGTGAGTACCTCCGTGATCAGGGATACTGCGTCAAAGTATTCAATCTTGTACTCCCGGAAAACTCAGACAGCTGGAACTGCCTTTCCGAAGTGGAAGGTCAGGAATTGATGGCGCAGCTCTTTGTGGATGTGATCATCAAAAACACCAACAGTAACGGCAAGGGAGACCATTTCTGGGATTCGTGTGAGATGAACCTGCTGAAAGCACTGGTTCTCTATGTAGATCAAAGTTATGCAGCGGAAAACCGCAACATTGGCGAAGTGTACCGGCTGCTGACACTGAATGGCGAATCCGATTTGGACAGCCTGTTTGATGTGCTGCCGTCGTCGCATCCGGCCAAGGCGCCGTACAGCCTGTTCAAGCAGGCCAGTGATACGGTGCGCAGCGGTGTGATCATCGGTCTGGGCTCTCGCCTACAGGTATTTCAATCAGAGTTGATTAAGAAGATCACCACCCGGGATGAAATCGATCTGGAGCTGCCCGGGCAGAAGCGATGTGCCTACTTCCTTGTCACCAGTGACCAGGACAGCACCTTTGATTTTCTGGCAAGTTTGTTCCTATCCTTCTGCTTTATCAAGTTGGTCCGCTACGCAGACAAGCATTGTGAAGGCGGTAAATTGCCTGTTCCTGTACATATCCTTGGCGAAGAGCTGACAGCCTGCGGCACCATCCCTGACCTTGCCCGCCGGCTCAGTGTCATTCGTTCCCGGAACATATCTATGAGCTGTGTGTTCCAGAACCTTGCAGGACTGCAGAACCGCTATCCTCTCAATTTATGGCAGGAAATCCTGGGCAACTGCGACGCTCAGCTCTTTCTGGGCTGTACCGATGAACTGACTGCTGAATTCATTTCCTCTCGTACTGGTCTCGCATCAGTAGCGGTATCCAGCAAGTCCAAACAGCTGGGTACCTGGCGTATTTCCAATTATACACCCGAGTTCCGGGAAACCTCTGGCATTGGCAAGCGGCCTGTTCTCACTCCAGACGAAGTATTGCGTCTTCCCATTACTCAAGCACTGGTCATCATCCGCGGCCAGAAGGTGCTCAAGGTAGACAAAATGGACTACTCCAAACACCCCGAGTCCAAAAAACTTCGATCCTGCAAGGCTTCTGCACATACCCCAGAATGGCGCCAACTGGAACAGGAACAACCAGCGGCGCCTACCGCTCCTCCCCCACCGCCTGCAGCACCCAAAAAACCGGTAAGGAAAAAGCCGAAAGCGCCAAAATCATCGGTTGAACCCCAACCACCGGCAAAGGATACAGCACCAACCCCAGAAGGTGTTATCACAATAGATAAAGACTCGATTCTATCTTAATTTCATAATTCAGGAGGTATTTATGACAATGAAGAAAAAAGAACTGTTGGAGCAGGAGAATTCTGTTCCTGAGACCACCGCACTGGACAGCACTGCTATTCCCGCTGAGGATATGGTTATCCCGGATGCTGCCCCCACTGACAGTGAAGATCTGAACACTCTGCTGGCGGCTATGGATTCGCCTGACGATGCTGGCGATCTGCCGGAACTGTCGGAAAATGAAGTGTTCGGCGATGACCCTGTGGACAGAGACGAGGATGCCGCCGAGCCCCCCTCTGCCGAGAATGCTGATGCCGAGCGGGATGATGAGACTGCGGCTGACTACACCGAAGAACTTCCTGCAGATCAGGAAAGGTCCGATGATGAGGCCAACCCCGCCCCGGATACTGAAGCTGCCGAAGCGCCGCCTGTCGAAAAGCCCCGACGCACTTCCCGTAGAAAGAAAGCAACAACCACCGCTTCCGAAACTGCCGAGGTGGAAGTTCCTGTTGCGCAGACGGACACTGAGAATCCTACGATGGATGAAGCGTCGGTCGAGGATACGGCTACGGAGGGTGAAGCTGTTTCGGCGGACACTGCCGTTCCGATGGAAGAACATTCTCCCGAAGTTGCCGTTCCCCAGGCACCTCCCCGCCGTCAAAATGCTCAGCCGCGTCGTGATGCGCCTATTCTGACCATCCGCAGCCGTGAAGATGTGGAAACGATGGAAGACCGTGAGGACATCATCTGGCATGAGATTCACAATGCCTACCGTACCCGCCGCATCTTGACGGGCCAGCTGGGAGGCATTGAGCAGCTGGACAACCGCAAGACGGTGGCTGTGGTGGACTATAAGGGATTCCGCATCATCATTCCCATCAAGGAAATGATGATCAACCTGGGCCGCAGTCCTTCCGGCCAGGAATACGCAGACTTGATGCTGCGTCAGAACAAGATCCTTGGCAACATGCTGGGGGCCGACATCGACTTTGTGGTGCGGGGCATTGACTCCAAGACCCGCAGCGTGGTCGCCAGCCGCCGGGAGGCGATGATGCGTAAGCGCCAGATTTTCTACTTCGATTTGGATGCTGACGGCATGTACCGTGTCCACGAAGGCCGCATCGTGCAGGCCCGCGTAATCGCCGTGGCCGAGAAAGTCATCCGCGTGGAAGTGTTCGGCGTCGAGTGCTCCATCCTGGCCCGGGATCTGGCCTGGGACTGGATCGGCGACGCTCATGAGCGTTTTGCTGTGGGCGATGAGGTGCTGGTCCGCATCCTCAGTGTGCGGCGTGAGAGCCCGGAAGACCTGAGCATCCGGGCCGACATCAAGAGCACTTCGGAAAACACCGACCGGGACAACCTGCAGAAGTGCCGCATCCAGGGCAAGTACGCCGGCAAGGTCACCGATGTCCACAAGGGCGTCGTCTATGTCAGGCTTTCCAACGGCGTCAATGCGGTGGCCCACTCCTGCTATGACTACCGGATGCCCGGAAAAAAGGATGATGTGTCCTTTGCCGTCACCCGCCTGGACATGGAGCGTGGCGTAGCCGTGGGCATCATCACGCGGATCATCCGGCAGAACCTGTAATAACATAACATTAAGCCCCCGCTCCAGCGGCACTCTCTTGTGCCTTGCTGGAACGGGGGCTTTTTTGTTTGCTGCTACTCTGAACAGCGAAACAGACATTTAATAGCGTAAAGGTTTGAACTGCTTATCTGTCTTTTATGCGCGACCGGATTTTCGAAACAGTGATATCGATTGCCTTATTAGCAACAATCACTATAAAGGCGACGATATATAAACTTTTCACCTCGCGCCAGCTTGTCAGCCATCCTATAATTACCATTACCTTTTGCTTTTGAACTCGATATATGTTCCTATTCCAAAGAGAACAATGCCCAGAACAATAAGGGCAATAGATACTATAAAGAAATCCATAGCACCATAGCCTTTGAGCAAACCGATAATTCCTACTGTTCCATTTAATGTGACATCGTTTAGTGTAGCCAGCGTCATTAAAGCAACAGAGAAAAATGCGCCTATCAGCGAAATGAAAGCGCCAAGTATCATTATTCCAGACATTTTAGCACCTTCTCGTTGAGAATTTTCTAAAAGGCTATTTATTATTTGAAATTGTATCGCTTGATTAACAGCGTTTGTATTTTCCAATGGAACTTTGCTCCCGAGTAAAGTTTCCACAGGCACCTCCAAAACTTGAGATAATTTTATAAGCATATCCCCATCTGGAATTGACAGCCCTTTTTCCCATTTTGAGATAGTCTGTCGCACAACATTTATTTTCTCTGCAAGAGCCTCTTGAGAAAGCCCCTTTTCTTTTCGTACTTTTTTCAAATTATCTCCAAACATATAGTTCAACTCCTCTTTAAGTCATTTTTATTATACTCAAAACATCCTGCTACCACAAGCAACGCAAATTAACATTTAGTTCTGTATGCCCTGCTGGTCACACTCGAAAAACAGGTCTATTATTATTTCATCATCGGTCATTGCGCCACCTTCCTTCCAGCCTCACCATATACTACGTTTTTAGCAGCAAATACTAAATGAAAGAGAAAAGTTTTTCAAAAAATCATACCATACCTTTGATAAAGCTGCTCTCGGTAGCTTTCGCCGCTTTGCTGGCGGCTCGCCGGCATTCCTCGTTATGTAGTGCGGTGAGACGGAAAGAGAAGTGAATCTTTTTCACAAAACCAACACTTCATATTGAACGCATCACCATCTCAACAACGGCACATTCCTTTATCAAAAAATAATGTGCCGTTGTATCGCTCGTTCTTGACATCTGCACATTATTTTTATATAATATAATGTGTCACTGTCAGATATAAAAAGGAGCTAAAGCCTATGACAGATCGTGAACGGATTAAAACACTTCTAAATGCATCACCAAATGGGACAATTACCACGGAGCAGGTAACCTCCGCTGGACTACACCGCAGCATTTTACAAGAACTTGTAGACAGTGGTGTGATTTATCGTTTCGGACGTGGTTTATATGTACGCACTGACGCATGGGAAGACGATTTTTACCTGTTACAGCTAAGATACGGGCGCGGAATCTATTCGCACGATACTGCATTGTACCTGCACGGTTATTCTGACCGCACCCCGGCACAATACACCATGACCTTTCCCAAAGGCTACAACTCACGCTCCTTGAAAGAGGAAAATATTCTTGTCAAACGCGTTGTGGCAGAGAATTATTCGCTGGGCGTTATGGAATTGCCCTCTCCTTGCGGCAATCCGCTCCAAGTTTATGACCTTGAAAGAACGATATGTGATATTCTTCGCGGCAGCGGGAGCGACATCCAGATCGTAAGCACAGCGATGAAAAAATACGCTGTGTCAAAAGAGAAGGATATTTATAAATTGATGAAGTACGCAGAGCAGCTGCGTGTAAAACCCAAGGTGCTTCGATACATGGAGATACTATTATGATCACAAAAAATCCGATGCAGCTAAAGGCTTTTATCAAAAAGAAAGCCGCCGAGAAAAAGATTTCCGCTCAGTTGGTCATGCAAAACTATATGTTAGAGAGACTGCTGGAGCGGATCTCGCTCTCAGCATATAAGCAGAATTTTATTTTGAAAGGCGGCTTCCTCATTTCCGCAATCGTCGGCCTTGACACACGGGCCACCATGGATTTGGATACCACGATCAAAGGCTTCATTCTGACACATGAAGCCATCCGAAGGATTTTTGAAGAAATCTGTGCTGTGGAGGTTGCCGATGATGTACGCTTTGAATTGGTGGATATTGCCGACATCCGCGAAGGTGATGATTATCCAGGGATTCGGGTTTCGCTGAAAGCAAATTATCCGCCAATCAGTGTCCCTTTGACTGTAGATGTGACGACCGGAGACATTATCACCCCACGAGAAATCGAATACACTTTTTCTTTGCTGTTTGACGACCGTTCCATCAGTATCCTTGCCTACAACCTTGAAACCGTATTGGCAGAGAAAATTGAAACCGTATTGTCCCGCAGTATTGCCAACACGCGCCCGAGAGATTTTTATGACATACATATTCTATATTCTCTGCGGGGTTCCGAGTGTGATTCACAAACACTGCTTCAGGCCCTTGAGCGCACAGCCAATAAGCGAGGCAGCCAAAAAGTCCTCAACCTCTATCCGGATATTATTACCGAGATCCGCTCCAGCGAACAGCTTCAAGGTTTTTGGAAAAAATATCAGAGAGATTTTGACTACGCAAAAGATGTCTCGTTTGATGATGCTTGTGATACGATCCAGCGTATCATGGACACCATAAGCGATGTACTGAGGTGTGGTCTTGCGGAGCATTTTTCAAGAGAATAAAGTTTTTCGTTAAAAGACAGGAGGTGGTGGTTTTTGTTGATCTTTTTATCAATGCTGGAAAGTGACAATGATAGAGAACTTTTTGCGGCATTATATAATCAGTATGGAAGTGCTATGCTACGGGTGGCAAAACGGTATTTTCCAGATGACGGATATACAGCAGAAGATGTTGTCCAGAACGCATGGGTACGAGTTGTAAATAATTTTCATAGAATTTCGAGTTTACCAAGTAATAAATATGGGGCGTATCTCGTTGTTATAGTAAAAAATGAAGCTATAACGATTTTGAGAAGAAAAAAGCAGGAATTACCTTTTGAAGATGCTATAATCGGAAACGATGATAGGTTTGCAGAAAATGACGAACGGTCAATTATAGAAGTTATACAGTCGATGCCTGATACATATCGGGCAGTGCTGGAAATGCGATTTATAGAAGAACGCAGCACAAGGGAAATCTCGAAAGCTCTTGCATTAACAGAAACGGCTGTTAACGTTCGTATTCATCGGGGTCGGACAATACTCATAAAAAAATTGAGAGAGACCTGCTAATAAAAGTCAAGT